>NZ_CP006992.1:850000-1150000 GCF_001542815.1 Methylobacterium sp. AMS5
GCGCGCGCCACGACGTGCCGCGCCCGACGATCGAGGATATCATCCGGATCTTCAGCTACGACATCGACTTCCAGCGCCGTATCTCTTCGGGCGACGGAATCGATCTGTTCTACACCTACGACGAGGAAGCCGGCCTCGCCGCCGCCGAACGGCCGGAACTGCTCTACGCCGCGCTCAATCTCGGAGGCGAGTCGCGCAAGGTCTATCGCTTCCAGTCACCGGATGACGGCTCGATCGACTATCTCGACGAGCAGGGCCGCTCGCTGAAGAAGTTCCTGATCCGCAAACCCATCGCCGACGGCATCATGCGCTCGGGGTTCGGCTACCGGCGCCACCCGATCCTCGGCTATGCCAAGCTGCATACCGGCGTCGATTGGGCCAACCCGATCGGCACGCCGATCGTGGCCGCCGGCAACGGCACGGTCATCAAGGCGGAATGGGACTCGGGCTACGGCCGCCGGGTCGAGGTCCAGCACATCAACGGCTACGTCACGACCTATAACCACATGTCGCGCTTTGCCCGCGGGGTCAGCGCGGGCAGCCGCGTCCGGCAGGGCCAGGTGATCGGCTATGTCGGCTCGACCGGCCTCTCCACCGGCGCGCACCTGCACTACGAGGTGATCATCAACGGGCACTTCGTCGATCCGATGAAGATCCGCGTACCGCGCGGGCGCGAGCTCGACGGACGCCTGCTCGCCGAGTTCAAGCGCCAGCGCGACCAGACCGAGGCGACGATGCAGAAATCGAAGACCGCCACGGCGATGGCGCAGCGCGACGCGATGCGGTGAGGTTGCCTTCCTTACCGCTCTGCGGAGAAGTCAATGATCCCCATTTTCAACGACCGTCATCAAGTCGAACGTCCTGAGTGCGGTTTGCTCCATGAAGCACTCGCTCGATAGCGGCCCGGCAAGGGTTCCGCCCCGATAGACGTGATAGGGCCATTGACATGTTTGGCTGCGAAATTTCAGCCAAGACTGCTGTGCACCCTTCAAGTAAGCCTTACCGTCATCATCGAAGCCCACCATGGCTTGCTGATAGGTACGATTCAAAAGCTTGTCCCAAATTGCGTGCTCTCGGCCGATGCACGCGCTCATACCCATCGTGGTGGCGCCATCCTGCGTTTCCCGACAAGGTCCAGCCACGCTTCCGATGCAGGCGCGCCGCTGGGCTGACGTCTCCTTGCCCTTGAGGCACGCCTCGATCGCCGCCGAATCCTTTGCAGGTGAGGCAGGGCGATCCGCTTCCTGCGCGAGCGTCGGTGCGGCGAGCGCCCAGGCCGACAAAATCAGGATCGTGCGAAACGATCGCATCGTGCCTAGCCCCCTCATGGCCGCTCGCCGCTCTCCACGAATTCCCGAAGGGTCGCTGCGGCACAAGCCCTGTGAGACGCAGGATTAACACAACCGTGAGAACCCAAGCCGCGTTCGCACATCTTCGGCGGTAACGCCCCGGGCGCGTAGATCGGCGAGCGACTCGGAGCCCTTCGACTTGGCGAGCTTCTCGCCGTCCTCCGCCCGGATCAACCCGTGGTGGTGATAGGCCGGCGTGGGACGGCGCAGGAGGTGCTGGAGCAGGGCGTGCAGGTCGGTCGCCGCCTCCAGATCCTGCCCGCGCACGACATGCGTGATCCCCTGCACCGCGTCGTCGCAGACCACGGAGAGATGGTAGCTCGTCGGCACGTCGCGCCGGACGATCACCGCATCGCCCCAGCGGGCCGGATCGGCCCCGATCGTCTCCTCGGCGCCGTCATCGGGCGAGAAGCGGCGGATGAGGAGGGGATCGGCCAGCGTTCGGAGCGAGGCCGGCATGTCGAGGCGCCAGCTATGCGGCTCGCCTCGCCCGATGCGGACGCGTCGCGCGTCGGCGGACAGAGCGCGGCAGGTACCGGGATAGAGCGGGGCGCCGTCGGGATCGCGCGGAACCGGCGTGCCGCCGCGCGCCTGACGGGCCGCGACCTCTGCCGCGATCTGCCCCCGCGAGCAGAAGCAGGGATAGATCAGGTCCCTCGCCGCCAACGCGTCGCGCGCCGCGGCGTAATCCGCAAAATGCTCGGATTGGCGGTGGATCCGCCCATCGAAGCGGAGACCGAGCCAATCGAGGTCGGCCAGGATGCCCGCCACGAATTCGGGCCGGGCGCGGCCGAGATCGATGTCCTCGATCCGTAGGAGCAGGTGTCCGCCGAGGGTCCGGGCGATGCGGGCGTTCAGCAGGGCGGAATAGGCGTGACCGAGATGCAGGCGGCCATTCGGGCTCGGGGCGAAGCGGAGCCTCGGTTCTGGGACTGGCATCGTGTGTCCAGACACGCCAGGGCGCGCCTCCTTCAGGGCTCTCCGGCGCCGCGCAGGCAGGTCACGGGTCCGGGGGTGCAGGCGATGCCCGGCAGCGAACAGGCGGTCTCCTCGCCGATCCGGCGGCAGACCTTGCAGCCGTCGCCCCACTCGGCGCAGCTCGGATTTTGGGCCGGGCCCGATGCCGGAACGGTGGTCGGCGCGGGTTGATGGGCCGCACGGGGCGCCAGGGCTCCGATCAGCACGGTTGCCGCCACGAGAGCGATCACGCTCCATGTCACCGTGCGGTCGAGACGGGCGGTCTGCGGATCGGTCGAGGGTTCTGCGGCCATGGCCCGGTGTTGGCGCGGATGCGGCGGGACTGTCAACGCCGCGGCGTCAGACCGGCGCGGGGTCCGGTTTCAGGGACCTGTCCAGGCTTGAAACGCAGGGGGCACCGACGCCCCGTGCAACCAGAGTGGGAACTTCCGGCACGCTCATTGCGATGCCGCTGGCAGGAACACGAAGAAGCGGTCCTGGGGAGGAGAGATCGACGCCAGCACGGAGCCTCCACGCATGCTCTACGGCCTCTACTTCCTGACCTGCATGGTCGCGAACCCGACCCATTGCGTCATGCGGGTTCACCGCTTCAACGAAGACATCGTTACGCCGCAGCAATGCCTGTCGGTCGCCCAGCCGCAGATGGCGGCGTGGCAGAACGCCCATGGCGACCGCTGGCGCGTCGCCCGCTTCCGCTGCGGCTCACCCCCGCGGGATGACGGGACACGGATCTGATCACCCGCATCCCGCCCTTTCCTCAGGCCGATTCGGCCGGCTTCGCAGCGGTGCCCGCCAGCGCCGCCGCGACGGCACGGGCGAAGGCCACCGGATCGCGCGGCGTGTCGCCGTCCTGAACGCGGGCGAGGTCGAGCAGCGTGCCGGCCTCGGCCTTCAGATCCTCGCCGGCCTCGGCCCGCTCATTGAGCGACCGGATCAGGGCGTGGCGCGGGTTGATCTCCAGGATCGGCGCGGAACCACCAAAGCCGCGGCCGGCCCGGCGCAGCAGGCGCTGCATCTGGAGGTCCGGCCCCATGCCGGAGGCGGCGAGCACCACGGCGCTGTCGACGAGGCGGTCGGTGGTGCGAACATCGGAGACGTCCGGCTCCAGCGCGAGTTTGAGGGCCGCCACGAGCCTATCGAGCGCGGGCGTCGCCTCGGCCGTCTCACCCTCGGGCTTGAGCTTGGCGAGGTCGGCCGACCCTTGCGTGACCGAGCGCAGGGGCTTGTCCTCGAACTTGCCCAACTGCTCCGGCCAGAACGCATCGACGTGGTCGGAAAGCAGCAGAACCTCCACGCCGCGGGCGCGGAAACCTTCGAGCTGGGCGGAGTTCTTGAGCGCCTCCACATCGTCGGCGACGAGGTAGTAGATCGCCTCCTGCTCGGGCTTCATCCGCGAGACGTATTCGGGCAGCGAGGTCCAGCCTTCCTGCGTAGAGGAACGGAAACGCAGCAGCGGCGCGATCTCGGCGCGGCGCTCGAAATCCTCGTAGATGCCTTCCTTCAGCACCGACCCGAAATTCTCGAAGAATTTTTGGTATTCCTCGGCCTTCTCGGTGTTCTTCGAGCGGCTCGACAGCTCGTTGATGACGCGGGTGGTCACGGCGCGACGGATCTTGGCGAGCGTCGGCGTCGATTGCAGCATCTCGCGGGAGACGTTGAGCGGCAGGTCGTCGGTATCGACCACGCCGTGGACGAAGCGCAGCCAGTTCGGCAGCAGCTCGGCCTCGTCGGTGATGAACATGCGCCGCACATGCAGCCGCACCTTGGAGCGCCGGTCGTCCTCCATCGGCATGAACGGCTTCATGCTCGGCACGAACAGGAGGCCGGTGAATTCGAGCGCGCCCTCCGCCCGCCAGTGCAGGGTCGCCCAGGGCTCGTCGAAGCCGTGGCTGACGGTGCGGTAGAACTCCTTGTACTGCTCTTCCGTGATCTCGGATTTGGGCTTGCGCCAGAGCGCGGTGCCGCGATTGGCGGCTTCCTCCTTGCCCTCCGCGTCGCGGATCGCGATCGGCACGGCGATGTTGTCGGCCCATTTGCGCACGACGTGGTCGAGCCGGTAGCTCTCCAGATACTCGTCGGCGTCCTCTTTCATGTGCAGCACGATGTCGGTGCCGGGCTGCTCCCGGCTCGCCGGCTCCAGGGTGTAGCTGCCCTTGCCGTCGGAGGCCCAGGTCCAGGCCTCCTCGCTGCCCGCCCGGCGCGAAGTCACGGTGACGCGGTCGGCCACCATGAAGGCGGAGTAGAAGCCGACGCCGAACTGGCCGATCAGGCTCGGGCGCTGATCCTCGCCGCCCTCCGCCGCCCGCTCGCCGAGCGCCTGCGAGAAGGCGCGGGTGCCCGAGCGGGCGATGGTGCCGAGGTTCTGCGCCAGATCCTCCTTGCTCATACCGATCCCGGCATCGGAGATCGTGAGCGTGCGCGTCGCCTTGTCGGGGGCGATCAGCACCCGGGCGTCGGAGGGGAGCGCCAGGGCCTCGTTGGTCAGCGCCTCGAAGCGGCGCCGGTCGGTCGCGTCGGCAGCATTGGCCACCAGCTCGCGCAAAAAAATCTCGCGGTCGGAATAGAGCGCGTGGACGACGAGGTCCAAAAGGCGCCCGACCTCGGCACCGAATTCGTGCCGCTCTACCGTCTCGCTCAAAGGCCACTCTCCCCGTCTGGCGTGCCGCCCCGGAACACCTGCGCCGATGCGGCGGGTGTTTCGAGGAACACGCGAAAAAGCGGGGGCGATATGCCCATGGCGCGACGGCAATTCAATCGCCGCGGGCGTGTGCCGGCGGCGAAATTGTCGCGTTTCAGGCCGCCAAAGCCGTCGGCGATGCCGCGCTCACGGCTGGCGCGGCCTCGATGCGCTGGTGCACGGTGTCGAACGCGGTGCGGATGGCCACCAGCGCATCCTCGACGGCGACCAGGGCAGCGAGCTGCATATTGCCCGGAACTTCGCCGACGCGGCGCGTCGCGACGACAATGGAATGCTCGAGCCTCAACAGTTCTTCCTCGGCACTCGCACCGGAAAGATCAGCCAACCGCTGCAGCGCGGCTTCCAAAGCATGGCGCAAGACAAGTGTTCTCACGCGATCCTGAAGGATCGCCCGTTCGTTCTGCTTCATGTGCGGAGATACCTGCCGATTCGCGAGGACGATCATGTCATCCCGCCCGCACCGGCGCAGTTCCTTTTCTGCAACATTTGCGAGAAGGCAGAGGTGCCACCCGGAACCATTTCGGCATTTCAGGAATCCGCACGGCTCCGGCACATCCTGAGGGCGCATCCAGGGCGGTCTGCGATCCTGCGGGAGCCGGTCGCGCGATCGAGGAATGCCGGGGGTGCGCGGTGGCAGGGAGCACGGCAGTTGCTCTCCGTCCCCGCCCGTGGTCCTGATCCTGCCTCCCGGCCCGTCCGATCTCAGGTTTCGTCAGAGTCCGTCATGCCCGACACGCCCGTCTTCGCCCATGCGGCGGTCGCCGCCCCCCACGCGCTGGCGGCTTCGGCCGGGCAGACTGTGCTGGCGCAGGGTGGCAACGCCATCGAGGCGATGGTCGCGATGGCCGCCGCCATCGCGGTGGTCTACCCGCACATGAACGGCATCGGCGGCGACGGCTTCTGGCTGATCCGCGAGCGGAACGGCCGCGTGCGTGGCATCGAGGCCTGCGGACCGGCCGGCCAGCTCGCGACCCGCGCCCGCTACCGGGAGAAGGAGCTCAACGCGATCCCCTCCCGCGGTCCCGACGCGGCGGTGACGGTCGCCGGGACCATCGGCGGCTGGCGCCTCGCCCTCGACATGGCCCGCGCCTTCGGCGGCCGGCTCCCCCTCGATACGATCCTCGCCGACGCCATCCGGCACGCCCGCGCGGGCTGCCCGGTCTCGGCCTCGGAGGCACGCTACGTGCCGAAGGAGCTCGACACGCTGCACGACGCGCCGAACTTCTCGAAAACCTATCTCGATGACGGCAAGCCCTACGCGGCGGGCGCGATCCGGACCCAGCCCAAGCTCGCCGACACCCTGGCCCAGCTCGCCCATGCCGGGCTCGACGACTTCTACCGCGGCGATATCGGACGCGAGATCGCCAGCGACCTGGAGCGTCTCGGCGCCCCCGTCACCCGCGCCGACCTCAAGGCCTACGCGGCCAAGGAGCGGGCACCGCTGACCCTGCGGCGGCGCGACGCCACGCTCTACAACTTTCCACCGCCGACCCAGGGCCTCGCGGCGCTGATCATCCTCGGGATTTTCGACCGGCTGAACATCGCTGAGCCGGAGAGCACCGCGCATTATCATGGGCTGATCGAAGCGACGAAGCGCGCCTTCGCCATCCGCGACCGCTTCGTCACCGACTTCGACCGCCTGAAGGGCGACCCGGCCGCCTTCCTCGATCCGAAGCGCCTCGACCGCGAGGCGGCCCTGATCGACATGCGGCGTGCGGCGAGCATCCCGGTCCGCTCGGGCGAGGGCGACACCGTGTGGATGGGCGCGATCGACAATGAGGGCATGGCCGTGTCCTTCATCCAGTCGGTCTACTGGGAGTACGGCTCCGGCACGGTGCTGCCGGGAACCGGCATCTGCTGGCAGAACCGCGGCATGTCGTTCTCGCTCGATGCGAACGCGGTGAACCCGCTGGAGCCGGGCCGGCGCCCGTTCCACACCCTGATCCCGGCGCTGGCCGCCTTCGACGACGGCCGGGTGATGTCCTACGGCTCCATGGGCGGTGACGGGCAGCCACAGTTCCAGGCGCAGATCTTTACCCGCTACGCCGATTACGGGATGTCGGTGGCCGATGCCGTGGACGCGCCACGCCTGCTCTACGGCCGCACCTGGGGCGCCGAGTCGCTGAGCGTGAAGGTCGAGGACCGCTTCGATCCGGCCTGCATCGCGGCGCTCCGGCGCCTGGGCCACGACATCGAGGAACTGGGCGGCGCCTATATCGACTCGCTGGGTCATGCCGGCATGCTGGTGCGCCATGTCAAAGACGGGCGGATCGAAGCGACACACGATCCGCGCTCCGACGGTGGCGCGGCGGGGCTTTGAGCCGAAACCCGGCTTGCCCCGCGCCGAGTGGGCGGTACCCTTCGCGCAAAAGCGCGTCCGATCGCCGGACGCGACCGGAGGAGTGATACGCGAGGAGATATCCTTGGCCCACTTCATCAACGACCGCGCCAGCCTCGTCACCGCTGCCATCGACGGGCTCGTCGCGGGCAGCGGCGGGGCGCGGGCCTCGGGATCGAAGTGAGTGGATCGACGATGAGCACCCTGAACCAGGACCAGAGCGACTACTGGAACGGCGAGGTCGGGCAGCGCTGGGCCCTCTACCACGAAGCACTGGACACCGCCTTCGCGCCCTTCACCGCGGCCTTGTTCGCCCGCGCCGCACTCGCGCCCGGCGCCCGCGTGCTCGATATCGGCTGCGGGGCAGGCGACACGGCGCTCCGCGCCGCGCGGCAGATCGGGGGCGGCGGCCACGTCACCGCCGCCGACCTGTCCGAGCCGCTGCTGGCCGTCGGCCGCGAGCGGGCGGCACGGGAGGCGCCGGGCGCCGCCCCGATCGATTGGCTTCGGGCCGACGCCCAGGATCACGCCTTCGGCACCCGCTTCGATCACGCCCTCTCCCGCTTCGGCGTGATGTTCTTCGAGGATTCCACCGCGGCCTTCGCCAACATCCGCCGCGCCCTCGTGGCGGACGGGCGACTGAGCTTCCTCTGCTGGCGGAGTATGGCGGAGAACGCCTGGGTCACGCTGGCGCGGGACGCGGTGCTGCCGATCCTGTCCGAGGCCGAAGCACCGCAGCCGGGCGCGCCGGGCCCCTTTCGTTTTGCCGCACCGGAGACGCTGCTGCCTATTCTTGAGGCAGCCGGTTTTCACGCCGTCGAATGCGAGCCCGTGGATCGGACGATGCGGGTCGGCGACACTTCCGAGGCAGCGGCCGACTTCGTGACGACCCGCGGTCCCATCGCCCGCCTGCTGCGCGAGCGAGAGCCGACCGTGAAGGACGCTGCCTTGAAAATCATCACGGAGCTGTTCCGAGACCGCTTCGGGTCCGGCCCGGTGGAACTCGGCGCCGCCTGCTGGCTCGTCACCGCCCGAACCTGAGGTTCGCCCCTGGCACGCCCCTTGCTCAAGCCCAGCGCCGCAGGGGAGTGAATGATGAATACAATTTCTGATCGTACGCGGTGGATCCAGCTCGGCCTGGGTCTCCTCGTCATGATGACGATCTCCAGTCCGCAATATGTCTGGACGCTGTTCGTGAAGCCGTTCCAGGCGACCACCGGCGCGAGCCTCGCCGCCGTGCAGGTCGCCTTCACGATGCTGATCGTGCTCCAGACCTTCTTCTCGCCGGTGCAGGGCTGGCTGATCGAGCGATTCAGCGCCAAGGCCATGATCGCCCTCGGCGCCGCCCTGTCGGGGCTTGGCTGGGTCGCGGCCTCCTACACCGACACGCTGTGGGGCCTCTACGCGACCTACGGCCTGCTCTGCGGCCTCGGCACCGGCATCGTCTATGTCGGCGTGGTCGGGCTGATGGTGCGCTGGTTCCCCGAGCGGCGCGGCTTCGCGGCCGGCGTCGTGGCAGCGGGCTACGGCATGGGCGCGATCGCCACCACCTTCCCCATCACCGACATGATCGCGGCCTCGGGCTACCGCCACACGCTCTTCGTGTTCGGCGCGGTCATGGCCGTGATCGGCGTCGCCGCAGCGCTCGGCCTGCGCACGCCGAAGGCTGGCGAGACCCCCGCCATCCCCGCCGACAAGGTGGCGAGCGCCGCCCGCGACGTGGCCCCGGCTCAGATGCTGAAGACCCCGCTATTCTGGCTGATGTTCGCCATGATGGCGATGATGTCGACCGGCGGCCTGATGGTGGTCGCGCAGTTCTCCGCCTTCGCCAAGGAATTCGGCGTCGCCGACGCCATGGTGTTCGGCTTTGCCGCACTCCCTTTCGCGCTCACCTTCGACCGCATCACCAACGGCCTGACGCGCCCCTTCTTCGGCTGGGTCTCGGACCATGTCGGCCGCGAGAACACCATGGCGGTGGCCTTTGCGCTCGAAGCCGTCGCCATCGGCCTGCTGCTGATGTTCCGTGAGAACGCCTACGCCTTCGCCCTCCTCTCGGGCGTCGTGTTCTTCGCCTGGGGCGAGATCTTCTCGCTCTTTCCCTCGACGCTCACCGACACCTTCGGCACCAAGCACGCGACGACGAATTACGGCTTCCTCTACATGGCCCAGGGCGTGGGCTCGCTGCTCGGCGGCCCCGTCGCCGCGCTGATCCACGACGCGCTCGGAAGCTGGGTGCCGGTCTTCGGCATCGCCATCGGCCTCGACCTCGTGGTGGCGGCGCTCGCGTGGTTCGTGCTCAAGCCCGCCCGTCGCGCCTATCTCGGCGTGCCCGGACCGGCCGTGCCGGAGATGGCCGCGCCGCTGGCCGCCCGCCCGGCGGTGGGCTGAGGCGCAAGTCCGATCCCAGCCCCTGGCCGTTCCGGCCGGGGGCGCGTAACGAAGTCCGCGAGACGGCTCCCGTCATCGCGGACTTTTTTGCATGCAATCGACGCTGCGGCAGCCGCCGCCATGACGGCGCCGTCACTTGTGCCTGATCACGCCCCCTGGCTCGCCGTCGTCGGCATCGGCGAGGACGGGCGGGCGGGCCTTTCGCCCGCCGCCGCCGCCGCTCTCGATACGGCGGAAGTCGTCTATGGCGGGCGACGCCACCTCGCCCTGGCGGCGCCGCTGGCCGCCGAGACCCGGCCCTGGCCGAGCCCGATCGACACGGCCTATCCCGGCATCCTGGCGCGACGCGGCCGGCCGACCTGCATCCTCGCCACCGGCGATCCGTTCCATTACGGGATCGGCGCCGAACTGGCCCGGCTGGTGCCGGCGCACGAGATCCGCGCCTTCCCGCAGCCCTCCGCCTTCAGCCTCGCCGCGGCCCGGCTCGGCTGGTCGCTGCCCGAGACCGCCTGCCTCACCCTGCACGGACGCGACCTGTTCGGCATCGTGCCGCATCTCCAGCCCGGCGCCCGCATTCTCGCCCTGTCCTGGGACGGCGCGACGCCCGCGGCCGTCGCGCATCTCCTGGCCGAGCGCGGCTGCGGCGGTTCGCGACTGACCGTGCTCGAAGCCATGGGCGGCCCGAATGAGCGGGTTCGCGAGGCGCGCGCGGAAAACTTCGATCTGAGCGAGGTCGCCGCCCTGAACACTCTCGCGGTCGCGGTGGAAGCGGCGCCCGGCGCCCGGATCGTGCCGCTGAGCCCCGGCCTCGACGATGCATGGTTCGAGAATGACGGCCAGCTCACCAAAGCCGAGATCCGCGCGGTGACGCTCGCGGCCCTGCGCCCACGGGCCGGCGAGACCCTGTGGGATCTCGGGGCCGGCGCCGGCTCGGTCTCGATCGAGTGGTGCCTGCGCCATCCCGCCAACCGCGCCGTCGCGGTGGAGCGCCGCCCGGACCGGGCGGAGCGGATCGCCCGCAACGCGCGGGCGCTCGGCGTCGCGCCCCGCCTGCAGGTCGTCGTCGGTGCCTCGCTCGCGGCTTTGTCCGCCCTCCCCTCCCCTCGGGCGGTCTTCGTCGGCGGCGGCGGCGCCGAGCCCGGCCTGCTCGCCGCCTGCCGGGAGGCGCTCCCGCACGATGGCCGCTGTGTTGCCAACGCCGTCACCCTGGAGGGCGAGGCCGCCCTGCTCGCGGCCTTCAGTGAGGCCGGCGGCGCCCTGCGCCGGCTCTCGGTCGCCCACGCGGTGCCGGTCGGCGGCCTCACCGGCTGGCGCCCGGCCATGCCGATCACGCAGTGGGTCTGGACGAAGCCGTGACCCCGCCCAGCGTCGTCGCCGGCATCGGCTTTCGCCGGGCGACGACGGCCGCGGAGATCGTTGCGCTTCTGCGCCGCGCCCTCGGTGAGGCCGGGCTCGCATCCGGACAGCTTGCCGCTATCGCGACGGCCGCGGACCGGGCCGGCGAGCCGGCGGTCCGCGAGGCCGCGGCCGCCTTCGGCCTCGCGCCGACCGCCCTCGATGCGGCGGCCCTGACCGCGGTGGATGCGCGGGTCGTGACCCGCTCGGGCCGGATCGAGGCGAGCCGCGGCGTCGGCTCGGTGGCGGAGGCGGCGGCTTTGGCCTGCGCCGGCCCGGCGGCGCGCCTTGTCCTGCTCCGCATCGCCAGCGCGGGCGCCACCTGCGCCCTCGCCGTTGCGGACCGGGCGTCAAACCTTCCTTAACCGAGACATCGAAGAGGCCGCCCGGCGAAGGGAACCTTTCACGCGCTTGCGGCCAGGATGGCCGCGTGCAGCAGGGAGGGGCGGGCGGTGACGGACCTATCGGTTTCCACTCTGCAATTCACCGATTTCCTGGTGTTCGGCGCCTGCGCCGCGATCTTTCTCTGCGCGTGGCTGCTGCACCGGCAGAAGACCTACTTCCTCTGTTTCGGGGCGAGCTACGCCGTCTGCGCGATCATGGCCGTGTGGTTCGTCGATTTCGGCTATTACGGCAGCATCTGGTCGCCGTTCGGCTGGTCGCTCGCCGGGGCGACCTTCTGGATCGGGCTCCGGCTCTTCGACGGGCGCGCGGCGGTGACGGGGCCGATGATCGGCCTGTTCCTGCTCCCGACGGCGACGCATCTCGGGCTCACGCTCGCGGGCGGCAGCTCCACCCTGGTCAATGCCGGCAGCACGATCGCCTACGCCATCCACGAGGCCGCGGCGGCCGTTTATGTCTTCCGAAGCTCACCGCGGCGATCCCCGCTTCGCCACCTGATCGCCGGGGCCCTGCTCGCGATCGCGCTGGCGATCTGCCTGCCCCTGCTGCCGGTATCCGAGGCGTCGGTTCGCCTGTCCGTGATCGCCATCTTCATCGTCGATCACATCACCTCCATCCTCCTGACCACGGCGATTCTCGCCCTTGAGGCAGAGCGGGCCTATGCCGCCGTCGCGCGGATGGCACGGACGGATGCGTTGACGGGCGCTCTGAACCGGCAGGGCCTCGCAGCCGAGACCGGCGGCGTGACGGAGGCCGGCCTCATCGTCGCGGACCTCGATCATTTCAAAGCGATCAACGACCGGTTCGGGCATGCTGCGGGCGACGCGGTGCTGCGCGACTTCGCCGCGCGGGCAGCCGCCCTCCTGCCCGAGGGCGGCCATCTCGCGCGGTTGGGCGGCGAGGAGTTCGGAATCGTGCTGCCGGGGCGCGATCACAACGCGACGACCTATCTCGCCGAGCGCCTGCGCCGCGCGGTCGGCGGCGCGCCCGTCCCCTGGAAAGGATCGGCCGTTCCGATCACGGTGAGCATCGGCGTCGCGATGCTCGGGGCCGGCGAGGCCCTGAACGAGAGCCTGGAGCGTGCCGACAAGGCCCTTTACGACGCCAAGACCGACGGGCGGGACCGCGTCCGGGTCGCGTGAGCGCGCCGCTCCGGAAGAAGGGGTGGGCGGGCACCGCTGCCACCTTCCGCGAAGCCCATCCCTCAGCCTGCCCGGTCGCCGCCCGACAGGCTGCCGATCCGCTCTGCGGCGAAGCGCTCGCGCAGCCATGAAGCGGCGGGGCCGCAGGGCCGCTGCTTGTGCCAGACCAGTTCCAGGGCGATGGGGCAGTCGCCCTTGTCGAACTGCAGGTCCGGCGTGGCGAGATACGGTGCGGTGAGGGACGAGGCGATGACGTGATCGGTGACGAAAGCCCAGCCGATCCCGTGTTTCACCATCTCCAGGATCACCCAGTGGCTCTCCACCCACCACACCTCGGCCGCCACCCGCAGACGGCGCTTCTCCGGCCCGTCGCTGCGCGCGGCGACAAGGATCTGGCGGTGGCGTTTCAGTTCCTCCCACTCCACCCGCGCCTTCGCGAGAGGGTGGTCGCGTCCGCAGACGAGCTTGAGCGGCACCCAGCCGATGGTCTGGAAGCCGAGTTCCGTCGGTAGGATCTCCTGGCGCCACATCACGCCGAGGTCGGCGGCGCCGGACTGCACCATGCGGCTGACATCCTCCATCAGCGGGAAGAGCAGCTCCAGTTCCACGAAGGGGAAGGCCTGAGCGAAGTCGGCGAAGAGGGCGCCGAGCGCGTGCTCGGGGTAGAGTTCATCGATGGCGACGACCAGCCGGTTCTCCACCCGCTGCTCCAGGCTGCTCGCCACGCCGATCAGGTGCTCGCGCCGGTCGAGCACCACGCGCGCCTCCGACAGCAGCCGCTCCCCCGCCGGGGTGAGCACCGGGTTCCGGCCGGTTCGGCTGAACAGCGCCAGCCCCAGATCGGCCTCGAGATTGGCCACCTGCGTGCTGACGGCCGATTGTGCCTTCCGCAGCACGCGGGCGGCACCCGAGAACGACCCGGCCTCGGCGGCCGCCACGAAGGCCTGGAGTTGGTCGAGCGAGACGGCCATTCATCTGATTTCCAGATACGTCCTAACTTGGCGATCGGGGTATCGCAGATAGAAGGCGGCGGACCAACCCAGACCTTCCGGGCCAATCCGGACCTTTCCAGGCCAATCCATGCGCACCACACGCGACCGTCTCCGTCACGCCCTCCTGTTCGAGATGTTCGGCCTCGCGCTCATCATCCCGTTCGGCACGGTGCTGTTCGGGCTGCACGCCTCGGAGATGGGGGTGATCGGCGTGGGCAGCGCCATCGCCGCAACCGTCTGGAACTACGTCTACAATCTCGGCTTCGATCGCGTGATGCAGCGGTGGACCGGGCACACGCGCAAGAGCCTCGTCCTGCGGGTGGCTCACGCCGTGCTGTTCGAGGCCGGGCTGCTCATGATCCTGATGCCGCCGATCGCATGGTATCTCGGCATCGGCCTCGTCGAGGCCTTCGTCATGGATCTCGCGATCGCGGCCTTCTACGTGGCCTACGCCTTTCTCTTCAATCTGGCCTACGACCGGGTTTTCCCGCTGCCGGGCTGGGGCGAGGTCGCGGCGGAACCGTCCCGCTGAGCCGTCCTCCCTCAGCGCCCGGCCGTAACCTCGGCCATCGTCTCTCCCCAACGGGCGTCCCGATGCTGTAAGCGGGCGTCATGACCGTCCATTTCATCGGCGCCGGGCCGGGCGCCGCCGACCTCATCACCGTGCGCGGCCGCGACCGGATCGCCGCCTGCCCCGTCTGCCTCTATGCGGGCTCGCTGGTGGCGCCCGAGATTCTGTCGTGGTGCCCGAACGGCGCACGCATCATCGACACCGCGCCGCTCGATCTCGATGCGATCATGAACGAGATCGGACGCGCGCACGCCGCCGGCCAGGATGTGGCGCGGCTGCATTCCGGCGACCTCTCGGTCTGGAGCGCGCTGGCCGAGCAGACCCGCCGGCTCGACGCGCTGGACATTCCCTACACGGTGACGCCGGGAGTTCCCTCCTTCGCCGCCGCCGCCGCCCTGCTGCGGCGCGAGCTGACCGTGCCGGGGCTGACGCAATCGGTGGTGCTCACCCGCACCTCGGGCCGGGCGAGCCCGATGCCGGAGCGCGAACAGCTCTCCGCCTTCGCGGCCACCGGCGCGACCCTGGCGCTGCATCTCTCGATCCATGTGGTCGAGCCGACCTGCGCCGGTCTCGTCCCGTTCTATGGGCCGGATTGCCCCGCCGCAGTGGTGTTCCGCGCGACTTGGCCCGACGAGCGGGTGCTGACCGGGACGCTGGCCACCCTTCCTGCCTGCGTCCAAGCGGAGAAGATCGAGCGCACCGCCCTGATCCTGGTGGGACCGGCGCTCGACCCGTCGGATTTCCGTGAGAGCGCGCTCTACGCCCCCGATTACGACCGCCGCTTCCGCCCCCGCGGCGCGATCGGTGCCAGTGGCGCACCATCGGACGAGGCTGCCTCGTGACCCCCGCCCCCGGCCTCCTCGTCGCGGCGCCGCGCTCCGGTTCCGGCAAGACCACGGTGACGCTCGCGCTGATGCGGGCACTGCGCCGCCGCGGCGTGGCGATCCGCGGCGCAAAATGCGGGCCGGACTACATCGACCCCGCCTTCCACGAGGCGGCGACGGGCCTGCCCAGCCTCAACCTCGACAGCTTCGCCATGCCGGACGCGCTGCTCGATGCCTGCGCGGGCCTGAGCGCGCGTGAGGCCGATCTCGTCGTCGCCGAGGGCTCGATGGGCCTGCATGACGGCATCGTCGCGGGCGAGGGCCGCACGGGCGCCAACGCCGATATCGCCGCGCGCTACGGCTGGCCGGTGATTCTGGTGCTCGACGTGTCGGGTGCCGCGCAATCGGCGGCGGCCGTGGCGCTCGGCTGCGCGGCCTACGATTCGCGCATCCGGATCGCGGGCGTGATCCTCAACAAGGTCGCGAGCCCGCGTCACCGCCGTCTGGTGGAGGCAGGGCTGTCGCGGGTGGGCCTACCGGTGCTCGGCGCCTTCCCGCGCGAGGCGGGCCTCGTCCTGCCCGAGCGCCATCTCGGCCTCGTCCAGGCCGGCGAGACCGCCGACCTCCACGCCCGCCTCGACCGGCTCGCCGATCTCGCGGAAACCGCCCTCGACCTCGACGCGATCCTTGCCGTGGCCGGCGGGCACGCCCCCGTCGCAACCGATGGCCTGCCGAGGCCGCCGGCACAGCGGATCGCGGTGGCGCGGGACGCCGCCTTCTCGTTCCTCTATCCGCACATGCTGGCCGGCTGGCGTGCGGCCGGCGCCGAGATCGTGCCGTTCTCGCCGCTGGAAGACGAGGCGCCGGGGGCCGATTGCGACGCCTGCTGGCTGCCCGGCGGCTACCCCGAACTGCATGCGGGCCGGCTCGCGGCGGCACAAAGCTTCCTCGGCGGCCTGCGGGACTTCGCGCAGACACGGCCGGTCCACGGCGAGTGCGGCGGCTACATGGTTCTGGGCGAGAGCCTGGAGGATGCGGACGGGTTCACCCATCCGATGTGCGGGCTGCTGCCGGTCGCGACCTCGTATCGGCGGCGCAAGCTCCATCTCGGCTACCGCGTCGCGCATCTCCTCGACGACGGGCTGCTCGGCGTCGCCGGCACGCGCCTCGTCGGGCACGAGTTCCATTACGCGAGCGAACTCACGCCGGCCCCGGGGGACGACCTCGCGCTCGCGCGGGTGACGGATGCGGAAGGGGTACCGCTCGGCCTCGCCGGCCACCGCCGGGGCCGCGTCACGGGCAGCTTCTTCCATCTGATCGCCGGAACGGCGGACGCATGATGCGGGCGAGCCCCGTATCATGCCCTCCGAACGTCGGCAGAGAGTGCTCGGGGTAATGCGCTCTTCGACGTCGATGCCGGTTCGACGAGGGAGAGCACGAGGCCAAGCACCGGCCGCTGCCCATGCCGCCGCCCCGCTGCCGTCAGGCCGGCCGCGCCTCTACGGCGTCGACGACGACTTCCGGGTCCTTCTTGCGGCCGAGGCGGGCGGCGCTGCGCACGATCGCCAGAACCTCGCGGCGCATCTGATCGTCCTCGATCGTCGCGAAGGCCCGCAGCAGATCGACGGCCCCGTGCGCCCGCAGGAAGCCGAACACCTCTGTCTGCTCCTGGGCGGCGGCGCCATCGCCTTCCTCGAAGAAGGCGGAGACCGGGACCTCGAGCAGTCGTGCGATCTCGCGCAGGCGCCCGGCGCCAACACGATTCTGGCCCTTCTCGTATTTCTGGACCTGCTGGAAGGTCACACCCACCGCGGTCCCGAGCGCGGTCTGGCTCAAGCCGCGTGCCTTGCGCAGCGCGGTGATCCGGAGCCCGACGAGGCGGTCGACATCGGTTGTCTGTTTCGGCATCATCTTACGACACGGTCCCTGTTCGATGTCGCGGACCGACCCAAGGACCTTAGGTCGGCAGCGCTTGAGCCTTGGCCAGCGTCTTCGGGTATCTCGAAACGCTTCTACTACCGGGTCAGGTCAGACAGATGCGTTTTGGAGGCAACCGTATCGCAGGGGTTTAGCCTAGCCGCAGCATCACCATGAAGTGCATACGCAATGCAAGAGCCTACCTGTTGCCGGATGAAAGTTTTCGGTTTTCCGATAGGTTTCTGTTCACTAGACGTTCCTGCAGCGAGATCGACGACTCCATCCGGAGTTTGCTGGGATTTCTCACGAATTCGCTGAGGCAGCCCCCCTGCAAGCCACAAGCGGTGCGCAGGGCACTACCTCAGCTTACGATCGAAACTACGTAGAGTCATCATATTCGAGCGGTCGCGTCGGGGCCGGCTCGCTCAGATCGGGAGCGTCACGGCATGTTCATCGCAATGAACCGGTTCAAGGTCGTCAAGGAATCGGCGGAAGACTTCGAGCAGGTCTGGCTCGGACGCGACAGCCACCTCGGCGAGATGGAGGGCTTCGTGGAGTTCCATATGCTCAAGGGGCCGGAGGCGGAGGACCACATCCTCTACGCCTCGCACACGGTCTGGCGCTCGCGCGCCGATTTCGAGGCGTGGACCCGCTCGGAACAGTTCCGCAAGGCGCATGGCCGGGTGCCCGGCACCAAGCCGCTCTATCTCGGCCACCCGCAATTCGAAGGCTTCGAGTCGATCCAGACCCTCGCCCGGCCGCAGAACGAGCAGGCCGCCTGAGCGCCTCGTCCCGGACATCGGATCCGGGGCGAGGCTCCACTTCCTTGCCCTCGTCCGGTGCTCGAGCATCGTGCTGGAAATCAAATCCAGGACGATGCTCGAGCCTCTTGTTGTCGCATCATCTTGTTCCGAAAGCCGGAGGCCACCTTTCGGGATGATGCCTTAGCCTCTTGTTGTCGCATCATCTTGTTCCGAAAGCCGGAGGCCACCTTTCGGGATGATGCTCTGGGAAAATCGACCGAGGGCGTCGCGGGGCGATGCCCCGGGGCGGATGCGCAGGCGCCCGGCCCCGCGGAGGCTTCACCGCAGCCGCGGCAGGAACACCGCCATCAGCCCGAGGGCGGGGAGGAAGGCACAGAGATCGTAGACCCGCTCGATGCCGACATGGTCGGCCACCTCCCCGAGCAGCGCGGCGCCGAGGCCGCCCATGCCGAAGGCGAAACCGAAGAACAAGCCGCCGACGAGCCCGATCCGGCCCGGCAACAATTCCTGTGCATAGACCAGGATCGCCGGCATGGCGGACGCCAGAATCAGTCCGATCGGCACAGAGAGAATCACCGTCCAGAACAGATTCACGTGCGGCAGGGCGAGCGAGAACGGCAGCACGCCGAGAATCGAGATCCAGATCACGAGCTTGCGCCCGAAGCGGTCACCGATCGGGCCGCCGAGAATCGTCCCCGCCGCCACTGCTCCGAGGAAGACGAACAGGTAGACCTGTGCGAGCGCCACCGGCACGCCGAAACGGTGGATCAAGTAGAACGTGTAGTAAGAAGAGAAGCTCGCCATGTAGAAGTATTTGGAGAAGATCAGCCCCAGCAGGATCGCGATCGTCGCCACGATCCGCGTGCGGCTAAGGCGGCCGGATGCGGCGCCCGTGCCCTTCCGGGTGGTTCGCGGCATCGTGGCGAGCCGCTGCGCGTACCAGCGGCCGACCGTGCCGAGCATCAGGATGCCGGCGAGCGCGGCGAGGCAGAACCACGCGACGCTGCCCTGGCCATGCGGCACCACGACGAAGGCGGCGAGCAACGGCCCGAGTGCCGTGCCGGCATTGCCGCCGACCTGGAACACCGACTGCGCCAGACCGTAGCGGCCGCCCGAGGCGAGCCGCGCGACCCGGCTCGCCTCGGGATGGAAGATGGCGGAGCCGAGACCGATCAGCGCCGCGGCGGTGAGCAGGGCACCGTAGGCCGACGCCACCGACAACAGGGCGAGCCCGGCCAGCGACAGCACCATGCCGACGGCCAGCGAGTAGGGCAGCGGGCGCCGGTCGGTGTAGAGGCCGACCGCCGGCTGGAGCAGCGAGGCCGTCCCCTGGAACACGAAGGTGATGAGGCCGATCTGCCCGAAGTCGAGTTGGAAGCCCGCCTTGAGCAGGGGATAGAGCGCCGGCAGAAGCGATTGGACGAGATCGTTGAGGAGGTGCGAGAGGCTGAGGCCCAGGAGCACCGCCAGGGCCGGGGAGGCCTGTCCGCGCGCTTGGGCCGGTGTCGTTACGGCAAGCTCGGGCGAGCCGGGCACTGGATTCTCAATCGCTTCGGCTCTCATGCCGCACTCCGTCCGGAGAGCGGTCCGCACCGATGACCGGACGGCCCTCCCGCATTGATTTGTTCAAAAAATAAGTGCTGATCTTTCAAGGCCTCGCACCGCGATGCCACTGATTCCCTCGTAGAATGCGCGTCTTCCGTCTCACATCGGCCGCCGATCGTAACCAGGGGGATCGATCGGGGGCCCGTCCGCGTTCGGCCCGCACAGCGCGACGGGTCCGGCTGTCTGGAGAATCGATCCGAGGATCGGGCATCCGGAGGGCCGGGCTTTCGTCCGTCGGCTCGTATGTCAGTCCCGTTCAGCCCGAGCAACGGCAACGGCCCGCATCCGGTGCGCGGCTTGCGCGGGCAGCCGCAGAACCGGGCGCGGCGACCGAAAACGTCCCGCGTCGGGACACTTCACCGCCCTAGGGCAGCACAACGCGGGACACATGTTTCACGAGCCCCCCCCTCAGCAGTACCAGCGGCTGCCCAGTGACGGGGTGAGCCGCTCCGTCTGGGCCTCGCTTCTGCCGCGGCGGCGGCGCATGGCCCTGCGCGTGGGCATCTCGGCCTCGCTGCTGGCGGCCGATCTCGTGGCGATCTTCGCGGTCGGCTTCGCGGTGGATGCGGCCTACCACGCCTATATCGGCGACGGGGAGCTGATCCCGCTGACGAAAAGCATGAACCTTCAGACGGCCGGCTTCCTGTCCCTGATCGTCGTGCTGACCAACCTGGCCCGCGGCGAGTACAGCATCGAGCGCTGTCTGTCGCAGACGCCACACCTGCAGCGCCGGGCGACGCTCTGGCTCATGGCCTGGGCGGTCGCCCTGCTGGTCGGCTTCGCGACGAAGACGACCCAGGACTTCTCCCGCGTCGCCTCGGTCGCCTTCTTCCTCGCCGGCCTGCCGGTCACGATCCTCGTCCGCGCGGCGACGGTGGCGATGGTACGCCGCAGCAGCACCTCCGGCTCGCCCTCCGTTAGCCGCGTCCACCTCGTCGGCTACGAGGAGGACGTGACGAACTTCTACGCCAACAACGATGTCGAGGCGCTGGGATTGCGCATCGTCGGGACGAGCTACCTGCGCCGCCCGGAGCCCACCTCCGGCACGGGGAACGCGGAGATCTTGCTTGCCGAGGATCTCGACCTCGCGGTCTCGGTGGTGCGGTTCCTGCGGCCCGACGACGTGTTCGTGCTGGTGCCGTGGTCGGAGCCCGCCGACATCGAGCGCTGCATCGATGCCTTCCTGCGTGTGCCGGCCGCCCTGCACCTGCGGCCCGGCACGATGATGGACCGCTTCCCCGATCTGCAGGTCGCTCGGGTCGGCCGGCTGGCGGGCATCAATATCGGCCGCCGTCCGCTCTCGGTGGGCGAGATTCTGCTCAAGCGCGCCTTCGACGTGACGCTGGCCGGGATCGGGCTGCTGATGCTCGCCCCCCTGTTCGTCGCGCTTGCCGTGCTGATCAAGCTCGACAGCCCCGGCCCGGTCTTCTTCCGGCAACGGCGCTACGGCTTCAACCAAGAGGCCTTCGGCGTCTTCAAGTTCCGCAGCATGAAGGCGGCCCCCGACGCCCCCTTCCGGCAGGCCTCGCGCAACGACGAGCGCATCACCCGGATCGGCGCCCTGCTGCGCCGGACCAACCTCGACGAGCTGCCGCAGCTCCTGAACGTGATCCGGGGCGACATGTCGCTCGTCGGCCCCCGCCCGCATGCGCTGGCGCATGACCGCAGCTTCGAGCGCCGCATCGCCCTCTACGCCCGCCGCCACAACGTGAAGCCGGGTATCACCGGATGGGCGCAGGTGAACGGCTTTCGCGGTGAGACCCTGACCGACGCGGCGATGGAGAGCCGCGTCCAGGCCGATCTGCATTACATCGACAACTGGTCGCTCTGGCTCGACATCACGATCCTGTTCCGGACGATCGCCTCGCCGCGCGCCTACCGCAACGCGTGCTGACCGCTACGCGCGACCCGCCTCGTCCGGCAACGCGTCCCCGCGCCCGCGGCAGGCGCCGCACTCCCCCTCGACTTCCAGAATCCGGCTCGTCGGTGTGAAGCCGGCCCCGGCCAGCGTCCGGTCGAGGGCGCTCTCGACGGCCGGGGCGGTCATCTCGTCGATACCGCCGCAGGTGCGGCAGATCAGAAAGACGAGGCCCGCCCCCGCGCCGTGCTCGTGCCCGCACGAGACGAAGGCATTGCGGCTGGAGATGCGGTGGACGAACCCCTGCTCGGTGAGAAAATCGAGGGCGCGGTAGACCGACACCGCCGCGACCCGGCGCCCGGGGACGCTCATCCGCTCGGCGATGTCGTAGGCGCCGAGCGGCTTATGCTCCGCCGCCACCGCCGCGAGCACGTCCCGCCGCAGCCGCGTGAACTGCAAGGCGCGCGCCTGGCAGAGCCGCTCCGCCCGCTCGATCACGTCCTCGGCCGAGACGGCATGCCCGCCGCAGCCGGACGCGCCATGACCGTGATGGTCGTGCGCGTGCCCGTCGCCGTGGCTGCCGTCGCCTCGGCTGTGCTCCTGCCGCGCGTGACCGCGCATCCCGACCTCTCCGGTCTCGGCGCCCGCTGTCGCCGCTTAGAGTACCTCACGAAACGCCCGATCACCGATCGTCTCCGTTCTGGGCACGGCGGCGCAGCGGGAGTTTCGTGAGAGACACTTATCGTTGCCGCTTGTATCGACACTCCGCACGGGCCGATTGAACTCGGCCCATGTTACAGTGTATCAGCCCGACCAAGATAGGCGTCCGGCGGCAATCGGGCAACGAGGCGGGCAACGGCGCGGGCCGCGATCATTCCCGGCCTCCGCGACACCGCCCGCGCCGGTCCATCCTCGGAGATCCCATGACCCGTGCCGGCGGGACCGTCCGCCTCCCGCGCCGTTCGCTGTTCCGCAGCGGAGTCGGCCCTCGTCTCGCGGCCGCCCTCATCCTGTCGAGCCTGCTCTGGGCCGTGATCCTGTGGGCCAGATCGTGAGCAGAGAAGCCGCGCGCGCGGGCGCCATCCGATTCCAGGGCCTGACGCTCGGCTACGACCGGCATCCGGCGGTTCACCATCTCGACGGCACCATCGCGCCCGGAGACCTGCTCGCCGTGGTCGGGCCGAACGGCGCGGGCAAGTCGACCCTGCTGAAGGGCATCGTCGGCGAGATCCGCCCTCTCGACGGGAGCGTCGAGGCGGGACCGCGCTCCGGCACCATCGCCTACCTGCCGCAGGCCGCCGAGATCGACCGCAGCTTCCCCTTGAGCGTCCTCGACCTCGTGGCGATGGGGCTGTGGCGCCCGCTCGGCGCGTTGCGCAGCCTCACCCGCCAGCGAAGCCGCCTGATCGAGGCGCTCGCGGCGGTCGGGCTCAACGGCTTCGAGGATCGGCCGATCGGCACCCTTTCCGGCGGCCAGTTCCAGCGCGCGCTGTTCGCCCGGCTGATCCTGCAGGATGCGCGGATCATCCTGCTCGACGAGCCCTTCACCGGCATCGACGAGCGCACCACCGCCGACCTGCTCACCCTGATCCGCGGCTGGCACCGCGAGGGCCGCACCGTGGTCGCAGCCCTGCACGACCTCGCCCAGGTGCGCGCGCATTTCGCCTCGACCCTCGTTCTCGCCCGCCGGCCCATCGCCTGGGGGCCGACGCGCGAGGTGCTGACGCCGCCGGTGCTGGCCCGGGCGCTGCGCCTGTCGGAGGCCTGGGACGAGGCCGCCGCCATCTGCCGCCATGACGAGCACAAGCATGACGCGCACAAGCATGACGCGCACGAGGCGCATCATGGGACGGATCACGGCGGCTCCGCGGAGACGCAGGCGCCGGGGCACGGCCATGCCCGGCACGACCACAGCCACGATCATCATGAGCACGACCATCATGATCACGACCATGGCCGCGCGCATCACGGGGCCGTCTCGTGACGTTTGCCGATTGCCTTGATTTCCTGATCGGCCCCTTCGTGGAGTTCGGCTTCATGCGCCGGGCGCTCGCCGGGTGCCTCGCGCTGTCCCTGTCGGCACCGCCGCTCGGCGTCTTCCTGATGCTGCGCCGGATGAGCCTGATGAGCGAGGCGATGAGCCACGCCATCCTGCCCGGCGCCGCCGCGGGCTTTCTCGTCGCCGGGCTGTCGCTGCCGGCGATGACGCTGGGCGGGCTCGTGGCCGGGCTCGCGGTGGCGCTGGCCGCCGGGCTCGTCACCCGCTCGACCGTGTTGAAGGAGGATGCGAGTTTGGCCGCCTTCTACCTGATCTCGCTGGCAGGCGGAGTGTTCCTCGTGTCGCTGCGCGGCTCGCAGGTCGATCTGCTGCACATCCTGTTCGGCACCGTGCTGGCGCTGGATGACGACGCGCTCACGCTGCTCGGCGGCATCAGTAGCCTGACGCTGATCGCGCTCGCCCTGCTCTACCGCCCGCTGGTGATCGAGTGCGTCGATCCGCTGTTCCTGCGCACGGTCAGCCGCGCCGGCGGCCCGGTGCACTCCGCCTTCCTCGCGCTCGTGGTGGTTAACCTCGTCGGTGGCTTCCAGGCGCTCGGCACGCTGCTGGCCGTCGGCCTAATGCTGCTGCCGGCGATCACCGCCCGATTCTGGGCCGCCGACCTGTCGGGCCTGATCCCGGTGGCGATGCTGGTCTCGATGCTCTCCAGCGTGACCGGCCTGCTGGTCTCCTACCACGCCGGCATCCGGCTCCCGACGGGGCCGGCGATCGTGTTGGCGGCGGGCGCGCTCTACCTCGTCTCGATGCTGGTCGGCCCCCGCGGCGGCCTGATCCATCGACTCGTGCGGCGGCGTCACCTGGAGGCGTGAGGCGAAGCCGAAGCGCTCCGGGGTGCCGGACCGTGCGGCGAGGTCGCGGTTCCGGATTGACCTCACCGTGACCGGTGAGGATGCGCCCCGCCGCGCGAAGGCAGCGACCGAACGCGTGACCGGGCTTATAGGGGCGGTCCTCCTCTGCCAGCGTGGCGCCGGCAACACATCGTTCACCATTCCATCACGTGGTTCGGTCCCAAGGCTTTACACAGAACAAAACAGGAACAAAAATCACTCCATCAACAGGGAGTGGAAGCGATGACCAAGCGTGTGCTCTTCACCAGCCTCGTCGAGTTCACCGCCTTTGGCCTGCTCTTCGGAGCGGTCGCGCTCTGGGCGGTAGCCTTGGCGCCGATCCATTAAGGGTTCGCGTTCGAGCGCGGTTTATTCCGTCCTCGGCTGCGTTGCTCACAGGAAAGGGTGCCGGGCAGGTGTTTTCCGCCCGCCTTGCCGATCCGCACGGCCTCGGGCGCGAAGAGCGGTGGATATCGGGCGTGGTGCGGCGCCTTGGTGACAGACTCGGAAGGCATGGAGCGGCGATCTTAGCAGGCTCCGGGCAGGGTCCTCCATGGCGCGCACACTCAAAGAGGTCGGCTTCGTCCACCTCCATGTCCACTCGTCCTACTCGCTGCTCGAAGGCGGCGTGAAGGCGGGTGATCTCGTCAAGGCGGCCGCGGCCGACCGGCAGCCCGCGCTCGCGCTCACCGACACCAATAACCTGTTCGGGGCGCTGGAATTCTCCGAATACGCCGCCAAGGCGGGAATCCAGCCGATCGCAGGCCTGCAGCTCACGATCTGCTTCGAGGCGCCGGACCCGATGGCGCGTCTGCCCCAGGCCGGCTGCGCCAACATCGTGCTGCTCGCCCAGGACGAGGCCGGCTACGGCAACCTTCTGCGACTCGGAAGCCGGGCCCATTTCGACGGTCCGCTCGGTGCCGCGCCCAACCTCGCCGTCTCGGCCTTGGAGGGGAACGTCGAGGGCTTGATCGGCCTGACCGGCGGGCTCACGGGACCGCTCGACACCAGTCTGCGCGCCGGCCGCGCCGATCAGGCCGCGCGCCGCCTGGAGATCCTGAAAGGGGCGTTCGGCGAGGAGCGGCTCTACGTCGAGATCCAGCGCCACGGCCTCGACGACGAGCGCGCGGTCGAGCGCGAATTGCTGCGGCTCGCCGATACGAACGGTCTGGGCATCGTCGCGACCAACGAGCCGTTCTTCGCCAAGCCCGGCGATTACGACGCGCACGACGCCCTGCTCGCCATCGCCGATGGCCGCCTCGTCTCCGACGAGCGCCGCCGCCGGCTGACGCCACGCCACGCCTTCACCACGCGCGCCGCGATGATGGAGCTGTTTCGCGATCTGCCGGACGCGCTCTCGGCCTCGGTCGAGATCGCCATGCGCTGCGCCGTTCGGGCGCGTACCCGCAAACCCATCCTGCCGAATTTCGCCAGCGTCGCCGCGGGCGAGGCCCCGCCCATGGCCGAGGCACTGGCCGAGGCCGCCGAGACGCCGGTTCAGGCGGTGGCCGCCGACGAGCCGACCGAGCTGTGCCGGCAAGCGGAAGCCGGACTGGACCTCCGCCTGAAGCAGCACGGCACCGCCCCCGGCTTCACGGAGGAGGATTACCGCGCGCGGCTGAAGTTCGAGCTCGACGTCATCGTCAAGATGAAGTTCCCGGGCTACTTCCTGATCGTCTCGGACTTCATCAAGTGGGCCAAGGACCACGATATCCCCGTGGGACCGGGCCGCGGCTCGGGCGCGGGCTCCTTGGTGGCGTGGTCGCTGCTCATCACCGACCTCGACCCGCTTCGCTTCGGCCTGCTGTTCGAGCGCTTCCTCAACCCCGAACGCGTCAACATGCCGGACTTCGACATCGACTTCTGCGTCGAGGGCCGCGAGCGGGTGATCCGCTACGTGCAGCAGCGCTACGGCGAGCGGCAGGTCGGGCAGATCATCACCTTCGGGACATTGCTCGCCCGCGGCGTGCTGCGCGATGTCGGCCGCGTGCTGGAGATGCCCTACGGGCAGGTCGACAAGCTGACCAAGCTCGTGCCGCAGAACCCGGCCAAACCGGTGACGCTGGCCCAGGCGATCGAGGGCGAGCCCAAGCTCCAGCAGGCGATCGAGGAGGAGCCGATCGTCGCCCGCCTCGTCGAGATCTCGAAGAAGCTGGAGGGCCTGCATCGCCACGCCTCGACCCACGCCGCCGGCGTGGTGATCGGCGACCGGCCGCTCGAAGAGCTGGTGCCGCTCTACCGAGACCCGAAGACGGGCATGCGGGTGACCCAGTTCAACATGAAGTGGGTCGAGGAAGCCGGCCTCGTGAAGTTCGATTTCCTCGGCCTCAAGACCCTGACGATGCTGCGGTGCTGCACCGATCTGCTCAAGCAGCGCGGCATCGAGGTCGATCTCGCTCAGATCCCGCTCGACGACAAGAAGACCTACGAGCCGATGGGCCGCGGCGAGACCGTCGCGGTGTTCCAGGTGGAATCCGCCGGCATGCGCAAGGCGCTCTGCGAAATGCAGGCCGACCGCCTGGAGGATATCATCGCGCTGGTGGCGCTCTACCGGCCGGGCCCGATGGCCAACATCCCGGTCTATTGCGAGCGCAAGCTCGGGCGCGACGCCGGCAACGAGGCGAGCTGGTACTTGCACCCGATGCTGGAGCCGATCCTGAAGGAGACCTTCGGGATCATCGTCTACCAAGAGCAGGTGATGGAGATCGCCAAGCTCCTGGCCGGTTACTCGCTTGGGCAAGCCGACGTCCTGCGGAAAGCCATGGGCAAGAAGATCCGTGCGGAGATGGACGCCCAGCGCGACCGCTTCGTGAAGGGCTGCGCCGAGAACGGCCTGACCACGGCCAAGGCCGACGAGATCTTCGACCTGCTCGCCAAGTTCGCCGATTACGGCTTCAACAAGTCCCACGCGGCGGCCTACGCGCTGGTGACCTACCAGACCGCCTATCTGAAGGCGAACCATCCGGTCGAGTTCCTGGCCGCGGCCATGACGCTCGATATCGACAACACCGACAAGCTCGCCGAATTCCGCCAGGATGCGCAGCGCCTGAAGATCACGGTCGAGCCGCCGTCGGTGAACACCTCGGGCGTGGTGTTCGAGGTGCGGGAGGGGCGCATCCTCTACGCGCTCGCCGCGATCAAGGGCGTCGGCCGCTCGGCGGTGGAGTCGATCGTCGCCGCGCGCGGCGACACGCCGTTCAAGGACCTCGCCTGCTTCGCCCGCCGCCTGAACCCGCGCCACGTCAACAAGCGCACGCTGGAAAACCTGATCGCGGCCGGCGCGCTGGACTGCATCGAGCCGGACCGGGCGCGGGCCTGGGCCGCGGTCGAGCCGATGATGAAGATGGCCCAGGGCGCGGCCGAGGCCGAGACCTCGGGCATCACCGACATGTTCGGCGGCGTCGCCTCGGTGGATGTGGCGTTGCGCATCCCAGCCCACGAATTCTGGACCCACACCGACAAGCTGAAGCGCGAATGCGACGCCATCGGCTTCTTCCTCTCGGGTCATCCGCTCGACGAGTACGGGCCGATCCTCGAAAAGCTGCGGGTCCAGTCCTGGGCCGATTTCTGCCGGGGGGTGCGGGCGGGCACGGCCAGCGTGGGCCGCATCGCCGCCTCGGTGCTCGACCGCTCGGAGCGGCGCACCAAGAGCGGCAACAAGCTCGGCATCGTCATCCTCTCGGATCAGACCGGGCATTTCGAGGCGATCATCTTCTCCGAGGGGCTCAACCAGTACCGCGACATCCTCGAACCCGGCCGGCCGCTGGTGCTGACGATCCAGGCCAACCTGGAGGGCGAGGACGTGCGCGCCCGCATCACCACCGCCGAGCCGCTCGATCAGGCCGCCGCCCGCCACCAGAAGGGCATGCGCATCTTCCTGCGAGACGACCGCGCCCTGAGTTCGGTGCAGCAGCGCCTGACCCTTCGTGGCGAGGGCGAGGTCTCGCTGATCCTGATCCTCGATGGCGGCGAGCGCGAGGTCGAGGTGCGGCTGAAGGACCGCTACCAGGCAACCCCGCAGGTCGCGGGTGCGCTGCGCGCCGTGCCGGGGGTGGTGCAGGTCGAGGTGAACTGAATGTCTCGCACGAAATGCCCGCTGCGCCGCCGTACCCGGAGGGGAGACGGTCGGTGATCGGGCGTTTCGTGGGGCATTCGGAGCGGGATCGGCTGCAATCCGCCGCTAACCAATCCGATCATGTCCGCAGGATAGTGGCGCTGCAGCACCGTTCGTGCCTCACCGCCGCCACAGCTCGGTGATTCTGCCAAGGTCTGGTTCGTCCGAACTCAAGGTAACGGGCGTGGGCTCCGATGATTGGGGCTCGCCCGGCGCCGCGCAACGGCCGAAGCCCTGTGATTGCCGCGGCGCCGCGTGAGGCCGCCGCCTGATGGAGTGTGGGATGACCGGACACGGATTGAGAATGGTGGCGGTTGCCGCCCTGATGGGTCTGGCCGGCACGGCGCAGGCGGCGCAGTGCGGCAACAATGCCGCCGGCTTCGAGGCCTGGAAGGACGAGTTCGCCGCCGAGGCCAAGGGCCGGGCGAGCCCGGCCTCGCTCGCGGCGCTCGCCAACACGTCCTATTCCACCGCGACCATCTCGGCCGATCGCGGCCAGAAGAGCTTCAAGCTCTCGCTCGACCAGTTCCTGGCCAAGCGCGGCGGCAACGTCATCGTCTCCCGCGGACGCGCCCTCAAGGCGCAGAACGCGGCGCTCTTCGCCTCGATCGAGCAGCGCTACGGCGTCCCGCCGGGCCCGCTCCTGGCGATCTGGGGCATGGAGACCGGCTTCGGTGCCGTGAAGGGCAACGTCAACACCCTCTCGGCCGTGGCGACGCTCGCCTATGATTGCCGCCGCTCGGCCTACTTCACCGATCAGCTCTACGCCGCGCTCAAGCTCGTCGACAGCGGCGTGCTGACCCCCGCCACCCGCGGAGCGGCCCATGGCGAGGTCGGCCACACCCAGTTTCTCCCTAAGAACGTCCTGACCTACGGCGTCGGCGGCAGTCTCGACAGCGCGCCGGTCGCGCTGAACTCCACCGCCAACTTCCTGAAAGGTCACGGTTGGCAACGGGGCGCGGGCTACCAGCCCGGCGAGCCGAACTTCGCCGCGATCCAGGGCTGGAACGCGGCGGGCGTCTACCAGCGCGCCATCGCTCTCCTCGGCGCGCGGATCGACGGGCAGTAGTCCGCTTCGCAGTTCCGTCAGGGCGAGCGGGGCGAAGCCCTCCAGCGGCGTGCCCGATCCGGCGCGCTCGCGCCCTGGCTCGCCGACGCTCCGCCTCGCGATGACGGAGGCGAGAACTACGCGCAGGCCGCGCGCCGCTCCCGCAGGCGCTCGGCCACGAGCGCCTGGAGCGACCACAGGTGCCGGTCGTGGATGCCGAGCCGGGCGCAGGCCTCCACGGTGCGGAGCAGATATTCGGCGCTCGGGCCGAGATGCCCGCAGGCCGCCGCGATCTTGTCGGCGATCTCGGCATCCGAGAGGCGGCCGGTGTAGCGGTCGCTCTGCCGGTTCACCATGAAGGTTAGCGCCGTGACCGGCCCGGCCTCCGTCTCCACCGAGACCCAGCGGCCCTCGTAGCCCTTGCCCTTCATCTCCCGCCGCCAGACCGGCATCAGGATGGCGTGCGGGTCGGCATCGTCCAGGCGGAAGGCGACGCCACGGCAGAGTCCGCCCCGGTCGAGCCCGAGCACCAAGCCGGGACTCTCCGGCGTGCCGCGAAACCGCCGCTGCAGCAGGCAGAAGCGGCGATGCCAGCCCCGCAGGGTGCCGAGCCGGTGCTCGTGATAAGCGAATTCCGGGTTCCACAGCAGCGAGCCGTAGGCGAACACCCAGAGCCCGCCGTCGGGCGAGGCCCGCCGCGCCAGCATCGCCGCGAGTTCGGGCGCGAGAGCGTCGTCGGAGAGCAGCGTCAGCGCGTTCGGGTCGTCGGAGATGGGCTCGGGATGGGCACGGGCGATGAGGTCGAGGGAAAGCGACAGGGGACGAGGGGCCATCGGTCCGGAACGGACCATTTTTGGGGGTGTGGGCGCAACCCGTTTCGCTGCGGCCCCATAGTCTTTTCGATCACGGCCGGGACATCACATGCACGGCGGTGATTCCGGCAATGGTCGATTCGTTCGACCACGTATCGATCTCTTCGAGGATCGACCCACTCAGCGTCCATCCATGGGCGACGGCCTGGGCACGATCCAGGGTTTGGAGCACGTGCTCGGCCCAGGATTGGGTGGGATGTTCCGTCTCCGCGACGACGATGTAACTGCCTTCCCTGTCGGGCGCGGCCTTGAGGATCACAACGGACAGGTCGGCCCGTTTGAAATGGCGGGCAGCTACCCTGAGGGCCGCTGCCTCCGTCCTACAATCGCTGAACAGGCGCCATGTCAGAATCATAATACCTTGTGTTCACTGGTGTCGCCTCATCGGCAGGGGCCCGACGTAACGTCTCAACCTGTCGGCGAATCCGGTTCCGGAAACGGCTCGCTGCGGTGCCCCTCGCACACTTCCTCCTCGTCGCTCAGGACGGTGAGCACCCCCGTCGCCTCACGCACCACGAGTTTCGGCCGCTCGGGCTTGCCGAAGGTGCGGCCGCTCATCCGGGTCGAGATGCATCAGAACTGGCGGCCCCCATTCTCAAACGGACCCCTTTTCGAGGGCGCGAGCGCAAGCCCGCTTCAAGCATCCGGCAGGTCGGACATCGGGCGGGGTCTATCGACAATGCAGCCGCAGGCCTGCATCGCGTCCTGCCAAGTCTCGGTCAGGTCGAACACTGTCCCGTCCTCTTCCATGGTCAGGCCCCGATCGGCTGCCGACATGAGAGCTTCGCACAACTGAGGACTGGCGATCCGCTCCGCGGCGTAGAGCAGGTCGTGTGTTACGCGCCTTTTCAGCTCGCTGACGACCGTCGGAATAACGCTTGGATCCTCTCGCCTGATCAGGCCCTCGATAGCCTCATTCTGCGCATAAGGATCGGTGTCATTGAGACGGGCACGCAGGGCGCGGCGAATCGCAGGCGTGTCCGTGTTGATCAGCGATCCTAATCCGAAGGTGGCCCAATCCCGAACGATTTCATCGCTGTCTGTGGAGAGTTCGATCAATCCGTTGATGGCGCGCTCGTCGTCGTGGCAGGACAGAGCATGTACGACGCTATACCGCACACGATCGTCCGGATGCTGCCGTAAGGCAAGGACCGCAGGGATTGCCCTCCCATCGCGCAGATGGCCAAGGGCGAAGCAAACATCTCTGAAAACCAAGTCATCACGGCGTCCAGCCATCTCTTCTGCGAGAAGCGCTGTGAGTATCTGGTAGCGCTCCTCGCCGAAGATCGGGCCGGGGCTATGGAGGGTCTCGCCCAATCGACCAAGCACTGACGCGCCGGCACGGCGGTGCAAGGCATCGGAACTCTCGCAGGCGGCTCGTGCCGCTTCGAGAACGTCCCGAGATGCGAGCTTACAAAGTCGCGATTGGGCGGCGAAGCCGAGATTTTCCTCTGCCGAATTATCCTCGGCCTCGACCGAGGCTATGACCAGATCCATCAACGCTGGCACATCGGTCGGCAAGTCTGCGGTCTTCAAATTCATCGTGGTCGCCGTTCGGATAGGACTCGTGACGCCGGCGGAAGATGTCCGCCCGGTGGACGAAGAGCCGAAGCAAATTGGGCTGTGTCCTTCCCAGATTAGGCCCCCGGCGAATCCAGCTCCGCAAACGGCTCGCTGCGATGCCCCTCGCAGGTCTCCTCCTCGTCGCCCAGGACGGTGAGGGCGCCGCCCTCCTCCCGCAGCACGAGCTTGGGCCGTTCCGGCTTGCCGAAGGTGCGTCCGCTCATCCGGGTTGAGACGCAGTAGAGCCGGCGCCCGCCATCCTCGAACGGGCCGGCGATTCGGCTATGCGCGAACCGCACCGGGATCAGCGAGACGGAGCCGAAGGCGACCTGACGCAGGGCCAAAGCCGCGATCCGCTCGCGGACCGTGCCGGTCGAGGCGGAGGGCGAAGGCGGGGCGGCGGTCGCGGTGCAGCCGCCGACCGCGAGAACCATCGCCAGCATCACCCCGCCGCGCCGCCCGACCATCACCGAATCACCCGTTGCGGGAAAAGCGTAGCAGTTTCGATCAGGGCAGGAAATGAATTCACCATGGCAACTCGATTTCGGCGTGCAAAGCAGTCCCGTTCCGGCATCGGAATGATTATCTCTTTCCCCATGCAATGGATCGACGATGGCCTGGTGATCGGCCTGCGCAAGCACGGCGAGACCGGAATCGTGCTCGAACTGATGACGCCGGAGCACGGGCGCCATCTCGGGCTCGTCCATGGCGGGCGCTCGCGGCGGATGCAGCCGATGCTCCAGCCCGGCAACACGCTGCGCGCGACGTGGCGGGCGCGGCTCGACGGGGCGCTCGGCGCCTACGCGGTCGAGCCGCTGACCCTGAACGCCTCGCGCCTGATGGATTCGGGTCTCGCGCTCTACGGTGTCGCGCATCTCTCGGCGCTGCTGCGGCTCCTGCCGGAGCGCGATCCGCATCCGGCGCTCTACGAGGCGGCGCAGATCCTGCTCACCCATCTCGACGATCCCGAAATCGCGCCCGCGCTGATGGTGCGGTTCGAACTCGCCCTGCTCGCCGGGCTCGGCTTCGGCCTCGACCTGTCGCATTGCGCGGCCACGGGCGCCAACGACGCCCTGGTCTACGTCTCGCCCAAAAGTGGGCGCGCGGTCAGCGCCTCGGCGGGCGAGCCTTTTCGCGATCGCCTGCTGCCGCTTCCCCCCTTCCTGCGCGACCGCGACCAACCGGGCAGCGGCTGGCGCACGCCCGACGCCCACGACGTTCGGGAGGGGTTTACCTTGACGGGGTACTTCCTCGATCAGCATGTCTGGCGCCCGCGGGCGCAAGACACGCCGGAGGAACGCGCACGATTCGTCGCACTCGGCACTGGCCCGAGTTGACCGTGTTCGTGTTATGTTCTGGTACATTTCGAGAAGCGCCGTGACCCGTCAGACAACGGGGAACGGTGGCGGACGCCGACGCAAGGTCGGCGCCCGGACTGAACTGACGATGTGGAGTGAGTGATGGGCCAGCCCGTCCTGCCGCCGCCGAGCGACGGCATCGAGAGCGTCGAGCTGAAGACGGCGCTGGAGGAGCGCTACTATGCCTATGCGCTCTCCACGATCATGCAGCGCGCGCTGCCCGACGCCCGCGACGGCCTGAAGCCGGTGCATCGGCGCATCCTCTACGGCATGAACCTGCTGCGCCTGAACCCGACCTCGGCGTTCAAGAAATGCGCGAAGATCGTCGGCGACGTGATGGGTGACTTCCACCCCCACGGCGACCAGGCGATCTACGACGCGCTGGTACGCCTCTCCCAGGATTTCGCCCAGCGCTACCCGCTCGTCGACGGCCAGGGGAATTTCGGCAACATCGACGGCGACGGTCCGGCGGCCTACCGCTACACCGAGGCGCGCCTCACGGAAGTCGCCCGCCTGCTGCTCGACGGGATCGAAGAGGACACGGTCGATTTCCGCGCCTCCTACAACGGCGAGAAGGAGGAGCCGATCGTCCTGCCGGCGGCCTTCCCGAATCTTCTGGCCAACGGCAGCCAGGGCATCGCGGTCGGCATGGCGACCTCGATCCCGCCGCACAACGCGGCCGAACTCTGCGACGCGGCGCTGTACCTGATCCAGAACCGCGAGGCGACGTCCGAGCAGCTCTGCACCTTCGTGCAGGGGCCGGACTTCCCCACCGGCGGCATCCTGATCGACACGCCCGAGACCATCCGCGAGGCCTACCGCACCGGCCGCGGGGGTTTTCGCGTGCGCGCCCGCTGGGCCAAGGAGGATCTCGGCCGCGGCACGTGGAACATCGTCGTCACCGAGATTCCCTACGGCGTGCCGAAGGCGCGCCTCATCGAGAAGCTCGCCGACCTGCTGCAGGAGAAGAAGCTGCCGCTGCTCGCCGACGTGCGCGACGAATCGGCGGAGGACGTGCGTGTCGTGCTGGAGCCGCGCTCGCGCTCGGTCGATCCGGTGATGCTGATGGAATCGCTGTTTCGGCTCTCGGAGCTGGAATCGCGGATCCCGCTGAACCTCAACGTGCTCGTCGGCGGCGTCGTGCCCCGCGTCATCGGTCTCGCCGAGTGTCTGCGCGAGTGGGTCGATCACCGCCGCGTCGTGCTTCAGCGCCGCTCGAGCTACCGCCTCGGCCAGATCGAGCGGCGCCTCGAAATCCTCGGCGGCCTGCTCATCGTCTATCTCGACCTCGACGAGGTGATCCGCATCATCCGTGAGGAGGACGAGCCGAAGGCCGCCCTGATGGCCCGGTTCGAACTCACCGAGGTCCAGGCCAACGCGATCCTCGACACCCGCCTGCGCTCCCTGCGCAAGCTCGAAGAGATGGAGCTGAAGCGCGAGTTCGAGGCACTGACCGCGGAGAAGGAGGGGATCGAGGGATTGCTGGCCTCCGAGAAGCTCCAATGGTCGGAGATCACCCGGCAGATCCGCGCGGTGAAGAAGACCTTCGGGCCCGAGACCAAACTCGGCCGCCGCCGCACCACGCTCGAGAACCCGCCCGACACCGCCGGCATCGACTTCACCGCCGCCATGGTCGAGCGCGAGCCGATCACGGTGATCCTGTCCGAGAAGGGCTGGATCCGGGCGCTCAAGGGGCATGTGACCGAACTGGCGGGGGTCGCTTTCAAGGGCGACGACACGCTGAAGGTCGCCTTCCTCAGCGAGACGACGGCCAAGATCCTGCTGCTCGCTTCGAACGGCAAGGTCTTCACCATCGAAGCCTCGAAGCTGCCCGGCGGGCGCGGCTTCGGCGATCCGGTGCGGCTGATGGTCGATCTCGACGACGGCACCGAGATCGTCGCGGCCCTGCCCTACAAGCCGGAGAGCAAGCTGCTCGTCGCCGGCTCGGACGGGCGCGGCTTCATCGCGCCGTCCGACGCGCTGGTCGCCAACACCCGGAAGGGCAAGGCGATCCTCGGCCTCGACGAGGGGACGCGCGCGGTACTGCTGGTGCCGGCCGAGGGCGACCACGTCGCCGTCTGCTCATCCGACAAGCTGATGCTGGTCTTCCCGGCCTCTGAAGTCACGGAACTCGGCCGCGGCAAGGGCGTGCGCCTGCAACGCTGCCGCCAGAGCCAGCTTGCGGATGCCTGCGTCTTCACACTGGCGGAGGGCCTGCCCTGGCGCGACGGCTCGGGTCAGGCGCGGCTCGCCAATGCGGGCATGCTGGAGAAGTGGATGGGCCACCGGTCCGATGCCGGCACGCTGATGACCCGCAGCTTCCCGAAATTCGAGCGGTTCGGGAAGTAGTGTTTGGGACTTTCGGGCGGTGCCCTGTAGGGCGCCGCTCGGCAGCGTGATGGGTCCGAGGCCGTTAGCGGCGACGGAACTGCTGGCCGCCGCGCTGGGGCGGACGGGGACCGGAGCGCTCGTCCTTGTGACGGAACACGAGGCGTCCCTTCTCAAGGTCGTAGGGGGACATCTCGACGGTGACGCGGTCGCCGGCCAGGGTCTTGATGCGGTTCTTCTTCATCTTGCCGGCCGTGTAGGCGACGATCTCGTGACCCTGATCGAGCTGCACGCGGTAGCGCGCGTCCGGCAGGATCTCGACGACCAAGCCGTCGAACTGCATCAATTCCTCTTTTGCCATACATCTATCTCCGGCCGGGCTGCCTGCACGGGGCGCTCCGGCAAAATCAAAAATCGGTCTATCGTGCGAAACGCGCGGCGCTGCGGGTCCGATCCGCTCGGGACGAGAGGCGTCAGCGATGCCGGGCGTCGGGTGCCTTTCGCGAAACTCCCGGATCGGGGAGTCCTCCCTCCGGCCGGACAAGCGGCACGACGGGTGTTTCGCGAAGGGCACCAATCCTGCGACTTAAGCGTCGGACGCGGTTTGTGCAAGAATATCCGCCACGCAAGGTCCGCTTAACCTCAATGCCGGGTGGAATCATGCGGTCTCCGCCGGCTCATGGCGTGACGTCGTTGCCGGCGAAGTCGAGGCGCCCGTCGGGAAGCCGGCGCCATGCGGTGACCGAGAACGGCGGCTTCACGAGATCGCCGCCTGCGTCGAACGCCACCTCGCCGAGCACCGTCCGCAAGGGGGTGCCGCCATGCAGGAAGGCCGCGACCTTGGCCGGCTCGACCGAGCGCGCGCCCTCGATCCCCTGCCGCACGACCTCGACCGCCGCGTAGGCCGGGCCTGCGAACATCTCGACCTCCGCACTCCGCGGCGTCCTGGCGCCCCTCGGCTCGGGCAGGCGGGCGGGCGCGGGCGCCACCGTCATCAGCGTGCCCTCGGCGCCGGGAACCTGCGAAAAGTCCCTGTCGAGCAGCCCGTCGCTGCCGATCACCTGCGTCGACAGACCGGCCTCGCGCATCGCGCGGATCAGGGCTCCGGCCGGGGCCGACAGGCCGCCGAAATAGATCGCCTCGATCCAGAGCGCCCGCAGCTTGGCGACAAGCGCCGCGACCTCGCGGTCGTCGCGGGAAACGCCCTCGAACAGGCGTTCCCCCCCGCCGCGGGCTTTGAGGGCGCGCGCGGCCTCGTCGGCGAGCCCGCAACCGAAGCTGGTCTTGTCGTGGACGATGGCGACCGGCCTGCCGCGGAACCGCTCGGCGAGCAGCGTGCCGCCGAGCGCGCCCTGCTGCGCGTCGCTGCCCGCGAGGCGGAACAGCAGGCCGGCGCCGCGGCGGGTCAGGGGCGCCCAGGTCGCGCCTGGCGTGACCGAGACGATGCCGGCCTCCTCGTAGACCGAACTCGCCGCGGCGGCGGCGCCCGAGGTCAGCGGGCCGATGACGAAGCGCACGCCGCTGCCGGCGAACTTGCGCGCGACCGACACCGCCTGTTTCGGGTCGGCGCCGTCGTCCTGCACCACGAGTTGGAGCTTGCGCCCCATCACCCCGCCGGCGCGGTTGATCTCGGCAACCGCCTGCTCGGCGCCGAGCCGCGCACCCTGGCCGAACCCGGCATCCGGCCCGCTCAACGGCGCGGCAAGCCCGATCTTCAGCGGCTCGGCGGCGCCGACGGGAGCCGCGAACGTCAGGGCGAGAAAGGTTGCCAACGCGCTCCGCTTCGACACACCAAACTCCCGTCCGGCCACTGGAAAATCCCCGGACCTTGATGAAGTCCGCCCGATGGCGTTGCAAGCGCCACGGTTGGCCGCATTGCGGAACGGGCGGGCAGACCTACCTCTCCCATGACGGGACGGTCGGGGGCGGCGGAACCGGTATTGTCAGGACGTGAACCCCATGCTCTCCACCGAGGACGACATCCTGCGCGCCGCCGAGGGCTGGCGACGCGAGGGCCGCGCGGTCGCGCTCGCCACCGTGATCGAGACCTGGGGCTCGGCGCCGCGCCCGGTCGGCAGCAATCTCGTCATCGACGGCGACAGCCGCTTCCTCGGCTCGGTCTCCGGTGGCTGCGTCGAGGGCGAGGTCATCACCGAGGCGCTCGACGTGATCGAGGACGGGCGCCCGCGCACCCTGGAATTCGGCGTCGCCGACGAGACCGCGTGGCGGGCCGGCCTCTCCTGCGGCGGCCGCATCCGCGTCTTCGTCGAACGCATCGACTGAGCCACAGGCGCCCGTGCCAATCCCACCCGCCGCCTCATCCTGAGGTGCCGCAGCGAAGCGGAGGCCTCGAAGGATCCTCCAGAGTCCTCGCGATCCCTGGAGGATCCTTCGAGGCCGCTTCGCGGCACCTCAGGATGAGGACGTGAGTTGGAGCGAAGGTCGCGTGGCTCCGCCGGTTCTACGAGCCAAAACCCGACTTGGCCTGCCTCCGACTTGCTCTATCGCTTTCCCGAGACCCCCATGCGCCTCGACACTCTGTCGGCCCTCAACGCGGAGCGCGCAGCGCGCCGCCCGGCCCTGGTCGTCACCGATCCCGAGGACGGCGGCCAGCGCCTCGTGCGCGCTGCCGAGATCGACGACGACCCGCTCGGCCCCCTGCTGCGCGAGCGCCTGCGCAGCGGTCGCAGCGGCCTCGGCGAGGGACCCGACGGGCGCCCGGTCTTCGTCGCCGTCCACGCCCCGCCGGTGCGCTTCGTCGCCGTCGGCGCCGTGCACATCTCCCAGGCCCTGGTGCCGCTCGCGAGCCAGCTCGGCCTCGACCTCACGGTGATCGATCCGCGCACGGCCTTCGCCAGCCCAGAGCGGTTTCCCGGCGTGCGCCTGATCGCCGAATGGCCGGACGAGGCGCTTCGCGACATCGGGCCGCTCGACGCCTACACGGCTTTGGCCGCGCTGACCCACGATCCGAAGATCGACGACCCCGCCCTCGTCGCGGCCCTGCGGGCGGACTGCGCCTATATCGGCGCGCTGGGCTCGCGGAAGACCCATGCCCGGCGCGTCGAGCGGCTGAAGGAGGCGGGGTTCGACGAGGCAACGATCGGCCGGATCCATGCGCCGATCGGGCTCGACATCGGCGCCGTCTCGCCCGCCGAGATCGCGCTGTCGATCCTCGCCCAGGTCGTCGCGACCCTGCGCCAGGACCGCATCAAGACCCCCGACGCGGCGGCGGGACGCTGAGCCCATGCAGTTCGGACCCGTCGCGACCCGCGACAGTGCGGGGCTCATCGCCGCCCATACCGTGCGCGCCGAGGGCGCCAGCCTGAAAAAGGGCCGGCCGATCCCCGCCGAGGAGGCCTTGCGGCTCGCCGAATCCGGAATTCCCGAGATCCTGGCCGTCCGGCTCGATCCCGGCGATGTCGGCGAGGACGCGGCGGCGGCTCGCCTCGCCCAGCATCTCGCCGGGGCGGGCCTGCGCGCGGAGGCTCCGTTCACCGGGCGCTGCAATCTCTTCGCCGAGGCCGCGGGCTTGTTCGTGGTCGAGCCGGCCGGCATCGACGCGGTCAACGCCGTTGACGAGGCGATCACGGTGGCGACCCTGCCGGCCTTCCGGCCGGTGGCCACGGGCGAGATGGTCGCGACGGTAAAGATCATTCCCTACGCGGTCGCCGCCGCGCCGCTGGAGCGGGCGCTCGCCGCCACCGATACGCCGCCGATGCGGCTTGCCCCTTATCGTCTCCAGCATGTCGGCGTGGTCTCGACGCTGCTGCCCGGCCTGAAGGCCGCGACCGTCGCCAAGACCCTGCGCGTGCTCGCCGAGCGGCTGGCGCCGACGGGTGCGCGGATCATCGCCGAGACCCGCGTGCGGCACGAGGCCGGCGCGGTCGCGGGCGCCATTGCCGGGGCAGTGGCGGAGGGGGCGGAACTGGTCGTGGTGTTCGGCGCCTCGGCCATCGCCGACCGGCGCGACGTGATCCCGGCCGGGCTGGAGGCGGCGGGCGGCCGGGTCGAGCAGTTCGGCATGCCGGTCGATCCCGGCAACCTGCTGCTGCTCGGCGCCCTCGGCACCGTGCCGGTGATCGGCGCGCCGGGCTGCGCCCGCTCGCCCAAGGAGAACGGCTTCGACTTCGTCCTGCACCGCCTCCTCGCGGGCCTCCCCGTGACGCGGGCCGACATCGTGCGCCTCGGCGTCGGCGGCCTGCTCACCGAGATCCCCCTGCGCGGCCAACCGAGATCGGGCGGTGACGGTGTCTGAGCCGCGCGTCGGCGCGGTGATCCTCGCCGCCGGCCTCGGCTCCCGCTTCGGGCAGGCCGCGAAGATGCTCGCGCCCTATGCCGGCGAGCCGATGGTGCGCCGCGCCGCCGAAGCGGCTCTGGCCTCCCGCGCCGGGCCTATCGTCGCGGTGCTCGGCGCGCATGCCGCGGCAGTGCGGGCCACCCTCGCCGGGCTCGACCTGATGCTGGTCGAGAATCCCGATCCCGCCGGCGGCCTCTCGGCCTCGCTACGTCTCGGCCTCGCCGCCTTGCCGCCGGAAACCGAGGCGGCGGTGGTGGTGCTTGGCGACATGCCGCGGATCGGGCCGGCTCATATCGATGCGCTGATCGCGGCCTATACCGGCGCGACGCCGCGCCCCTCCGCCGTGGTCCCGATGAGCGGCGGGCGCCGCGGCAATCCGGTGCTGCTCGACCTCGCCCGCCTCGGTGCCGACCTCGCGGCACTGACCGGCGACCACGGCGCGGGGCCGATCCTGAAGCGGCGCGGCGACGTGCTGGAACTGCCGGCCGATCCGGCGGTCATCTTCGATGTCGACACCCCGGAGGCACTGCGGGGCTGAGTGTCTCTCACAAAACTCCCGCCGCGCTGTCATCGCCAGAACGAGAACGGTCGGGGACCGGGGGATTTGTGAGGCACTCCAAATCCTCAGCCCTTCCTTCAACTCTTGCGCGCCTCGCGCTTCGCCTCCGTCCGGCAGCGGTCGGAGCAGTAACGCACCTCGTCCCAGACCCGCTCCCACTTCTTGCGCCACGCGAAGGGGCGGCCGCACTGAGCGCACATCTTTTGAGGGAGATCGCCCTTACGACGCATCGGCGGCACTGGCTGGAGCAACGTCCCGAAAGGTGGCCACCGGCTTTTTCGAAAAAGACGATGCAAAAACAAAAGGCGAGAGCCTCGTCCTGGATCCATCGAGGACGAGGCTCTAGCGCCCGATCTGCCCGGCCTCGTTGAGCGGCACCTGGCTCCAGCGGGTGAACTGCACGTAGCCGTCGCGGGCGGCCACCACGACCTGGCGGCGGTAACGGTGCACCACGGTGCCGGGGGCGTGGCGGTGGGCCTCCTGCCAGCCGTCGGCGGCGGCGACGAAGATGCGGGCGTTGCCGAGCCGGGCGATGGTCTCGATCGTGCCGAAGGCGCGCACGCGGCGCAGCACCTCGGCGACGTCCTTGTGGAAGTCGAGGGTGCGGTCGGCGTCGTTCACCCGCGGCCAGTAGGAGCCGTCACCCTGCGGCTCCGCCTTGCGCCAGCGCTCGGCCAGATCCTTCCCGATCGGCCCGAGGGCGAGGCGGCGGGCCGCCATCTGGCACTTGGTGAGCAGCGTCTCGTGAGTCTCGCCGCTGTCAACGAGGAAGATGTCCTGGGCGAGGATGTCGCCGGTGTCGAAGCCCTGCTCGGCGAGCACGTGGGCGGTGACGCCCCAGCTCTCGTAGCCATCGAGAACCGCCTTGAAGAGCGGGTAGGGCCCCCGCCCCGTCGGCAGCGGAGAGGGGTGGAGGTTCAAGGCGTAGCGCACCCGCCCGTGCCAGCCCCGCACCAGCCAGGGATAGCCGGAGACGACGAGCACCACGTCGCGGCCGTGCTCGTGGGAGAGTTGCTCGATGTTGTCGGGCAGCAATCGCGAGAGCTGGATCGGGATGCGGTGGCGCCGGGCCTGGGCCACCACGACCTCGTTGTGATCGTAGATGCCGTCACAGGGCCGGGTGAACAGCTTCACCGGCGTCCAGCCGGCTTCGATCAGCCCGTCGAACACACCGCCGAGGAAGTCGATGCCGGCAAAGGCGAATTTCATGGGCAGAGACGTCCCGTTTCCTGGTCGCCCTGCGACGTTCGGCGCAGGTCTGCGGCGGCTTTGATCGGCTCCACGCCGACCGGCTCCGCCTTAGCTAGTGGATTTCAGGCATGGGTGAAATCTTCGCGCAAAATCGTCGGGCGGACGCCGCGCGACAGGGAGCTTCATGGAACGAGTCGTGATCTACGGCGGAACCGGCGGCATCGGCCTGGCCACGGCGCGGGCCCTGCGCGAACGGGGCGCGGCCCTCCACCTCGTCGGCCGCGATCCGGAGCGTCTGGAGCGGGCGGCCTCCGAACTCGGCGAGACCGGCTTCACCGCGGGCGACGTCACCGATCCGGCCCTGTTTCCGCGCGTCGCCTCGGAGGCGGGCTCGCGCCTCGGAGGCCTCGTCTACGCGGTCGGCACGATCCAGCTCGCGCCTTTGGCCAAGCTCGACCCGGCGCGCATCGAGATGGATTTCCGCATCAACGCGCTCGGCGCCTTTCTGGCGGTGCAGGCGGCGGCTCCCGCGCTCAAGGCCGGAGCGGGAGAGGCAAGCGCGGGCGTGGTGCTGTTCTCCACCGTCGCCGTCGCGCAGGGGTTCTCGCACCATGCCTCGGTCGCCATGGCCAAGGGGGCGGTGGAGGGGCTCGCCCTCTCGCTGGCGGCGGAACTCGCCCCCGCGATCCGGGTGAACGTGGTCGCCCCCTCGCTGACCCGTACGCCGCTCGCCGAGACCATCACCCGCAACGCGACGCTGGCCTCCGGCATCGCGTCGATGCACGCGCTCCAGCGCCTCGGCGAGCCCGAGGATGTCGCCGCACTCGCCGCCTTCCTCGTCGGACCGGAGGCGGGCTACGTCACGGGGCAGGTGATCGGCGTCGATGGCGGGCGTTCCTCGCTGCGTACCAAGGGGTAAGCCACCCTCGGGCGTCGTCCCGAACGGTGGCGGCGGCTTTCGGAAAAGTCGATGCCCTAAAGCGCGCTCCAGATCGCGAGGGAGACGTAGGGGTTCCACTGGTCGAGCGGCGTCTCGATCTGGCCTCCGGCGGAGAGGCGGAAGCGGTAGCCGCCCATCGCGTAGTCGGTGACATGCAGCCCGACGCACCATTTCCGGTAACCGGTCCGGTCGCCGTAGACGGCCGCCTCCGGGCCGAGATACGCGCCGAACAGCGCGGTACCCCAGGACAAGCGGGCATAGGCGTCGCCGCGGGCAGAGCCGAGGATCACCGTCGCGGTCGTCAGGGTCGTTGCGGTCGGTCGCGCCCAGACCTCGCCGTGCAGGCGAAAACCCGCCCGCAGGGGGAGCGCCTGCACGAAGCCGGGGCCGGACAGCGCCTCCCAGGAGGCTTCCGGGCCGGCGAAAACCGTCACGGCTCCCCATTCCCGGATGAACTGGTAGCCGCCGAGGGCCGCCCCGAGGGCGGTGATGCGCATCAGGACCGGCGTGCCGCCTCCGCCTTCCAGCCGCACGCCACCCCCGGCCGTCACCAAGGCGACGGGGCCATCACGGTCGAAGCGATCGAAGACGAGCTTCGCTCCGGCTGCGGAAAACGTGGAAGCGCCGGCTTCCATGCTGCCGAACAGGACGGTCCGAAGGGTCGCGTCGTCAGCGCGGGCCGGGTCACAGGCGAGGATAACAGCCGGGGCGAGAACAGCGAGGGCGCGACGGCATAGCGCCCGCCGGGAGGGAGCCGGGTGGCGCAAACCATCATCGGAGGATGCGCGTTTCGACATTGGAGGTCGCGCAGACGTCGGCGGAACGACCAATGATTGTCACAGCAATCCGCCGTGGTTAAGAGAAATTTACAACTTAAGATAAGTCATCGGCGCGGACTTACCTGAGATAACGATGATGGCGGTCGCGACAACCTGAGCATGGAAAGGCTCCGTGTGGCACGGCACGCGCGCACCGGTCGGAGCGCTTGGCGGATGGTCCGGGTTGGGCTAGAGCCGCGCTTACCGAAAAATCCAACGGCCGAGCCGGTTTGTCCTCCGCTGCGCGCACTTCCGACGTTCTCACCATGCTTGCGAGCCAGGAGAGCGAGCGTCTGACCGTCGGCGACATCATCGCCGTGCTGCGGGATCGCGCCTTCGCGCTGCTCGTGGTTCTGCTCGGCCTGCCCAACTGCCTGCCGATGCCGCCGCCGATCCCGCTGGTCTGCGGTCTGGTCCTGCTCGTCATCGCCATTCAGATCGTGGCCGGCATGTCCGCCCCATGGCTGCCGCGTCGGCTGCTCGATCAGTCGATCGCCCGCGAAACGGTGGCGAAGGCGGTGAAGCGGGCGGTACCCCTGCTGCGCCGGCTGGAGCGCTGGTCGCGCCCGCGCCTGAGCGTGTTCGACGGTGCCGTCGGCATGCGCGGCATGGGCGTGCTGATCCTGGCGCTGGCGCTGGCGCTGATCGTGGCCCCGCCCTTCTTCGGCCAGATCCCGCTCGGGCTCGCGGTCTCGCTGATCGGCCTCGGACTGGTGGAGCGCGACGGGTTCGTGGTGCTGATCGGCCTGTTGATCGGTGGCGTCGGCGTCGGGATCTCGATCGGCTTCGTCTACACCCTGTTCGCCAGCATCATGGGCGCCTTCGCCTGGCTCTCGCAGGCGATCCCCGGCCTCGGGCTGTAGCGCCTCCACAGGCGGCCGACCGACCCCTTTTCCTGAACGGGACTGCTTTGCCGACAGAGGCTGCGCGCCTTCGATCGGGGCGCCGGCCGCTCGTCGCGACCTGCGAGCGTCAGCGAGACGATGAGTGCGGAGGCACGGGGCGAATCGCCGGAAACGGGATCGCATCCGCTGCGCTGACGCTTTCGAAGTCCCCTATCCCAACTGCTCGATCATCCCGTCGCGGATCGTCACGCGGCGGTCCATGCGGGCGGCAAGATCCATGTTGTGGGTCGCGATCAGCGCGGCGAGGCCGGAGGCGCGCACGAGCTGGAGCAGGATGCTGAAGACCCGGCCCGCGGTCTGGGGGTCGAGGTTGCCGGTCGGCTCGTCGGCGAGCAGCAGCCGGGGCCCGTTGGCGACCGCGCGGGCAATGGCGACGCGCTGCTGCTCGCCGCCCGACAGTTCGGCCGGGCGATGCGGCAGCCGCTCCTTCAGGCCGAGGAAGCCGAGGAGTTCGGCGGCGCGCGCCTCCGCCTCCTTGCGGGCCAGCCCGCGGATGAGCTGCGGCAGCACCACGTTCTCAAGCGCCGAGAACTCCGGCAGCAGATGGTGGAACTGGTAGACGAAGCCCATCTCCTCGCGCCGCAGGCGGGTGCGCTCGCCATCCGACATGCCGGCCGTGGGCTGGCCGCCGATATAGACCTCGCCGCCGTCCGGCCGCTCCAGGAGGCCGGCGACGTGGAGCAGGGTCGATTTGCCCGCGCCCGAGGGCGCGACCAAGGCGACCAATTCGCCCGGCCAGATCGCGAGATCGGTGCCGCGCAGAATTTCGAGCGTCCCCTCGCCCTGGTGGTAGCGGCGCTGGACGCCGGCGAAGAACAGGGCCGGCACGGGCTGGGCGCCGCCGGCATTCGTCTGAGCCATATCGGGGGCGTTCCGTCAGCCGTAGCGCAGGGCCTGCACCGGATCGAGCCGGGCGGCGCGCCAGGAGGGATAGAGGGTCGCCGCCAGCGACAGCAGCACCGAGGTGATCACGATGATGACGACCTCGCTCGTGTTCATCTCGGCTGGGATCTCGGCGAGGAAGCGCACGGTCGGGTCCCAGGCGGTGGGAAACAGGGTGCGCTGGATCGGCTTGATGTTGAGGGTGAACAGCACCCCGCCGATCAGCCCGATCGCCGTGCCGACGAGGCCGATCAGCGCCCCGTTGATGAGGAAGACCCGCATGATCGTGCCCGGCGTCGCCCCCATGGTGCGCAGGATCGCGATGTCCGAGGACTTGTCGCGCACGAGCAGGATGAGCCCTGAGATGATGTTGAGGGTCGCCACGATGACGATGAGGTTGAGGATCAGGAACATCACGTTCCGCTCCACCTCCAGCGCGCCGAAGAAGGTGCGGTTGGTCTGGCGCCAATCGGTGAGCAGCACCGGGCGCTCGGCCGCCATCTCCAGAGGCTCGCGCATCTCGCCCACCGCGTCGGCATTGTCGAGGTAGATCTCGATCACGCTGACATCGCCGTCGCGGTTGAAGAAGGCCTGCGCCTCGGCCAGCGGCATGAAGGCCATGGTGGTGTCGAAATCAGTGACGCCAATCTCGAAGATCGCCTTGACGGCGTAGGTCTTGGTGCGCGGGGCGGTGCCGAACGGCGTGCTCGCGCCCTTCGGCGTCGAGAGCGTCACCTGATCGCCCGCCTGCAGGCCGAGGGCGTCGGCGAGTCGCTTGCCGAGCGCTACCCCCTGGCCGTCGTCGAAGTTTTCGAGCGTCCCGCCCTTGATCGCGCCGGAGACGGCGGGGATCTTCGGCAGGTCGGCCTCGCGCACGCCGCGCACCAGCACGCCGGAGCCGCCATAGGGCGAGGAGGCGAAGGCCTGCCCCTGCACCATCGGCACCACGGCGCGCACGCCCGCGACCTTTTCGAGCCGGTCGGAGAGATCGACGTAGTCGGTGAACAGCCGGTCGATCGGCGCGGCGAAGACGTGGCCGTTGAGCCCGATGATCTTGGAGCGCAGTTCCGAGCGGAAGCCGTTCATCACCGAGAGCACGATGATGAGGGTGGCCACACCCACCGCGATGCCGAGCACGGAGAACAGGGCCACCACCGAGACGCCGCCGCCCCGGCGGCGCGCCCGCAGGTAGCGGCCGGCAATGATCCACTCGAACCCCGCGAAGGGCGGCGTGGAGGCGCTCGCGCGGGCGTTCTTCAGCCGTGCGAGGACGCCCTTCAAGGAGACACCGCCCTTACCCAACGCAAGCGCCATCGCGGCCGGCCCTCAGAGGCGCCGGATGCGAGCGGGGAGATCGACGGGATCGAGGGTCTCGCGCTCCCCGCTGGCACGGCGCTTCAGCTCGATCTTGCCCTCGGCCAGACCCTTCGGGCCCACGATCACCTGCCAGGGCAGGCCGATCAGGTCCGCGGTGGCGAACTTGGCGCCCGGCCGCTCGTCGCGGTCGTCGTAGAGGACCGACAGGCCCGCCGTCTCGAGGGCCGCCTGGATCTCGGCGCAGGCCGTGTCGCAGGCGCCATCCCCGACCTTGAGGTTGATCAGCGCCACGTCGAAGGGGGCGACCGCGTCCGGCCAGATGATGCCGGCCTCGTCATGGCTCGCCTCGATGGTCGCCGCCACGAGCCGGCTCGGGCCGATGCCGTAGGAGCCCATATGGACCGGCCGCTCGGTTCCGTCGGGACCGGTGACGACCGCCTTCATCGGGGTCGAGTACTTGGTGCCGAAATAGAAGATATGGCCGACCTCGATGCCGCGGGCGGAGAGACGCGAGGCCTCCGGCACCTCGGCGAAGACCGCCTCGTCGTGCATCTCGTCGGTGGCGGCGTAGTGCGACGTCCAGGCATCGACCACACCCTGCAGCCCGGCCACGTCGTCGAAATCGACGGACGGGGGCGGCACCGGCATGTCGAGATAGGCTTGGTCGCAGAAGACCTCGCTCTCACCGGTCTTGGCCAGGATGATGAACTCGTGGCTGAGGTCGCCGCCGATGGGGCCGGTATCGGCGCGCATCGGGATCGCCCGGAGGCCGAGGGCCTCGAAGGTGCGGAGATAGGCAACGAACATTTTGTTGTAGGAGTGGCGCGCCCCCGCCTGATCGAGATCGAAGGAATAGGCGTCCTTCATCAGGAATTCGCGCGAGCGCATGGTGCCGAAACGCGGGCGCACCTCGTCGCGGAACTTCCAAGAGATCTGGTAGAGGTTCTTCGGCAGATCCTTGTAGGAGCGGGTGCTGGCCCGGAAGATCTCGGTGACGACCTCTTCCGCGGTCGGCCCGTAGAGCAATTCGCGCTCGTGGCGGTCCTTCAGGCGCAGCATCTCCTTGCCGTAGGCCTCGTAGCGGCCGGATTCGCGCCAGAGGTCGGCGGCCTGGATCGTCGGCATCAGGATCTCGATGGCGCCCGCACGGTCCTGCTCGGCGCGGATGACGTCGCAGATCTTGTTGAGGACGCGCAGTCCCAGCGGCAGCCACGCATAGATGCCGGCCGCCTCCTGGCGGATCATGCCGGCGCGCAGCATCAGGCGGTGCGAAACGATCTCCGCTTCCTTCGGCGTCTCGCGCAGGATCGGCAGGAAGTAGCGGGAGAGACGCATCGTTCGACCTTGGAAGCGGGCGGGCGCAGCCGGAGAGGAGCTAGGCCAGCGTGCGGAGGCACACAACACATTGCCCCCGCAAAACACAAGCGCCCTGCGAACACAGGGTCGGCCGGCAATGCGGCGGAACGAAGCCGGCGAAGCAACGGCGGGCAGCGTTCTCGATGACCCGTGGAGGCCGCTTGACGCTTCGTTTGCAAAAAAGCGCTGCGAACCGTCTCTCGCCTGATGACAAAGGGAATTGTTCTTCCTATAAGCAGCGCCGTGATGGTCGCAGCCCACGAGGCAGCGCACGGTCCGGGTCTTGGGAGGAACAATCAGCCAACGCGCCGCAAGCAATGCGCGATATAAATCAGGCTGAAAAATACTTCGGTTATCCAAAGCAAGGCCTCGTGCCTTGCTTTTTGTTTTTGGGCCGAGCCTCGTCTTCGGCGCAGCGACCGTCTACTCTGGAGGCGGAGCGCCCCGGCGCCCTTACAGACGGGCGAGCGGGAAGATCAGCAGCGCCGCGAAGAACGCGACGGCGGCCAGAAGCGTCGTCAGCAACGCCTTCTCACGCAGGCGCGGGCTCGCGGGCGCTCCCGGATCCTGGCCCGGCACCAGCCGCTGCGGATCGGCCTCGGCGGCATTGCCGAGCGGCAGGATCGCGAACAGGAAAGTCCACCACAGCACGAAGTAGAGCGCCAGCGCGCCGAACACCGTCAGCTCGAACCCCTTCACGGCCACCGTCGCGAACAACGCGGTCAGCGCTGTCACGGTCAGAAGGGTCAGGGGGGTCGAAGCAGTCAGGGTGCGAAGGGACAAGCGGGTCATCATTTTCAAACGTCATGAAACGGCCGGTCCGGCGCCCGACCGATCGATGCTCTAGGCTCTTGTTTTCGCATCATCTTTTATCCGAAAGCCGGCAACCACCTTTCGGGACGATGCTCCAAGACCGTCCCTCAGACCTGCTCCAGCTCCACCAGCGTTCCCAGGAAGTCCTTGGGGTGGAGGAAGATCACCGGCTTGCCATGGGCGCCGATCCTCGGCTCGCCGGTGCCGAGCACGCGGGCTCCGGCCGCCTTCATCTGGTCGCGGGCAGCGATGATGTCCTCGACCTCGTAGCAGACATGGTGGATGCCGCCGGCCGGGTTCTTGTCGACGAAGCCCTGGATGGTCGAGTTCTCACCGAGCGGCGACATCAGCTCGACCTTGCTGTTGGGCAGTTCCACGAACACCACCGTCACGCCGTGCTCCGGCTGCGGCAGCGGCTCGGTCACCTTGGCGCCGAGCGTGTCGCGGTAGACCGCCGTCGCCGCATCGAGATCCTTCACCGCGATGGCGACGTGATTGAGCCGTCCGATCATTGCTGCCTCCCTCACCGTTGTCTCGAACGTCACGCCCGGCCATCCGTGCCGGGCTTGATGGATGCGATCCCGCGCGCCTCTCGCTCCGGAAAGGTCGCGCTTTCCGGCGGCTCGCGCCCGCTCGCCGTGGCGAAGCGGGCGCGACGCGATCACACCTCCACCACCTGCACGTGGCAGGCGGGCTTCTTGCCCCAGGCCTCGTTGACGGCGGAGCGCACGGCGCGATCGACCGCGTTCTCGACGGCCTCCGAATCCTTCATCTTGCCGCGCGGCAGACCGTTGAGGGTGCGGTTGACCGTATCGACCACGGTGTCGAGCAGCGGCTCGCCGCTCCGGCCGCGATTGGGCAGGCCCATGATGTCGACCGCCGGATCGCCGATCACCTCGCCGCGCTCGTCGATGGCGATGGCCACCGAGACGATACCGGTCTGCGAGAGCTTGCGCCGCTCCGGGATCGCCCGGTCCTTGGAGTCGATGAGGACGTTGCCGTCCTTGTAGAGCCGCCCGGCGCGGACGTGCTCGACCACCTCCGGCTTGCCCGGAGCGAGGCGGACCACCGCGCCGTTGCGGGCCTTCACCACCGACTCGACGCCCTGCGAACGGGCAAAGCGGGCATGCTCGTCGAGATGCAGCGCCTCGCCGTGCACCGGAACGACCGCCTTCGGCCGCGTCCAGGAATACATCGTCACCATCTCCTCGCGGCGGGGATGGCCGGAGACGTGGACGAGTTCGGTGCGGTCGGTGATGACCTCGATGCCGTCCTCGATCAGGTCGTTGATGATGGAGCCGACATCGCGCTCGTTGCCGGGGATGGCGCGCGACGAGAAGATCACCCGGTCGCCAGCCGTGAGCGAGATCGCCGGATGGTCGTGGCGCGAGACCCGCGACATCGCCGCCCGCGGCTCACCCTGCGAGCCGGTGAGCAGGCAGACCACCTTGTCGCGCGGGATGTGGGAGTAGGACTCGGCCGAGAGGAAGTCCGGCAACCCGTCGAGGTAGCCGCATTCGCGGGCGACATCGATCACCCGGTCCATGGCGCGGCCGACGGCGATCACCTGACGCCCGCAGGCCTGTGCCGCTTCCGCCACGGCACGGATACGCGCGACGTTGGAGGCGAAGGTCGTCACCGCCACGCGGTGGGGCGCGTTCTCGATCAGCTTGCGCAGGGTCGCGGAAACCTCGGACTCGCTCGGCGAGCGGCCCTCGCGCAGCACGTTGGTGGAGTCGCAGATGAGGGCGAGGATGCCCTCGTCGCCCAAAGCCGTGAACGCCTCCGGTGACGTCGAGTCGCCGGCCACCGGGGTGTCGTCGAGCTTCCAGTCGCCGGTATGAAGCACGAGGCCGTGCTCGGTGCGGATCGCCACCGCATTCGATTCCGGGATCGAGTGAGCCACCGGCACGAACTCGATCTCGAACGGCCCGACGGTCACCCGACGGCCCGGCTTGATCTCGCGCAGATCCACCTTCGGCGCGCCGGGCTCGGAGAGCCGGCGGGTCTCGAGCAGGTTCTTGGCGAACCGCGTGGCGTAGACCGGCGCCTTGATGCGCGGCCACAACTCGGAGATCGCGCCGATATGGTCCTCGTGCGCGTGGGTGATGAAGATCGCGAGAAGGTCCTTCTTGCGCTCCTCGATGAAGGTGAGATCGGGGAACATCAGGTCGATGCCGGGCAATCCCTCTTCGCCGGCAAAGCCCATTCCGCAATCGACCATGATCCATTTGCGCTGCTTCTCGGGTCCGATCCCGTAGAGGCCCGCATTCATGCCGATCTCGCCCACGCCGCCGAGCGGCACGAAGACGAGTTCGTCCTGCCGTGTCGTCATCTTGTTCGTCTATCCAGTCTCAGGCCGCCGTCGCGGCACTTCCGAAATGCACCTCGCCCGCCGTCACGGTTCGTCGGGTTCCGTCCGGGGCGAGGATCACGAGCCGCCCCCCCTCGTCGATCGTTTCAAAGATGCCCGTCAGCGTAGCCTCGGCCATGCGAACCGACACGGGGGCGCCTACCCCCGCCGCGCGCTCCAGCCACCGCCGCCGGATATTCGAGAATCCGCGCCCCTTGTTCCAGATCCGGACGGCTTCGACAAACCGTTCCGACAGGAATTCGAGCAGCATCGGCGCATCCGCCGCGGAAAAAGCCGCAAGTGCCGCCGCCGGATAGGGCAAACCGTCCGGCGTCGCCGCGACGTTGACGCCAAAACCGACCACGACCGCCCGTCGCCCGCCGGGCAGCGTCTCGGCCTCGAGCAGGATGCCGGCCAGCTTTTTGCCGTCCGCAAGGACGTCGTTGGGCCATTTCAGATGGATGGCGGACGAGGCGGGAGCAAGACCGTGCGGCGCTCGTGCATCGCTGCCCCCCATCGGCGGGGAGAGGTCTTCGGCCGCCCCGTCGTCGCGAACCTCGCCCTGCAAGGAGGGCGAGGGATTCGAACGACAGGCATCACGGATCGCCTCGACCAGCGCCACGCCGGCAACAAAGCCCAGAGTCGCGACCATCTCCGGCGCCACGCCGGCCACCGGCATCAGCAGGCTTGCGGCGAGGTTGCCGTCCGGAGAGGTCCAGGCGTTGCCGCGCCGGCCGCGGCCCGCCTCCTGGCGATGGGTCGCAACCCAGAGCGGGCCCGTCTCGCCGCCATGGGCGAGGCGCATCGCCTCGCTATTGGTCGAGTCGAGCCGTTCGTGGCTGTGGAGCCGATGTCCCTCGGACCGGGCCGCCTGACTCAGCCGGAACTGTATCCGCCTCAGAACCGCGACCTCAGAACAGCGACTTGGCAGCGTCGCCGGCCGCCGCGACCAGCGGGGCCGGAACGAGGAAGAACAGCACCACGACCGCGCTCGACACGCCGAGCACGATGGCCGAGCCCGGCGGGATCCGCTCGTAGGGGGCCTTGGCCTCGTCGAAGTACATCACCTTGACGAGGCGCAGGTAGTAGAAGGCGCCGACGACCGAGGTCACCACGCCGACGACGGCGAGCGTCACGAGGCCGGCCTTGATGGCGGCGGCGAAAACGTAGAACTTCGCGAAGAACCCGGCGAGCGGCGGGATGCCGGCGAGCGAGAACATCATCGCGGCAAGGCAGAAGGCCAGCCACGGATGGGTGCGCGAGAGGCCCGAGAGATCGTCGATCGTCTCGAACATCTGGTCCTTGCGGCGCATGGAGAGCAGCACCGCGAAGGCGCCGAGCGTCATCGCGAGATAGATGATCATGTAGATCACCACGCCGCGGATGCCCTCCTCAGAGCCCGCGGCGAGGCCGATCAGGGCGTAGCCGACATTGCCGATGGAGGAATAGGCCATCAGGCGTTTGATGTTGCGCTGGCCGATCGCGGCAAACGAGCCGAGCGCCATCGAGGCGATCGAGACGAAGATGATGATCTGCTGCCAGACCGCCGTCATGTCGGGGAAGGCGCCGATGAAGACGCGCACCGTCATCGCCATGGCGGCGATCTTCGGCGCGGAGCCGAAGAAGGCGGTGACCGGCGTCGGCGAGCCCTCGTAGACGTCCGGCGTCCACATATGGAATGGCACGGCGGCGAGCTTGAAGGCGACGCCGGCGGCTACGAACACGATGCCGAGCACGATGCCGAAGCTCGACGGGCCGTCGAGCGCGGTGACGATGCCGGGGAAGGAGACCGTGCCGGTGAAGCCGTAGACCAGCGAGGCGCCGTAGAGCAGCATGCCCGACGAGAGCGCGCCCAGCACGAAGTATTTCAGGCCTGCTTCCGTGGACTTCACGTCGTCGCGGTGGAAGGCGGCGATGACGTAGGCGGCGAGCGATTGCAGTTCGAGCCCGAGATAGAGCGAGATCAGGTCGTTGGCCGAGGCCATCACCAGCATGCCGATGGTGCAGAGCACGATCAGGATCGGGTACTCGAACCGGTCGATGCGCTCGCGCTGGAAGTAGTCCCGCGAGAGCAGGATGGTCGCCGCCGAGCCGATCAGGATCAACGCCTTCATGATCCGCGCGAACGGATCGGCGATGAAGGCACCGTTCAGCGTCGTCACGCTGCCCGACTGGGAAACGACGAGGAAGAAGGTGAAGATCAGCAGGATCAGCGCACCGACATTGACGCCCTCGGACGAGCGCTCGCCGCGCCACGCGCCGTAGAGCACGAGCAGCAGAGCGCCGACGCTCAGGACGATCTCCGGCAGGACCGGCGTGATCGCCGGCAGGACGGACTGGATCGGGGTCATCGCGCGGCGGCCTCGACGGTTTTCTGGGACTCGAGGGCAGCCGTCTTCTCCGCAGCGGCGGATTGTGCGGCCTTGGCGGCGGCCTCGGCGGTCTGCGTGTTGGCGAGCGCCCCGCGCATGTTCTGCACCAGCGCCTCCGTGGACGGCGCGAAGGTGTCGAGCACGGGCGCCGGGTGTACGCCGTACCAGATCGTCAGCGCGACGAGCGGCGCGATGATGATCTTCTCGCGGGTGTCGAGGTCGAGGATGCCCTGGAGGTTGGGCTTGTCGAGCTTCCCGTAGATCACCCGGGCGTAGAGCCACAGCGCGTAGCCCGCCGAGAGGATGATGCCGAAGACCGAGAAGAAGGCGACTGTCGGGTTGGCCTTGAAGGCCCCCATCATCGCCAGGAACTCGCCGACGAAGCCCGACGTGCCCGGCAGGCCGACATTGGCCATGGTGAAGACCATCATCGCGGCCGCGTAGAGCGGCATCCGCTTCACGAGGCCGCCATAGGCCGCGATCTCGCGGGTATGCATCCGGTCGTAGACGACGCCGACGCAGAGGAAGAGCGCACCCGAGACGATGCCGTGCGAGATCATCAGGAACAGCGCGCCCTGGATGCCCTGCTCGTTCAGCGTGAACAGGCCGAGCGTCACGAAGCCCATATGCGCCACCGACGAGTAGGCGATCAGCTTCTTGATGTCGGTCTGCATCATCGCGGTGAGCGAGGTGAAGATGATCGCGATCACCGACAGCGCGAAGACGAGGGGCGCGAACTCGGCGCTCGCATCCGGCAGCATCGGCAGCGAAATCCGGATGAAGCCGTAGCCACCCATCTTCAGCAGGATGCCCGCCAGGATCACCGAGCCCGCGGTCGGCGCCTCGACATGGGCGTCGGGGAGCCAGGTGTGGACCGGCCACATCGGCATCTTCACCGCAAAGGAGGCGAAGAAGGCGAGCCAGAGCCAGGTTTGCATGTGCACGGGGAAGCGGTGCGCCAGCAGCGTCGGGATGTCGGTGGTGCCGGCCTCCCAGTACATCGCCATGATGGCGAGCAGCATCAGCACCGAGCCGAGCAGGGTGTAGAGGAAGAACTTGAAGCTGGCGTAGATGCGCCGCTTGCCGCCCCAGTTGCCGATGATGAGGAACATCGGGATCAGGCCTGCCTCGAAGAACAGGTAGAACAGCACGAGATCGAGGGCGCAGAACACGCCGATCATCGTCGTCTCGAGGACGAGGAAGGCGACGAAGTACTCCTTCACCCGGTTCTCGACGGACAGCCACGATGCCCCGATGCAGAACGGCATCAGGAAGGTCGTGAGCAGAATCAGCGGCATCGAGAAGCCGTCGACGCCGAGCTTGAACCGGATCGTCTCGGCGAGCCACGCATGGCTCTCGACGAGCTGGAAGCTCGGGGAGGCGATGTCGTAACGGGCCCAGGCGGCGAGCGAGAGCAGGAAGGTGACGATCGTCGTGATCAGCGCGGCCCAGCGGGCGTTGCGCTTCACGGCCGCCGTCTCCTCACCCAGCGTCAGGATGAAGGCGGCGCCCGCGAGCGGGACGATCAGAAGCCCGGAGAGAATGCCGAGGCCGAGCATCAGTGGGTCCCCCCAGGCACGCCGGAGACGAGGTACCACGTGATCAGGCCGGCGACCCCGACGAGCATCACGAAGGCGTAGTGGTAGACGTAGCCGGTCTGGAGGCGGACCACGCCGCGGGTGATGTCCACCACCCGGGCCGAGATGCCGTCGGGGCCGAGGCCGTCGATGACCCGCCCGTCGCCCTCCTTCCAGAGGAACAGGCCGAAGTTCTTGGCCGGACGGACGAAGATCCGGTCGTAGATCTCGTCGAAGTACCACTTGTTGAGCAGGAAGCGGTACAGGATCGGCTGCGACTCCGCGAGGCGATGCGGCAGATCGGGCCGGCGCAGGTACATCCAGAAGGCCAGCAGGAAGCCGAGCACCAGCATCACGAAGGGCGAGGCGGCGACCCAGCCCGGCGCGTCGTGGATCTTGTGCATGATGTCGTTGCCGGACCCGTGCGGGAGCGCGTTGCCCCAGAACTTGTCCATGTCGTGCCCGATGAAGCGCTCCTTGAAGATCAGGCCGGCGAACAGGGCGCCGAAGGCCAGGATCGCCAGCGGGATCGTCATCACGAGCGGACTCTCGTGCGGCGCGAGGGGGGCGTGGTCGTGATGCTCGACCGCGCTGTGCGAAGCGGGCTCGACGTCGTGGCCGCGATCGTCGTGGGCGACGCCCTCGTGGTGCCCCGGCGCGCCGTCGGCTTCATGGGCGGAGGCCGCGTGGGTGTGCCCGGCGTGATCGTCATGGCCGTGGGCGCCGTGCGCCACCCAGCGCTGCGGTCCCTCGAAGGTGAGGAAGAACAGGCGCCAGGAGTAGAACGAGGTCATCAGCGCGGCGATCACGGTGGCGAGGAACGCCAGCACGTGGCCCGGGCGGTCCGACATGTAGGCCGCCTCGATGATCGCGTCCTTCGAATAGTAGCCTGAGGTGAAGGGGAAGCCGATCAGCGCGATCGTGCCGATCGTCATCATCGCCGTGGTGAAGGGGATGTAGCGGCGCAGGCCGCCCATGTTCCGCATGTCCTGCTCGTGATGCATCGCGTGGATGACCGAGCCGGCGCCGAGGAACAGCAGCGCCTTGAAGAAGGCGTGGGTGAAGAGGTGGAACACGCCGGTGGCGTAGGCGCCGACGCCGAGGCCGACGAACATGTAGCCGAGCTGCGAGCAGGTCGAGTAGGCGATGACCCGCTTGATGTCGTTCTGCACGAGGCCGACGGTGGCCGCGAAGAAGGCGGTGATGCCGCCGATGACGGTGACGACGGTGAGCGCGGTCGGAGCCAGTTCGAAGAGCGGCGACAGGCGCGCGACCATGAAGACGCCGGCCGTCACCATGGTGGCGGCGTGGATCAGCGCCGAGACCGGGGTCGGGCCCTCCATCGCGTCGGGGAGCCAGGTGTGCAGCAGGAACTGCGCCGACTTGCCCATGGCGCCCATGAACAGGAGCAGGCAGGCGAGCGTCAGGGCGTGCCACTCATGGCCGAGGAAGTGGAAGGTCGCGTCCTTCAGCTCCGGCGCCTTGGCGAAGATCGCGTCGAACCCGACCGAGCCGGTCAGGACGAAGACGAGGAAGATGCCGAGCGAGAAGCCGAAATCGCCGACGCGGTTGACGATGAAGGCCTTCATCGCGGCGGCATTGGCCGAGGGCTTCTCGTACCAGAAGCCGATCAGCAGGTAGGAGGCGAGGCCGACGCCCTCCCAGCCGAAGAACATCTGCACGAGGTTGTCGGCCGTCACCAGCATCAGCATGGCGAAGGTGAACAGCGACAGGTAGGCGAAGAAGCGCGGCCGGTGCGGATCCTCGTGCATGTAGCCGATGGAGTAGAGGTGCACGAGGGTCGAGACCGAGGTCACGACCACCAGCATCACCGCGGTGAGCGTATCGACCTTGAAGGCCCAATCGACCACGAGGTCGCCGGCGGTGAACCACTGGGCGACGGGCACGGTCTCGGCGCGGCCGTCGCCGGTGACGAGGAAGAAGGCGCCCCATGACAGCAGGGCCGCGAAGGCGAGGCAGCCCGTCGTCACGAGCTCGCTCATCCGCGCGCCGATCAGCCGGCCGAACAGGCCGGCGATCAGGGCGCCAATCAGCGGAAAGAAGACGATCGCGTGATACATGGGTCGGTCGTGCCTCGCAGCAGGCGGACGAAGGGGACGGGGCTCTCTTCAGGGAGGCGGCGTCAGCCCTTCATCATGCTCACGTCCTCGACGGCGATGGAGCCGCGGTTGCGGAAGAACACCACCAGGATCGCCAGACCGATCGCGGCCTCGGCCGCGGCGACCGTCAGCACGAACAGGGCGAAGACCTGTCCGGTGATGTCGTTGAGGTGGGTCGAGAAGGCGACGAGGTTGATGTTCACGGCGAGCAGGATCAGCTCGACCGACATCAGGATGACGATGACGTTCTTGCGGTTGATGAAGATGCCGAGCACGCCGAGCGTGAACAGGATCGCGGCAACCGTCAGGTAGTGGCTCAATCCGATCATCGGCCTCAGACCTCCACGCCCTGCCGCGAGGGCACCTTGATGGTATCGACCGCCATGCCCTGCGTGCGGGCGTTCTGTACGGCGATGTTCTGGCGCTTCACGCCGGTGCGCTCGCGCAGGGTCAGCACGATGGCGCCGATCATCGCCACCAGCAGGATCAGGCCGGCGATCTGGAAGGCGTAGACGTAGTCCGTGTAGAGCACCCGCCCGAGCGCCTCGGTGTTGGTCGCCGTCTCGCCATGGGCAGCGCGGCCGAGGGGCGCCTGCACGAGGCCCGGATCGATGGTCCAGGTGCCGACGACGAGAAGCAGCTCGATCAGGAAGATCGCGCCGATCAACCCGCCGATTGGCAAGTAGCGCTGGAAGCCCTGGCGGAGGGCCGCAAAGTCCACGTCGAGCATCATCACGACGAAGAGGAACAGCACCGCGACGGCGCCGACATAGACGACGACCAGGATCATCGCCAGGAACTCGGCGCCCATCAGCACGAACAGCCCGGCGGCGTTCACGAAGGCGAGGATCAGGAACAACACCGAGGTGACGGGGTTCCTGGCTGCGATCACCATGAAGCCCGAGGCCACGGCGAAGCCCGCGAAGAGATAGAAGAAGGCGGCGGCTGCGGTCATGCGATTTTCAGCATCGGCCGCCCGAGCGAGCGGCTCCCTTCTGCCTCGGTGGACCCTCGGCCGCAGGCGGCGGCCCGTCTAGCGCATCGAGAGCGAGGCGCTAGGTTCTTGTTTCCGCATCGTCTTTTTCCGAAGGCCGGAAGCCGCCGTTCGGGACGATGCTCTATAGAACTGGGCTGTGCGGCGCACAACCGATGTCGGCGGCCGAACTAGCGGTACGGCGCGTCGACCGCGATGTTGCGGGCGATTTCGCGCTCCCAGCGATCGCCGTTCTCAAGGAGCTTCTGCTTGTCGTAGAGCAGCTCCTCGCGGGTCTCGACCGAGAACTCGAAGTTCGGCCCCTCGACGATGGCATCCACCGGGCAGGCCTCCTGGCACATGCCGCAATAGATGCACTTCACCATGTCGATGTCGTAGCGCGTGGTGCGCCGCGTGCCGTCGTTGCGGCGCGGCCCCGCCTCGATGGTGATGGCCTGGGCCGGGCAGATCGCCTCGCAGAGCTTGCAGGCGATGCAGCGCTCTTCGCCGTTGGGATAACGGCGCAGGGCGTGCTCACCGCGGAAGCGCGGCCCGCGATGGCCCATCTCGAAGGGGTAGTTGATCGTGGCCTTCGGCTTGAAGAAGTATTTCATGGCGAGGAAGAACCCCGACACGAACTCCTTCAGGAGAAGGCTTCTGGCGACCTGATCGAGCTTCACGGCGCGATCTCCAATTCTGGAAGCATTTCCAAGCGAGGCGGTGACCGGCTCGCGTGAAGGAAATGCGACCTCACAAGGGGCGGTTCAGGCTCCCGGCGCGAGGCCAGTGAGCTTGAGGACGAAGGCGACGACGATGACCGAGATCAGGGAGAGCGGAAGGAAGACCTTCCAGCCGAGCCGCATGAGCTGGTCGTAGCGGTAGCGGGGCACCATGGCCTTCACCATGGCGATCATGAAGAAGAGAAAGCTGGCTTTGAGCGTGAACCAGATCACGCCGGGCACCCAGGTGAAGGGCACGAACGGGATCGGGGAGAGCCAGCCGCCAAGGAACAGGACCGTGCCGAGCGCGCACATGGTCATGATGGCCACGTACTCGCCGAGCATGAACAGCAGGTACGGCGTCGAGGAGTACTCGACCATGTAGCCCGCCACGAGCTCCGATTCGGCCTCCGGCAGGTCGAAGGGCGGGCGGTTGGTCTCGGCCAGGGCCGAGACGAAGAACACGCCGAACATCGGGAACAGCCAGAGCCAGTACCAGCCGAACAGGCCGAGCGCCGTGTCCTGCGCCATGACGATGCGCGAGAGGTTGAGCGAGCCGGCGCAAAGCAGCACGCAGATGATGACGAAGCCGAGCGAGACCTCGTAGGAGATCATCTGCGCCGCCGAGCGAAGCGCGCCGAGGAAGGCGTATTTCGAGTTCGAGGCCCAGCCGCCCATGATGACGCCGTAGACGCCGAGCGAGGAGATCGCGAAGATGTAGGTAATGCCGACATTGATGTCGGCGATCGCCCAGCCATCGGCGAGCGGGATCACCGCCCAGGACGCCAGCGCCAGCATCGCGAAGACCAGCGGTGCCAGCAGGAAGATCGCCTTGTTGGCGCCCGCCGGGATCACCGGCTCCTTCAGGACGAACTTCAGGAGATCGGCGAAAGACTGGAACAGGCCCCAAGGCCCGACCACGTTCGGGCCGCGGCGCAACTGCACCGCCGCCCAGATCTTGCGGTCGGCCAGCAGCGCGTAGGCGATGAAGACGAGGAGCGCGGCGAGGAGCACGAAACTCTTCAACGCGATCAGGAGGACGGTGCCGAGCACTTCCCAGAAGGTCATCGGTGGCGTCCCCTATTCCGCCGCTTCGAGGGCGCGGCCCCGGGCGAGGCCGGAACACTCGGCGAGCACCCGCGAGGCGCGGGCGATCGGGTTGGTGAGGTAGAAGTCGGCGAGCGGCGAGGAGAAGGTTGCCTTCTCCGTCGCGGCCGGCAGAGCGGCAAGCCGATCGAGCGTGGCCGCAGCGTCGGACGACTCGACCTGTCCGACCGCCGCGAGATGCGGATGGGCGGCATACATCGCCTTGCGCAGAGCGCCCAGCGAATCGTAGGGCAGGCGCTTGCCGAGCACGTCGGACAAGGCGCGTAGGATCGCCCAATCCTCGCGGGCGTCGCCCGGCGGGAAGCCGGCGCGGTTGGCCATCTGCACCCGACCCTCGAGGTTGACGTAGGTCGCGCTCTTCTCGGCGTAGGCGGCGCCCGGCAGGATCACGTCGGCGCGGCTCGCGCCGGCATCGCCGTGGGTGCCCTGATAGATCACGAAGGCGCCCGGCCCGATCACCCGCTCATCGGCACCGAGGTTGAACACCACGTCCAGCGCCCCCGGCTCCAGCATCTGCGAGAAGCTCAAGCCCCCCTCCCCCGGCACGAAGCCGAGATCGAGGGCGCCGACGCGGGCAGCGGCGGTGTTGAGCACGCCGAAGCCGTTCCAGCCGTCGGTCACCGCGCCGACATCCTTCGCCAAGGCGGCGGCGGCGGCGAGCGAACCGAGCCCGCCCTCGCCGACGATGACGAGCGGACGCTCGGCCTTTTTCAGCACATCGAGGAAGCTGTGCTCGCCCTTGGCGATCGAGGCCAGCGTGTCGGTGCCGGCGCCGAGATAGGTGTAGGGGTAGGTCAGGTCCGGCTGCTCGTCGAGGATCAGGCCGATCGAGACCGGGGCCATGCGCCAGCGCTTGCGGATGCGCACGTTGAGCAGCGAAGCCTCGGTGCGCGGGTTGGCGCCGACGATCAGGATCGCGTCCGCCTGCTCGATGCCGGGGATGGTCGCGCCCAGCGTGTAGGCGGCCCGGCCCCAGGCCGGATCGATCGCCTCGCCGGTCTGGCGCGCGTCGAGATTGGTGACGCCGAGCGAACCCATCAGCGCCTTGAGGGCGAAGATTTCCTCCGCACCCGCAAGATCGCCGACAAGGGCGCCGATGCGCTTGGGATCGGCGCCCTTCACCTTGGCGGCAATCGCCGAGAACGCCTCACCCCAGGAAGCGGGACGCAGGCGGCCGTTCTCGCGCAGGAACGGGCGGTCGAGGCGCTGGAGACGCAAGCCGTCGACGACGTGGCGAGTCTTGTCGGAGATCCACTCCTCGTTGATCTCCTCGCTGATACGCGGCTCGATCTGCATGACCTCGCGGCCGCGGGCATCGATGCGGATCGCGGAGCCGACCGCATCCATCACGTCGACGGACTCGGTCTTGTGCAACTCCCAGGGGCGCACGTTGTAGCTCTGCGGCAGGTGGACGAGCGCGCCGACCGGGCAGAGGTCGGCGACGTTGCCCTGAAGCTCCGAGCCCATCGCCTGTTCGAGGTAGCTCGTGATCTCCATGTCCTCGCCGCGGCCGATCGCGCCGAGATCCGGTACGCCGGCCACCTCGGCGAGGAAGCGGACGCAGCGGGTGCAATGGATGCACCGGTTCATCGCCGTGCGCACCAGCGGGCCGATGTACTTCTCTTCGACCGCGCGCTTGTTCTCGTGATAGCGCGTCGAGTCGACGCCGTAGGCCATCGCCTGATCCTGCAGGTCGCAATGGCCGCCCTGGTCGCAGATCGGGCAATCGAGCGGGTGGTTGATGAGGAGGAACTCCATCACCCCCTCACGCGCCTTCTTCGTCGTGCCGGAACGCGTCAGCACCTCCGGCGGCTCGCCGTTGGGGCCGGGCCGGCAATCCTTCACCGCGTAGGCGCAGGAGGCCACGGGCTTGGGCGCGCCCTTCAGCTCGACCAGACACATGCGGCAATTGCCGGCGATCGACAGCCGCTCGTGAAAGCAGAAGCGCGGGATCTCCGCGCCCGCGATCTCGCAGGCCTGCAGCAGGGTGTAGTCGGCCGGAACATCGACCTCGGTGCCGTCGATGAGGATTTTGGTCATCGTGTCATCTCAGTCTGTCGGACTTTCACGACCTGCGAGCCTGCCCTTCTCTGATTGAGGAAGGGTTTTGCCTCAACTATCCGTTCGACGCTGTATCGAATCGTGCGCATATTCGTTTGGCTCACGGCGTACAGAGTTGAGGAGGCTGCACTTCGTAGGTGCCGTCACCTTTGAAGCGCAGGTTTCTTTGATCTCTGAAACCGCTCGGACCTACGCCCGATCTGAGCGTGTACTGAACTCTTGACGGATTGCAGACGCTCTTAATCTCTCGAACCACGCTTTCGGTCAGAAACGTCCGGTCGTCCTCAGACCGCCGTCTTGCCGTCTCGGAAGGGATCGCTGCCGTTTTCAGTCCGTTGTCAGCGGTCTCCACGCTTGCGCTGGCCACGCATCCGTCCTGGCCAGCCACTCCCTCCACAGTCAGATGAGAGACCGTGAAAACCGTGCCCGCGGGGCTGCGTAGCACGATCGGCGCTTGAAGTACCTGAGCATCCGGCCACGTCTCCTGTGTCGCTGAGCAGAGGCCCGCGATCGGTATCAAGAGAAGCTGGCAGCCGCCGAGCGCAAGCGTTGCCGGGCATAGTGCCGCCAACAACCCGCGGCTTTGGCGGCTCTGCACAGCGTCCTCCGCTACCCTAGAGAGAGCAAGCGCCGACAAAGGTTCACTCCGCCGCCATCGGCACCGCATCCATGTGCGGGTTGGCGCTGTACTGGTCGATCCGCTTCTCGATCTCGGGCCGGAAGTGCCGGATCAGGCCCTGGATCGGCCATGCCGCGGCGTCGCCCAGCGCGCAGATCGTGTGGCCCTCGACCTGCTTGGTGACTTCCAGGAGCATGTCGATCTCGCGCTTCTGCGCCCGGCCGGCAGCCATGCGGGTCAGCACGCGCCACATCCAGCCGGTGCCCTCGCGGCAGGGCGTGCACTGGCCGCAGCTCTCGTGCTTGTAGAAGTACGAGATGCGGGCGATCGCGCCGACGATGTCGGTCGACTTGTCGAGCACGATCACCGCCGCGGTGCCCAGGCCCGAGCCGAGGTTGCGCAGGGTGTCGAAGTCCATCTTGGCGTCGATGATCTGCTCGGCCGGCACCAGCGGCACCGAGGAGCCGCCGGGGATCGAGCAGAGCAGGTTGTCCCAGCCGCCGCGCATGCCGCCGCAATGCTTGTCGATCAGTTCGCGGAAGGTGATGCCGAGCTCTTCCTCGACGTTGCAGGGCTTGTTGACGTGGCCCGACACGCAGAAGAGCTTCGTGCCGGTGTTGTTCTTGCCGCCCAGCCCCGCGAACCACGCGCCGCCCCGGCGCAGGATCGTGCCGGCCACCGCGATCGATTCGACGTTGTTGACGGTCGTGGGGCAGCCGTAGAGGCCCATATTGGCCGGGAAGGGCGGCTTCAGCCGCGGCATCCCCTTCTTGCCTTCCAGGCTCTCGATGAGCGCCGTTTCCTCGCCGCAGATGTAAGCGCCCGCGCCGTGGTGGACATAGATGTCGAACGGGTAATCGTGGACGTTCGACGGACCGACGAGACGCGCCTCGTAGGCCTCGTCCACCGCGCGCTGGAGCGCGAACTTCTCCGCCACGTACTCGCCGCGGATGTAGATGTAGCAGGCATGCGCGCCCATGGCGAAGGATGCCAGCATGCAGCCCTCGATCAGGAGATGCGGATCGTGCCGCATGATCTCCCGGTCCTTGCAGGTGCCCGGCTCCGATTCGTCGGCGTTGACGACGAGATAGTGCGGGCGCCCATCGGATTTCTTGGGCATGAACGACCACTTGAGGCCGGTCGGGAAGCCCGCGCCACCACGGCCGCGCAGGCCGGAGCCCTTCATCTCGTCGATGATCCAGTCACGGCCCATGTCGAGGAGGAACTTTGTTCCGTCCCAGGCGCCGCGCTTCTTCGCGGCGTCCAGCCCCGGCGAGTGCAGGCCGTAGAGATTGGTGAAGATGCGATCCTGATCGGCGAGCATGATCCGCTCCTCAGCCCCTGCTGCCGGCGAGATCGGACGCCTGTCCGACCCAGTTCTCCCGGTCGATCCGTCCCGGGAAGGCGAGGTAGGCGCTCACCCAGGCGACCTCGGTCGGCGACCACGCGGCGACCTGATCGTAGTGCCAGACGCCGAGATCGTTGAGACGGCGCTGGTTGATCGGGCCGATGCCCTTGATCTTGGTCAGGTCGTCCGGCCGGTCGTCGCGGGGGGTGTCGAGCCCCTTGGGACGGGTGCCGGCGGCGTCGGCCCGGGCTTCCGGGTTCTCACCCTCGGGCACGTCGTCGCCCGCGCCGATCGTGGCCGGCTGCTGCGGCGGCTCGGTGCGCAGGCGCCTGTCCTCTTCGACGGCCGGGTCCCGGGCGGCCGGCGCCTTCGCGTCACGCGCCTGAGCCCGATCCTCCGGCTTGACCGGCGTTTCGCCCGCGCTCGCCCGCTCGGCGGGGGCATCGACGGCGTTCGACTCGTTGGCGCGCCCGGACGACGGACGGGCCGGCTTGGTCTCGTCCTTGACGCGGGCCTCGGTCGAGGCGGCCTCGTCCTTCTTGACGCTCTCGCCGCCCTGGTCGGCGCCCTCGGTCTGCTCGAAGCGCTTGCGCCATGCGCCGACGCGGGAGCCGTCGAACAGCGACTCGTCCGTCAGGGTGTTGACCGCATCCTTCGGCTCGGAGGAGACCCGGCCGATCTGCGAGCCGACCTTCACGGGGCGGCCGGCGGCGAGGTCGTCCATGAGCGTGTTCAGGCTCTCGGGCGTGAGGTCCTCGTAATAGTCCTGATTGATCTGCACCATCGGCGCGTTGCAGCAGGCGCCGAGGCATTCCACTTCGAGCCAGGAGAAATTGCCGTCCGGCGAGACGTGGCCTGCCGGGCCGAGGCGCTCGTGGAGCGCGGCCTTCAATTCCTTCGCCCCGCAGCAATCGCAGGGCACGGTGCCGCAAAGCTGGATCCAGAACCGGCCGACCGGCTCCAGGGCGAACATCGTGTAGAAGGTCGCGACCTCCAGCACGCGGATATGCGGCATGCCGAGTTCGTCGGCGACTGCCTCGATCGCCTTCTGCGGCAGCCAGCCACCGTTCTGCTCCTGCGCCTTCCACAAGAGCGGGATGACGGCCGATGCCTGCCGGCCTTCCGGATATTTCGCGATCTGGCCGCGAGCCCAGTCAGCGTTCTCGGGCGTGAACGCGAAGTCCTGGGGCTGCTCGGCGGCGGGGGCTAGCCTGCGGTTGGCCATGACGTTCGACCCGTCTCCTCAGCGGTCCACTTCGCCGAACACGATGTCGAGCGTGCCGAGCACGCAGGACACGTCGGCGAGCAGGTGGCCGCGGCACATCCAATCCATCGCTTGAAGGTGGGCGAAGCCCGGAGCGCGGATCTTGCAGCGGTAGGGTTTGTTGGTGCCGTCGGAGACGAGGTAGACGCCGAACTCGCCCTTGGGGGCTTCGACCGCGGCGTAGACCTCGCCCTCGGGCACGTGGAAGCCCTCGGTGTAGAGCTTGAAGTGGTGGATGAGCGCCTCCATCGAGCGCTTCATCTCCCGGCGCGGCGGCGGCGCGAACTTGCCGTCGATCGAGGCGATCGGCCCCCCACCTGCGGGCTCGCGCAGCTTGGCCACGCATTGCCGCATGATCTTCACGGATTCCCGCATCTCTTCCATGCGGATCACCTGGCGATCGTAGGTGTCGCCGTTCTTCCCCACGGGGATGTCGAACTCCATCTCCTCGTAGAGTTCGTAGGGCTGCGACTTGCGCAGATCCCACGGGATGCCGGAGCCGCGCACCATCACGCCGGAGAAGCCCCAGGCCATCGCCTCGTCGACCGAGACGATGCCGATATCGACGTTGCGCTGCTTGAAGATGCGGTTGGCCATGACGAGGTTGTCGAGGTCGTCGACCACCTTCAGGAACGGGTCGCAGAACGCCTCGATGTCGTCGATCAGCGCGGGCGGCAGATCCTGGTGCACGCCGCCGGGCCGGAAGTAGTTGGCGTGGAGCCGAGCGCCCGATGCGCGCTCGTAGAAGATCATCAGCTTCTCGCGCTCCTCGAAGCCCCACAGGGGCGGCGTCAGCGCGCCGACGTCCATCGCCTGCGTGGTGACGTTGAGGAGGTGGGAGAGCAGCCGCCCGATCTCGCAGAACAGGGTGCGGATGAGCTGGGCCCGGCGCGGCACCTCGATGCCCGCAAGCCGCTCGATCGCGAGGCAGAAGGCGTGCTCCTGATTCATCGGCGCGACGTAGTCGAGCCGGTCGAAATAGGGCGTCGCCTGGAGGTATGTCTTGTGCTCGATCAGCTTCTCGGTGCCCCGGTGCAGCAGCCCGATATGCGGATCGACCCGCTCGACCACCTCGCCGTCGAGCTCGAGCACGAGGCGCAACACGCCGTGCGCCGCCGGGTGTTGCGGCCCGAAATTGATCGAGAAGTTGCGGATGTTGTGTTCGGTCATCGCCGCAGCCTTCAGCTCGACGTCTTCTCATCGCCCGGGAGCACGTAATCCGTGCCCTCCCACGGCGAGAGAAAATCGAAGTTGCGGAACTCCTGGGTCAGCTTGACCGGCTCGTAGACGACGCGCGCCTCGTCCTGGTCGTAGCGGACCTCGACGAAGCCGGTCAGCGGGAAGTCTTTTCGGAGCGGATGCCCCTCGAAACCGTAATCCGTGAGCAGCCGGCGCAGGTCGGGATGGCCCGAGAACAGGATGCCGTAGAGGTCGTAGGTCTCGCGCTCGTACCAGTTGGCCGCCGGAAAGACGGGGATCGCGGAGGGCACCGGGGTCGCGGCGTCCGTCTGCACCTTCACGCGCACCCGCATGTTATGACGCAAGGAGAGCAGGTGGTAGACGACGTCGAAGCGGCGCGCCCGCTGCGGGTAATCGACGCCGCAGATGTCGATGAAGCAGCGGAAGGCGCAGGCCGGCTCATCGCGCAGGTAGGTCAGCGCGTAGACGATGTCGCTGCCCTGGACGACGAGCGTCAGCTCGCCATGGGCGATGGCCCATTCGGTGACCGCCGGGCCGAGCGCTCCGGCGATCCGCCCGCCCATGGCTCGCAGAGCGTCCTCGCCCTGAGCGGCCGCGACGGTGCGGCGAAGCGTGATGCCGTTGGTGGTGATGGCCTCCATCGCGCCCTCCCTCACCGCTCGATCGTACCGATGCGGCGGATCTTCCGCTGCAGCAGCAGGACGCCGTAGAGCAGGGCCTCGGCGCTCGGCGGGCAGCCCGGCACATAGATATCCACCGGCACCACCCGGTCGCAGCCGCGCACCACCGAGTAGGAGTAGTGGTAGTAGCCGCCGCCGTTGGCACAGGAGCCCATGGAGATGACGTAGCGCGGCTCCGGCATCTGGTCGTAGACCTTGCGCAGGGCCGGGGCCATCTTGTTGGTCAGCGTGCCGGCGACGATCATCACGTCGGATTGCCGCGGCGAACCGCGCGGCGCGAAGCCGAAGCGCTCGCAGTCGTAGCGCGGCATCGACATCTGCATCATCTCGACCGCGCAGCAGGCGAGACCGAAGGTCATCCACATCAACGAGCCGGTGCGGGCCCAGTTGATGAGCTCGTCGGCGCTGGTGACGAGGAAGCCGCGGTCCGCCAGCTCGTCGTTGATCGACAGGAAGGTCGGATCGTTCGCGCCGATCGGACGCCCGGTCGCGGGATCGATGATCCCTTTGGGCGCCGGCGCGATGTCGGGCGCGCGGGAGAAGGTCGGAGTCAGGGCCATCTCTGCCTCTGAGCGAGAGCGGGAGGGAAACGACGCGGGAAGAACTGCGCCGCTAGTCCCATTCGAGGGCGCCCTTGCGCCACTCGTAGACGAAGCCGACGGTGAGAACGCCGAGGAAGATCATCATCGACCAGAAGCCGAACCAGCCGAGTTCCCCGAAGGTGATCGCCCAGGGGAACAGGAAGGCGACCTCGAGGTCGAAGATGATGAACAGGATCGCCACGAGATAGAAGCGCACGTCGAACTTCATGCGCGCGTCATCGAAGGCGTTGAAGCCACATTCGTAAGCCGAGAGCTTTTCCGGATCGGGGCTCGAATAGGCCACGATGAAGGGAGCAATCAGCAGCGCCACTGCGATGAACAGCGACACACCGAGGAAGATGATGAGCGGCAGGTAATCCGCCAATAGGCCGGTCATGCCGCACCTCTCATGTGGTTGCGCGTGAGGATCATGAAGGACGGCCCTCGCGACGGCTTACGGCCCGTGGAATCCCCGAGATGGAATTCCTCCAATGCCAGACTGAGCGCGGGCGAGGCTTAGACGAGCCCCCCCGGCGAAACAAGGGCATTGCGCGTCGCACAATCACCTCTTTCGCTGACAGATGGGGGTATTCGTGCACCGGACGACGGGACGGAATCGGCGCATGCCGTGCACGGTTGACCATCGCCGTTTCATCCCCGCCGCTTCATCGACCACCGACTTTGGTATCTGGCATGCCAGCGTCGATGGTCGCAAGCACGGCCCGGCGGCGGCCAAGAAGCCCCCGACGCAGCACCCGAACGGCAGCAGCGACGCGATACGCCTGTCCTCCTTTGGCGTTTTGGGCGGCGTTTCCGCGAACCGTCGTCGGAGCGTCGCATTTCCCCAATCGGCTGCTTGACAGCCCGGGGCGCCCCACATAAACCCCGCCTCGTCGCCGACACGAGCCCAGCCGGCCGGCGACGCAGAACGCGGGCGTAGCTCAGTTGGTTAGAGTGCCGGCCTGTCACGCCGGAGGTCGCGGGTTCGAGCCCCGTCGCCCGCGCCATGGTCCCGATGTCGATCCGACCGGGACACCAGAACTTCACCTTCCTCGGACAAGTTTTTCCATCGCTGCGTGATGAGCGTGCGGTGCCGTTCGCCTTGTCCGGCGTGACCGATGCGCCACAACCGGCGCGATGTGGCAGGTCCGAGCGGAGGGTGCCCCGGTTTCGCCGCAACGGACAGGGAAGCGGGCGCATCCGATTCTCGCTGCAGCCCCCTCCGATGCCGAATCTGCGCCTCTCCGCCGCCGCGGCCCTCTTCGCCCTGACACTGGCCGGCTGCGGGGGATCACCCGTTCTCGATGCGGGCGCACCGGCCGTGCCGGTGATCCTCGACGAACAAGCCGCCGCCGCCGCGCTCTCCCGCTACAGAGCGCAGCACGGGCTGAGCGCCGTCGTCATCGATTCCCGTCTGATCACCGCGGCCTCGTTCCAGGCACAAGCCAATGCGCGGGCCGGGCGGCTCAGCCACGAGATCGCCGGAAGCTTCGACAGCCGCATGGCGGGCGCCGGTTTCGGCCGGCGCTACGCCTCGGAGAACCTGAGCGCCGGGTCCGAGACCTTCGATCAGGTGCTCGCCCGCTGGAAGGCCTCGCCCGAGCACAACCGCAACATGCTGATGCCGCAGTTCCGGCGCGTCGGCATCGCCCGGTTCGATGCTCCAGGGACGCGCTACAAGCGCTTCTGGGCGCTGGTGATGGCCGGTGACTGAGGCAAAGCGGCCCGAGCCCGACGCGGCCGGGCCACCCGTCACCGCTACCGAACCTGCGCGAAGAGCGGATCCAGGCGCTTCTGCGTCATCTTGTTGTGCGGGACGCTCTTGGCGGCCTCCAGGTTGTCGCGCTTGTCGCCGACGACCACGAGGGCGACCATCCCCATCATGTAATGCGGCGCGCATTTGAAGCCGTAGACGCCCTCCTTGTCGAACTTGACCACGGCTTCCTGACCGACGGTCGTTTTGACGGTGTCGGCGCCGTCCGGCGCCATGCCCTTGATCGTCTCGACGTTGTGCCCCTTGTCGGTCGGCAGGAACTTGATGCTGTCGCCGGGCTTCAGCCGCACAAGCGCGGGATCGAACACCATCATCCCGCCCGGCCCGCTGTTGAGCATCTTGACCGCCACTTCGTCGGCCGCCGCCGGCAAGGCGATGGCGAGCGTGGCGGCAGTGATCAGGACCCTGAAGCTCATCATTCGCTTTCTCGTATTAATTCTTAAGATAATCGACGATCGCCATCGAATAATACGATATATCGAGTCATTCTTCAGGCATAAAATCGATAATTACTTCCAAGATCGAATTATTATACTTTGAGACACGTTCTCCGAGAAGCGTCATGGGGCTGGACGGGCTGGGCCTTTCAAACCTACGCGGCTGCGTGTAAACGCGGGGCTTGACGATCATCCCAGCGCCTGCGCCCCCTTGGCGCCGCCTTCGAAACGGCGGTGCGCGAGGGCGAGCGCGCGCGAACTCGCTTCAAGGCGCTCAATGCCGAAACGCACCGACATCTCCTCCATTCTCATCATCGGTGCGGGCCCCATCATCATCGGGCAGGCCTGCGAATTCGATTATTCCGGCACCCAGGCCTGCAAGGCCCTGCGGGAAGAGGGCTACCGGATCGTTCTGGTGAACTCGAACCCGGCAACGATCATGACCGACCCGGACATGGCCGACGCGACCTATGTCGAGCCGATCACCCCGGAGATCGTCGCCAAGATCATCGAGAAGGAGCGGCCCGACGCGCTGCTGCCCACCATGGGCGGACAGACGGCGCTCAACTGCGCACTCTCGCTGAAGCGCATGGGCGTGCTGGAGAAGTTCGGCGTGCAGATGATCGGCGCGACGGCCGAGGCCATCGACAAGGCGGAGGACCGCAACCTCTTCCGCGACGCGATGACCAAGATCGGCCTGGAGACCCCGAAATCGGAACTCGCCAACGCCTCGGCCGCCAAGAAGGCCGATCGCGACCGCTATCTCGCCGAGAAGGCGCGCATCGAGGCAGCGCAATCGGACCCGGCCGTCCGCGCGGCGGCGCTCGCCGAGTTCGATCGGCAATGGAGCGGGGCTGAGGGCGACCGGCGGCGGCGCTACATCGAGCACGCCCTGGGTCAGGCGCTGATCGCGCTGGCGGAAGTCGGCCTGCCGGCGATCATCCGCCCCTCCTTCACCATGGGCGGCACCGGCGGCGGCATCGCCTACAACCGCGAGGAGTTCCTCGAGATCGTCGAGCGCGGCATCGACGCCTCGCCGACCAACGAGGTGCTGATCGAGGAGAGCGTGCTCGGCTGGAAGGAGTACGAGATGGAGGTCGTCCGCGATAAGGCGGATAACTGCATCATCGTCTGCTCCATCGAGAACCTCGATCCGATGGGCGTGCATACCGGCGACTCGATCACCGTCGCCCCGGCCCTGACGCTCACCGACAAAGAATATCAGGTGATGCGCGATGCCTCGCTCGCGGTCCTGCGCGAGATCGGCGTCGAGACCGGCGGCTCGAACGTGCAATTCGCGATCGACCCGAAGACGGGCCGGATGATCGTGATCGAGATGAACCCGCGCGTGTCGCGCTCCTCGGCGCTGGCCTCGAAGGCCACCGGCTTCCCGATCGCCAAGGTCGCGGCCAAGCTCGCCGTCGGCTACACGCTCGATGAGATCGCCAACGACATCACCGGCGGCGCGACCCCGGCCTCGTTCGAGCCGACGATCGACTACGTCGTCACCAAGATCCCGCGCTTCGCCTTCGAGAAATTTCCCGGCGCCGAGCCGACGCTGACCACCGCGATGAAGTCGGTGGGCGAGGCCATGGCGATCGGCCGCTGCTTTGCCGAATCGCTGCAGAAGGCCCTGCGCTCGCTCGAGACGGGGCTGACCGGCCTCGACGAGATCGAGATCGAGGGTCTCGGCAAGGGCGACGACCACAACGCGATCAAGGCCGCGCTCGGCACGCCGACGCCGGACCGGCTGCTCAAGGTCGCGCAGGCCATGCGGCTCGGGATCAGCCACGAGGAGATCTACGCCTCCTGCGCGATCGATCCGTGGTTCCTCGAGCAGCTCCAGGCCATCGTCGATCTGGAGAACCGGGTGAAGGCGCATGGCCTGCCCAAGACCCCGGGCGCCTTCCGCCAGCTCAAGGCCGCCGGCTTCTCCGACGCGCGGCTGGCCGTGCTGACCGCCACCGACGAGGACGCCGTGCGCGCCGCCCGCCGGGGCTTGGGCGTACGCCCGGTCTTCAAGCGGATCGACACCTGCGCCGCCGAGTTCAAGGCACCGACCGCCTACATGTACTCGACCTACGTCGCCCCCTTCGCCGGCCAGAACGCGGACGAGGCGTACCCGTCGGACAGGAAGAAGGTCATCATCCTGGGCGGCGGCCCGAACCGGATCGGCCAGGGCATCGAGTTCGACTATTGCTGCTGCCACGCCTGCTTCGCACTCACCGAGGCCGGCTACGAGACCATCATGGTCAACTGCAACCCGGAGACGGTCTCGACCGACTACGACACCTCCGACCGGCTCTACTTCGAGCCGCTCACCGAAGAGGATGTCCTGGAGATCGTCGAGACCGAGCGGCAGGCAGGCACGCTCCACGGCGTGATCGTGCAGTTCGGCGGCCAGACCCCGCTCAAGCTCGCGCGCGCCCTGGAGGCCGCCGGTGTCCCGATCCTTGGCACCTCGCCCGACGCCATCGACCTCGCCGAGGACCGCGACCAGTTCAAGCGCCTGCTGGACAAGCTCGGCCTCAAGCAGCCCAAGAACGGCATCGCCTACTCGGTGGAGCAGAGCCGGCTCGTCGCGGCCGAACTCGGCCTGCCCTTCGTGGTACGCCCGAGCTACGTGCTCGGCGGGCGGGCCATGGCGATCATCCGCGACGAGACGCAGTTCGCCGAGTACCTGCTCGGCACCCTGCCGAGCCTGATCCCCTCCGATATCAAGGCGCGCTACCCCAACGACAAGACGGGGCAGATCAACACGGTGCTGGGCAAGAACCCGCTCCTGTTCGACCGCTACCTGTCCGACGCGACCGAGGTCGATGTCGACGCGGTCTGCGACGGCGCGACCGTGTTCATCGCCGGCATCATGGAGCACATCGAGGAGGCGGGCATCCACTCGGGCGATTCTGCCTGCTCGCTGCCGCCGCGCACGCTCTCGCCCGAGATCATCACGGAGTTGGAGCGGCAGACCAAGGCGATGGCGCTGGCCCTCAAGGTCGGCGGCCTGATGAACGTGCAGTACGCGATCAAGGACGGCACGATCTACGTGCTGGAGGTGAACCCGCGCGCCTCGCGCACGGTGCCCTTCGTCGCCAAGGTGATCGGCGAACCGATCGCCAAGATCGCCGCGCGGATCATGGCCGGCGAGCCCCTCGACAGCTTCGGCCTCAAGCCGAAGCGGCTCGACCACATCGCGGTGAAGGAGGCGGTGTTCCCGTTCGCCCGCTTCCCCGGCGTCGACGTGCTGCTCGGGCCGGAGATGCGCTCGACCGGCGAGGTGATCGGACTGGATGCCGGGTTCGGCGTGGCCTTCGCCAAGAGCCAGCTCGGATCGGGCACGGCGGTGCCGCGCACCGGTACCGTGTTCGTCTCCGTGCGCGATGACGACAAGCCGCGGGTGCTGCCGGCGATCCGGCAGCTCTCCGGCCTCGGCTTCACCATCCTCGCGACCGGCGGCACGCAGCGCTACCTGGCGGATGAGGGTATCCCGACCCAGCGCATCAACAAGGTGCTGGAGGGCCGTCCCCACATCGTCGATTCGATCAAGAACGGCGACATCGCGCTGGTCATCAACACGACCGAGGGTGCCGGTGCGCTGTCCGACTCACGCTCGCTCCGGCGGGCGGCCCTCTTGCATAAAGTGCCGTACTACACCACTCTCGCCGGCGCGATGGCGGCGGCCGAGGGGATCAAGGCCTATCTCGAAGGCGATCTTCAGGTTCGCGCCTTGCAGGAATACTTCGCGGCCTAAATAGACGTTCGTGTGCCGGGCGGCCCGCCGAGCGGAAGCGGGCGGCCCGAAAGCACACAATCAAGAGCCGTTATCCCGGCCCGGAAGGAGCATGTCGCTCCGGCCGGGCCTCTTCATTGTGGCGCGAGACCATGAGCATCGACAAGCTTCCCATCACGGCACGCGGCTACGCAGCCCTCGAGGAGGAGCTGAAGCGTCGCCAGCAGGTGGAACGCCCCCGGATCATCCAGGCGATCTCCGAAGCCCGCGCGCTCGGCGACCTTTCCGAGAATGCCGAGTACCATGCGGCCAAGGAGGCCCAGTCCCACAACGAGGGCCGGGTGCTCGAACTGGAGAGCATGATCGCGCGCGCCGAGATCATCGACACTTCGAAGCTGTCGGGCGCCAAGATCAAGTTCGGCGCCCGCGTGAAACTCGTGGACGAGGACACCGAGGAGGAGAAGACCTACCAGCTCGTCGGCGAGCCGGAGGCGGATGTGCGCGAGGGCCGCGTCTCGATCTCCTCGCCCATCGCCCGCGCCCTGATCGGCAAGGCCGTCGGCGACACGGTGGAAGTCACGACCCCCGGCGGCGGCAAGTCCTACGAGGTCGTCGCCGTCGAGTGGGGAGCCTGACCCGCATGCGCGTCCCCGGCCTCGCGGCCGCGCTCGGCCTCCTGGCCGGGGTCGTGCTCGGCGTCCCGGCCGCGGCGCAGGACTTCGACCGGGTTGACTTCGACCGGGTCGGCGGCGTCGCCGTCGATGTGCGCCCCCTGCAGGTTTATGCCCGCGGTCCGCAGACGGAACTTCTGCGAGCGGACCTGACCGAGGCGATGCGGCGCAGCTTCGGTGACCGCATCGTCCGCGGTGCGCCGACGCTGGTAGTGCGCGTGAGCGGCCTGTCGCTCGCGGCCTATGGCGGTGCGCAGGGCGGCGACCGCAGCAGCCTGGGCGGCAGCGGCACGACGGATTACCTCGACGGCGAAGCGCTGCTGGTCGGCCGTGGCGGCGAGATCCTCGCGCGCCATCCCCAGCTCTCGGCCCTGCCCGCGAGTTCCGGCGGCGCGTGGTACGATCCGGCCTCCGAGCGGCGGCGGGTCGCGGCCCTTGCCGAGCACTACGCGCAGTGGCTGCGGCGCCGGCTCCCGGCCCAGTAGGCCGGGTTTGGTGGGATCGAAGGTTTGCGTCGCGTGAACGAACAGGGGCCGGTGAAGCCCGACGGCAGCGTACTGCCGGAACTCGCGCGGGCCCGCGCCTGGATCCTCACCGACGGCAAGGCCGGCGACGAGAACCAGTGCATCGGCATCGCCGAGGCGCTCGGCCTCACCTACGAGACGCGCCGGATTCCGGACGGACGGCCCCTTACCTGGATGGCCCCGTGGGGGCCGATCGACCCGCGGGACGCGCCGGGCCGATCCGGCGGCCTGCTGCAAGGCCCGCTTCCCGATCTCCTGATCGCGTCGGGGCGGCGCTCCGTACCCTATCTGCGCGCCGTGCGACGCGCCTCGGGCGAGAAGACCTTCACGGCCTTCCTCAAGGATCCGCGCACCGGCCACGACACCGCGGATTTCATCTGGGTTCCCGACTACGACGACCTGCGCGGCCCCAACGTCTTCACCACGCTCACCGCGCCGCATCCCGTCTCCCGCGCCCGGCTCGACGCCGCCCGCACGACCCCCGATCCGCGTCTCGCGCGCCTGCCCTGGCCGCGCATCGCCGTGCTGATCGGCGGGGACAGCCGGCATCTGCGTTACCGCCAAGCCGATATGCAGCGGCTGGTGCGCGATCTCACCAAGCTCGCCGATGGCGGCTGCTCGCTGATGTTGACGGTCTCCCGGCGCACGCCGCCGGACCTGCGCACCGCCCTCGAAAACCTGGTGAAGGACAAGGGCGGCTTCTTCTGGGACGGCACCGGCGAGAACCCTTACGTCGGCATGCTGGCGATCGCCGACCACATCGTCGTCACCTCCGATTCCGCCAACATGGTGGGCGAGGCCGCGAGCACCGGCGTGCCCCTCCTCCTATTCGATCTGCCGCGCACCTATATCCGGCATCGGCGGATGTTTGCGGGCCTCGCCATGGCCGGCGCGCTGAAGCCGTTCATCGGGCGCCTGGAAGCGCTGCGCTACGCCCCGATCGACGCGACACCGGAGATCGCTGCCGCCTTGGCGGAAGCATACATGGGCCACCGTCGACGCTGGGCGGAGGCGCGACCGGCGGTGTCCGTCCCGCTGGGACGGCCTGAGACGTGACCGGCGCGCGGCCCGCTCCGCGCGGTGAAAGAAATCTTTGTCCTCGCGGTGTCAGACTGCACGCGAGGATCGACAGGACGGGAAGACGGCCGCGGCCGGTTGCGGACAGGAGACGGCACAGATGGCGCACACCCATGCGAGGCTCGTGATCATCGGCTCGGGGCCGGCCGGCTACACGGCCGCGATCGACGCCGCCCGCGCCATGGTCGAGCCTCTGCTGATCTCGGGCTTCCAGCCCGTCGGCTTCTCTGAAGCGGGGGAGCCCCGGATGTGTGTGTATCCAAACCTCTGCCCGGCGAACGACGACCGTCCGCGGCCCATGCTTGAAGCTGCAGCGTAGAGCCCGTTCAAGTCCCCTCCGCTCCCTCGTTCGTCCAGGCACGCCATGACCACTCACAAGACCAAGGTCCTCATCATCGGGGCCGGACCGGCCGGCTACACGGCGGGCATCTATGCCGCCCGGGCCAACATGAAGCCCATCATCGTGACGGGCATCCAGCCGGGCGGCCAGCTGACCATCACCACGGACGTGGAGAACTATCCCGGTTTCGCGACCGCCGTTCAGGGTCCTGACCTGATGGAGCAGATGCGCCTGCAGGCCGAGCACGTCGGCACCCGGATCCTTTCCGACACCATCGTGTCGGTCGACCTCTCGAAGCGCCCCTTCGTGGCCGAGGGGGATAGCGGCGACACCTACGTCGCCGACACCCTGATCGCCGCCACGGGCGCCCAGGCCCGCTGGCTCGGCCTACCGTCCGAGATCGAGTTTAACGGGGCGGGCGTCTCAGCCTGCGCGACCTGCGACGGCTTCTTCTACCGCGGCAAGGAGGTCGTCGTGATCGGCGGCGGCAACACCGCCGTCGAGGAGGCGCTGTACCTGGCCAACCTGGCCTCGAAGGTCACCGTCATCCACAGGCGCGACCGTTTCCGGGCGGAGCCCATCCTTCAGGATCGGCTGTTCGCCCATCCGAAGATCGAGGTCATCTGGAACCATGTGGTCGAGGAGGTCCTCGGCCGGAGGGAGCCGGTGAAGGCCGTCACCGGCGTCCGGTTGCGCGACGCCGACACCGGCGCGACGCGTGACGTTCCGGCCGACGGCATGTTCGTCGCCATCGGGCACGATCCCGCGACGAAGCTCTTCGCCGGACAGCTCGAACTGCTGGAAGGCGGCTACATCAAGATCGTGCCGGGCACGACGCGGACCAACGTCGAGGGGGTCTACGCGGCCGGCGATTGCGCCGAATTCGTCTACCGCCAGGCTGTGGTCGCCGCCGGCATGGGGTGCATGGCGGCGCTTGAGGCCGAGAAGTTCCTGGCCGAGCATTCGCCGGACCCGAAGGTCAGGACCGAGGAGCTGCAGGAACCAGAGATGATCGGAGCCTACGACTAGGCAGGCGGATGCGAGAGCCCGGCATCCGGCGCCACCACTTCGCTGCGGTGGCGGCTGGGCTTCGAGCCTAAGGAGGTCGAGGCCCTCGCCCGCAAGTGGGGCGAAGGCCAATGCTTCCCCCTGGTCGCGCGAATGCATGAATGGACGGCCTGAGAGCGCCCTTCAGGAATGCCGACTTTGAACGTGGCGGCATCCAGGCGTGCTGGCCGATTGGCCCACACGCGGATCGTGGCTCTCTCGGATGGTCGCTACCTGGGCCGGCAACGGTACGCCCCCGGGTTCACCCCGGTCCACTTCCGGAACGCGCGGAAGAACGAGCTGGCCTCGGAGAAGCCCGCCGCCTCGGCAAGCGCCGCGAGGCTCAGGTCCGTGGTCCGCAGGAGGTGCACCGCAATTTCCTTGCGGACGGTGTCCTTGATCTCCTGGAACGACTGCCCTCGGCCTCGATCCGTCGGTGCAGGGTCGATGCCGACAGGTCGAACCGTTGCGCGACCTCGTCGAAATCCAGCCAGACGTCGGGGTTTTGCGAGCGCAGCAGGTGCTTGACCCTCGCGACCGCCCCGGCGTCGTTGCGGTATTTGACAAGGATGTTCGCCGGCGCGCGCTGGAGGAAGGCGTCGCGGTCACCGACCACAGCAGGGGCACGCGAAACCGGCGCGTGACAATGGCCAGCATCCAGATGTTGACGTCGGTTCGGCCGAGTTTCCACTGGGTGGGATCCAGCGCCAGGCATTTGGACCGGGCCAGATGGAGCATGCGCACCACGAGGGTCGCAACCACCGCCTGATCGAGCCGCACATACTGGAAGAAGCGCTGCAGACGGCGGTACTTCGAAGCGTGCCGCGCCGGCCCGTGACAGTGGCTGGCGATATGGCCGAGGTTGACCGTCCGACGATGGATCAGCCCGGTCATCAGGGCGCCGAGCGTCTCCGGACGCGAGTGGTTCAGGCCCAGATGCGCCGCAAAACTCGCGATCAGGGCGGTGCGGGGAGACAGAGACATGGGGGGATCCTCTTGCCGGAGAATCCTTCAGCCCAGCACTTCGCACCGCCCGCCGCGACCCTGTCGTGTACGGTGAGGGAACGGACTCGACGATGCATAAGATTTTGGAATTATTCAGTTTTATCCGGAAATACGGTGGACAACCGACCACTTTGAATGCGCACAACTTCCAGGCTCAGAAGAGCCCTGCGAAGGCTACGACCGAGTAGGTGCCTGGGCTGCGGGCGTTTCAAGTACTGTTCAAAAGAACGCCCGCTTCGCCATCGTGTCGGACACGGAGACCGACCGGGGACAGGCGCTGTCGAAGCATTCAAGACGTTGTTCGACACGCATTTCCCTGTTGATGGCGGAAATGACGCAACCAAATTGCAAGCTTGTCGTCCTAACCTGAAAGCTGCGGGAGCCGGCAGGTTTCGCGAAGAAGCCTTTCGCCGGGTATGGCAGGGCAACAGACTGGCGTCGTGCAACGCCCGAAGGTCGTGGCCCCCCGTGCGGGCTGACTGCGACGGGCCGACCTCGACGGGCGGGAGTGACGGCCTTGGATTGGGACAAGATCCGGATTTTCCTCAACGTCGCGGAGGCCGGGAGCTTCACGCGGGCGGGCGACGACATCGGCCTCAGCCAGTCGGCGGTGAGCCGGCAGATCAGCGCCCTCGAGCGGGAGTTGAAGGCGCCGCTGTTCCACCGGCACGCTCGCGGCCTGATCCTGACCGAGCAGGGCGACCTGCTGTTTCGCGCCGCACGCGACATGAAGCTCAGGCTGGAGAACACCCGCGCCCGCCTCGTCGAGACGAGCGAGCGCCCCTCCGGCGACCTGCGGGTGACGACGACGGTGGGCTTAGGCACATCCTGGCTGTCGCAGCGTGTCTCGGAATTCCTCGACCTCTATCCGGATGTGCGGATCGAGCTGGTGCTCACCAACGAGGAGCTGGACCTCGCCATGCGCGAGGCCGACATCGCGATCCGTATGCGCCGCCCGGCCCAGCCGGACCTGATCCAGCGGCGGCTGTTCACGGTGCATTATCACGCCTTTGCGAGCCCCGATTACGTCAAACGCTTCGGTGAACCCAAAACCATCGCCGACCTCGACGAGCACCGCCTCGTCTCGTTTGGCGGCAACGAGCCGTCCTATCTGCTCGCGACCCACTATCTCGCCAGCATCGGCCGCGAGGGGGACGAGCGCCGTCCGGTCCACTTCACGGTCAACAACATCACCGCCCTCCACAAGGCGATGGAGGCCGGCGTCGGCGTCGGCATCCTGCCGGACTACGCCGTCGACGGGAACGAGAGCCTCGTTCAGGTGCTGCGCGAGAGCGAGATGCCGACGATGGAGAGTTATCTCGTCTATGCCGAGGAGATGCGCTCGGTGGCCCGCGTCCAGGCCTTCCGCGATTTCCTCGTGAACAAGGCACAACGCTGGACTTATTGAAAGCTTGGCCGGGCAACCGGCCGGCAACCGCCCTTGTCGCGCACCGACGCACTCGTCTAAGACCGCCCCTCCTGCCGGGCGGTTCGCGAAGCCTCCGGCCGAAGCAGCCGGACGGCATGATCGCGATTCACTGCCTCAACGGGCCGAACCTCAATCTCCTGGGCCAGCGCGAGCCGGGCATCTATGGTGCCGCCACGCTCGCCGACATCGAGCAAAACCTGCGGGAGCAGGCGGCCCGCCTCGATATCGCCCTGACCTTCCGTCAGACGAATCACGAGGGCGAACTCGTGACGTTCGTGCAGGAGGCCGGCGCCGCCGGGGCCGGGGTGCTCATCAACGCCGCCGCCTATACGCATACCTCGATCGCGCTTCGCGACGCGATCAAGGGCGCGGGGGTGACGGCGGTGGAGATCCACCTCTCCAACGTCCACGCCCGCGAGGACTTCCGCCACGTCTCGCGGATCGCGCCGGTCTGCGCCGGTTTGATTTCGGGCTTCGGTGCCCACAGTTACGTCCTGGGGCTCGACGCCCTCGCCCATCTCCTTCGTGGACGCACCCCGTCCGCCTCCTGACCTCAGAACTACGAGCCGATGGCCAAGAACGAACCCTTCGATCCCGAACTGGTGCGCGAACTCGCCCGGATGGTCGCCGAGACCGATCTGACCGAGATCGAGGTCGAGAAGGGCGATCTGCGCATCCGCGTCGCCCGAAAGATCGAGACGGTCTCGGTTCAGGTCGCGCCCGCCGCCTCGGCCGCTGCGGCGGCACCGGTCGCGGCGGCGCCCGCCGCTCTGGCGCCGGCACCCGCCAAATCCGGCGCGGGCCATCCCGGCGCCGTGCCGTCGCCCATGGTCGGTACCGCCTACCTGCGCCCCTCGCCGGACGCGAAGCCGTTCATCGAGATCGGCACGAAGGTCCAAGCGGGCGACAAGCTGTTGCTGGTCGAGGCCATGAAGACCTTCAACGAAATCGTCGCGCCCCGCGCCGGTACGGTGACCGCGATCTTCATCGAGGATGGGATGCCGGTCGAGTACGGCGAAGCCCTCCTCGTGCTCGAGTAGCCTCCCCGCGATGTTCGACAAGATCCTGATCGCCAACCGGGGCGAGATCGCACTCCGCATCCTGCGGGCGGCGAAGGAGCTCGGTATCGCCACAGTCGCGGTCCACTCGACGGCGGATGCCGACGCCATGCATGTGCGGCTGGCCGACGAGAGCGTCTGCATCGGCCCGCCGGCCGCCCGCGACAGCTACCTCAACATCCCCTCGATCATCGCCGCCTGCGAGATCACCGGGGCGGACGCCGTGCATCCCGGCTACGGCTTCCTGTCGGAGAACGCCCGGTTCGCCGAGGTTCTGGCGCATCACAATATCGGCTTCATCGGCCCCAAGGCCGAGCATATCCGCATCATGGGCGACAAGATCGAGGCCAAGCGCACCGCCAAGCGCCTCGGTATCCCCTGCGTGCCGGGCTCGGAGGGTGGCGTCACCGATCCGGACGAAGCCAAGCGCGTGGCTGCCGAGATCGGCTATCCCGTCCTGGTGAAGGCCGCCTCCGGCGGCGGCGGGCGCGGCATGAAGGTCGCCCGCTCGGAGAGCGAGCTGGAGCAGGCGCTCGACATGGCCCGCACCGAGGCCAAGGCCGCCTTCGGCGACGATGCGGTCTACCTCGAGAAGTACCTGACCAAGCCCCGCCATATCGAGGTGCAGATCCTCGGCGACGGGAAGGGCCACGCGGTGCATCTGGCCGAGCGCGACTGCTCGCTGCAACGCCGCCACCAGAAGGTCTGGGAGGAAGGCGGCTCTCCGGCCCTCAACGAGGCGATGCGCGCCGAGATCGGCGGCATCTGCGCCAACGCCATGCGCGAACTCGGCTATCTCGGCGCCGGCACCATCGAGTTCCTCTACGAGGACGGGCGGTTCTACTTCATCGAGATGAACACCCGCATCCAGGTGGAGCACCCCGTCACCGAGATGATCACCGGAATCGATCTCGTGAACGAGCAGATCCGGGTCGCGGCCGGCGGCGGCCTGTCGGTGGCTCAAGAGGATATCAAGGTCGAGGGCCACGCCATCGAGTGCCGGATCAACGCCGAGCACCCCTCGACCTTCCGGCCCTCGCCGGGGCTGATCACCTATTTCCACCCGCCGGGCGGCCTCGGCGTCCGGGTCGATTCGGCCGCGTTCCAGGGCTACCGAATCCCGTCCAACTACGACTCGCTGATCGGCAAGCTGATCGTGCATGGGCGCACCCGCAACGAGTGCCTGATGCGCCTGCGCCGGGCGCTGGACGAGTTCGTGGTCGATGGAATCGACACCACGCTGCCGCTGTTCCGCACGCTGGTGCGCAACGCCGACGTGCAGAACGGCCTCTACGACATCCACTGGCTCGAAGGCTTCCTGGCCCGCGAGGAACTGAACGGCGTCGAGACGCGGCGCTGAGAAAGCGGGGCGGGGCGGGGCGGGGCCGGTCGGTCCGCCCCGCTTTCTCCTGACGGCTGGTGTTCGCGCCCGGAGCGCGCGACAACGCTTCGATGCACGACAGGCCGCCCGTGGACATCACGCCCGACATCCTGCTCAAGGCCTATGCCGCCGGGATCTTCCCGATGGCCGAGGATGCGGACGATCCAACGATCTACTGGGTCGAGCCCCGCGCCCGCGGGGTGCTGCCCCTCGACCGCTTCCACGTGCCCAAGCGGCTCGCCCGCACCGTGCGCTCCGACGGGTTCGAGGTCGTCAGCGACCGGGATTTCGATGCGGTGATCGAGGGCTGCGCCGCCCCGCGCCGGGATACCGCCCGCACCTGGATCAACGCCCGCATCCGTGACCTCTACGGCGCGCTGTTCGAACTCGGGCATTGCCACACGATCGAGGTCTACCACGAGGGCCGCCTCGCGGGCGGACTCTACGGCGTCTCGCTCGGGGCGGCCTTCTTCGGCGAGAGCATGTTCCACGAGGTGCGCGACGCCTCGAAGGTCGCCCTGGTCCACCTCGTGGCCCGGCTGCGCTCGGGCGGTTACCGGCTCGCCGACACGCAATTCCTCACAGAGCACCTGAGCCAGTTCGGCGTCGAGGAAATGCCGCGCCACATCTACAAGCGCCAACTCGCCGCCGCGATCTCCGAGCGGGCCGAGTGGGGTCCGCCGGACCGGGTCTTCCGTGGCGCCGAAGCCCTGGCCGCCCTCGGGATCGGGCACACCGAGGCGTAGGGAGGACGTCGGAGCGCTGCCCCGATACCCCGCCAAAGGGATGATCCCTTTGGGATCCCGGCTCTTTCAGTCTGGAATCGGTTCGAGCCGCAGCAGGCGGCTGGCGAGCGCAGCGGCCGCCTGCGGGTCGGTCCGCACGGCCTCACCGAGCAAGCCGTCGATGACGAGCGCGGCGATGCCGTGGACGAGCGCCCAGGATCGCAAGGCTTCGTCGGAGGCGGCGTCCCCCGGCAGCAGCGTCGCAACCCGCTCGGCGAGCACCGCGTAGGCGGCGGCGGAGGCTTCGCACAACGCCTCGGGCCGTGAGCCGCCGGAGCGCGCGCCGCCGAACATCAGGCGAAACAATCCGGGCTGCGCACAGGCAAAGGCGACGTAGGCTGCCCCTTGCGCGTAGAGGGCCTCGCGTCCCGCCCCCTCCCCTCCCCGATCCGCCACCTCCAGCGCCGCGCGCAGCCGCTCGAAGCCGACGATGGCCACCGCCGCAAGCAGGGCGTCCTTGTCGGGAAAGTGCCGGTAGGGCGCCATCGCCGACACACCCGCCCGGCGCGCGGTCTCGCGCAGGCCGAGCGAGGCCGGATCGCCCCCCTCCTCCAGGATCGACAGGCCCGCCGCGACCAGGGCCTCGCGCAAATCGCCGTGGTGGTAGCCGCCCTTGCCCGGGTTCGGCTCGCCCTTCGATGTTGACACTGTAAGCAACGCGCCTATGATTACACCGTAAACATGGGGTTGGTGCCATGCAGACATCGGATAGGCAAGCGACCGCGAATGGCCGCCCCACGCGGGACTCGGTCGATCTCTCGGCCTATCCGGGTCTTGTCGTGGTCTATCTCGGCTTTCGCGTCGGACGGATACGGGGCTTGAAGGCGCTGCTCGGCATCGGGCGCGAGTTGGCCCAGATGCAGCGCGAGCGGCCGGATGGGCTGCTGGCGCACGAGAACCTCGTCTACGGCCTCAACCATATCGGCATGCGACAGTACTGGCGCGATCTGGAAAGCTTGGAGGCCTTCACCCGCTCGGACCCGCACAAGACATGGTGGCGGGATTTCGGCCGCGATCCGGCCGGCAACGGCTTCTGGCACGAGGCCTACCGGCTCTCGGGCGGGATGGAGGCGATCTATGTCGGCATGCCGCGCCCGATCGGGCTCGCGTCCTTCGCCGCCGCCCGCCAGCCGCTCGGGCCCTTCATGACCTCGCGGCAGCGGCTGGCTTCATAGAGATGCCTAGCGGAAGATCGCGTCGAAGATCGATTGCGGCTCGCGCGGCGGCGGCGGGGCCGCTGCCGGCCCTTCGTTGTTCGGGAAGAACTTGCGCGAGGGCTTCTGCTTGGGCTGGACCGGCACGCCGCGCGGCCCCTCGACGTCGACCTGACCGTTCTGGTTGACTTGGGCGGACGTCTTGGTCGGGTCCGCGCCCTTCTTCTTCGGCTTGTCCTGGCGCGAGGCGAGCGCGGGCACGTCCTCCTGCTCCTTCGCCTCGGCGATCACGTCGGAGCCGCCCTTACAATCGGTCAGCCACACATCGTAGATCGGGTGCTCGATGGCGTGCAGGCCGGGGCTCGCCGCGAACATCCAGCCGGTGAAGATACGCCGGTACTTGCTGTCCAGCGTCACCTCGTCGACCTCGAGGAAGGCCGTGGTCTTCGGCGTCTCGGTGGGCGGGCGCGAGTAGCAGACCCTCGGCGTCATCTGCAGGGCGCCGAACTGCACCGTCTCGTCGATGGCGACCTCGAAGGTCACGATCCGGCCGGTGATCTTGTCGAGGCCGGAGAACACCGCGGTCGGGTTCTTGATCTTGTCGGCGGAGGCCGGCAGCGCACAGAGCGCCAGGGCGAGCGTGCCGAGCGCGGTCCGGCGCAGGATCGTTGCGGGGATGCGGCTCAAGGCGCCCTCTTGAGTCTGGAACCGGCCATCGCGGCCGGCAAACGGTGCGGCCGTTCCAACACCCCAAGGGTGGTGGAAAAAGGGCGGCCGGGCCGTGATGCTCTTAAGTTCCGCCCGCGCTTCGCGCCGACCGCCCTGCGGCAGATCGCGACCAGCCGGCGCGCGGCATGGCTTCGTCTACTCGGCGGGCGTCCACGGCACGTAGTCGCCGGTCGCGGCCGGCCGCTGGCCCCAGGAGAGTTGCGAGCCCTTCGGCCGGTAGGCCGCCGCCGTACCGGTGAGGTTCTCCTCGTGGGCCTTCTGCCACTCGCGAGGCTGGTAATCCTCCTCGCTCGGGGCGACGTCGCCGTTGTGGCACAGCCAGGCCCGCCAGCCCGGCGGCACGCGGGACGCGTCGGCATAGCCGTTATAGACGACCCAGCGCCGCTCCGGGCCGACCGAGCGGTCGATCAGAGGGCCCAGCGCCTTGTAGTATTTGTTGCCGAGTTCGTCCGAACCGACGAACTGGCCGCTGCGCGCGGTATAGAGCGCGAGCGACATCGTCTGCCCGTTCCACCAGGTGAAGATGCGCAGCAGCGTGTCCTTGAGGGCCATGATTCCTCCGGCGAGCGACGGACCCGCGGTGCCGTCGCCGCGGTCGTTATGGTCGTCACGCGCGTGTGAGTCCAGCACCCCGGGCCGCTGTCGCATTTACGGCACGCTCCCCCTGTCTCGCGCGGCCGTTAACCCTGTCCGACCCTGTCGAGGGCGGTCGAACGCATCGCCTTCCCTGTGGACCGAAAAATTTTCCCGGCGGATTCGATCAAGCCGAAAGGCCACTTAGCGAACCGCCTCGAATATCCACAGATTTATGATGAAGGACACAACATCTAGGGCGGAACACGGGTAGCCGGCACTAGTTATTGACGCAGATGGCCGCTCGGACGTAAGGTCCCGGCATCGCTTCGAACGGTTCGGCGGGGTTTGGGAAGAACCCCGTTTTCGCATGGCGGACAGGCTCCCACGTCGTCTGTGGCGGGGCCCCGAACCGGCCGAGGCACATCCGGCTTTTCATCCATGATCCGCGGCCTGCGCCGCGGCACGGGGTCGCTTGACTCCGAGGGAGAGGGATTCATGCGGTTCGAGCGGCGCTACACGACGGCGGGCCAGTCGCCCTACGCAGCCATCGCCTTCCGCAAGGCTGTGAGCGAGATTCGCAACCCGGACGGCTCGATCGTCTTCCGGCTCGACGGCATTTCCGTGCCGGAGAGCTGGAGCCAGGTCGCCGCCGATGTGCTGGCGCAGAAATATTTCCGCAAGGCCGGCGTTCCGGCCCGCCTGAAGAAGGTGGAGGAGAACAGCGTTCCCTCCTTCCTCTGGCGCGCCGTGCCGGATGAGGCCGCGCTCGCCGAACTGCCGGAGGAGGAGCGCTTCGTCTCCGAGATCTCGGCGACCCAGGTGTTCGACCGGCTCGCCGGCTGCTGGACCTATTGGGGCTGGAAGGGCGGCTACTTCTCGTCCGAGGAAGACGCTGCCGCCTTCATGGACGAGCTGCGCTTCATGCTCGCTCGCCAGATGGTAGCGCCGAACTCGCCGCAATGGTTCAACACCGGCCTGCACTGGGCCTACGGCATCGACGGGCCGAGCCAGGGCCACTTCTACTGCGACCCGAAGACCGGCGTGCTGACGAAGTCGGCCACCGCCTACGAGCACCCGCAGCCGCATGCCTGCTTCATCCAGTCCGTGCAGGACGACCTCGTCAACGAGGGCGGCATCATGGACCTGTGGGTGCGCGAGGCGCGCCTGTTCAAGTACGGCTCGGGCACCGGCTCGAACTTTTCACAGCTGCGTGGGGAGAACGAAAAACTCGGCGGCGGCGGCAAGTCGTCGGGCCTGATGTCCTTCCTCAAGATCGGCGACCGCGCGGCCGGCGCGATCAAGTCGGGCGGCACCACCCGGCGCGCCGCCAAGATGGTGATCGTCGACATCGACCATCCCGACGTCGAGAGCTTCATCGACTGGAAGGTGAAGGAGGAGCAGAAGGTCGCCGCGCTGGTGACCGGCTCCAAGGTCGTCTCCAAGCACCTCACCGCGGTGATGAAGGCCTGCACCCAGTGCGAGGCCGAGGGCGACGCCTGCTTCGACCCCGAGCGCAACCCGGCGCTCAAGCGCGAGATCAAGGCCGCCCGCAAGGCGATGGTGCCCGACGCCTACATCAAGCGCGTGGTGCAGTTCGCCCGCCAGGGCTTCACCAAGATCGACTTCCCCGTCTACGACACCGATTGGGATTCGGAGGCCTATCTCACGGTCGCCGGCCAGAACTCCAACAACTCGGTCTCGCTGACCGACGAGTTCCTGCGCGCGGTGGAAGCGGATGGGCCGTGGAGCCTGACCTCGCGCACCACCGGCAAGGTCGTGAAGACGCCTCAGGCGCGCGACCTGTGGGAGAAGATCGGTGAGGCCGCCTGGGCCTCGGCCGATCCGGGTCTGCACTTCAACACCACGATGAACGACTGGCACACCTGCCCGGAGGGCGGGCGGATCCGGGCCTCGAACCCGTGCTCCGAATACATGTTCCTCGACGACACGGCCTGTAACCTCGCCAGCGCCAACCTGCTGACGATGTACGATCGTGGGGCCAAGCACTTCGACGTCGAGGCGTTCGAGCACCTCAACCGGCTCTGGACCGTGGTGCTCGAAATCTCGGTGATGATGGCGCAGTTTCCGTCCAAGGAGATCGCCGAGCTTTCCTACAAGTACCGCACGCTGGGCCTCGGCTACGCCAATATCGGCGGCCTGCTGATGACCATGGGCCTGCCCTACGACTCCGATAAGGGCCGGGCGCTGGCCGGCGCGCTCACCGCGATCATGACGGGCGTGGCCTACGCCACCTCCGCCGAGATGGCGGCCGAACTCGGCACCTTCGAGGCCTACCCGGACAACGCGGAGCACATGCTGCGGGTGATCCGCAACCATCGCCGTGCGGCGCATGGCGAGGCCGCCGGCTATGAGGGCCTCAACGTCAGCCCCGTACCGCTCGACCACGCCAACATCCCGCAGGCCGATATCGGCGCCCATGCCCGCGCGGCCTGGGACCGGGCGCTGTCGCTCGGCGAGCGGCACGGCTACCGCAACGCGCAGGCCACCGTGATCGCGCCGACCGGCACGATCGGTCTGGTGATGGATTGCGACACCACCGGCATCGAGCCCGACTTCGCCCTGGTGAAGTTCAAGAAGCTCGCCGGCGGCGGCTACTTCAAGATCATCAACCAAGCCGCCCCCGACGCCCTGCGGGCGCTGGGCTACCGCGAGGCCGAGATCGCCGAGATCGAGGCTTACGCCGTCGGCCACGGCTCGATGGGTCAGGCCCCCGCGATCAACCCGGGATCGCTCCGCGCCAAGGGCTTCACCGACGACAAGATCGCGGCGGTGGAAGCCGGCCTGAAGTCGGCCTTCGACATCAAGTTCGTGTTCAACCGCTGGAACCTCGGCGACGACTTCCTCAAGGACACCCTCAAGGTGCCGGCGGAGAAGTTGGCTGATCCCACCTTCGAACTCCTCCCGTTCCTCGGCTTCACTCGCAAGGAAATCGAGGCCGCCAACACCCATGTCTGCGGAGCGATGACGCTGGAGGGCGCGCCCTTTCTCAAGCCCGAGCACTACGCGGTGTTCGATTGCGCCAACCCGTGTGGGCGCACCGGCAAGCGCTACCTCTCGGTCGAGAGCCACATCCAGATGATGGCCGCGGCGCAGCCCTTCATCTCGGGGGCGATCTCCAAGACCATCAACATGCCCAATGACGCCACGGTGGAGGATTGCAAGGCGGCCTACCTGCTGTCCTGGCGCCTCGCGCTCAAGGCGAACGCCCTCTACCGCGACGGCTCCAAGCTCTCGCAGCCGCTCAACTCGGCGCTGATCGCCGACGACGAGGAGGAGGCCGACGAGGCTCTCGAGGCGATCATCCAGGCTCCGGCCGCCGCCAAGGCGACGGCGGCGGCGGAGAAGATCGTCGAGCGCGTGATCGAGCGCATCGAGCGGATCCGCTCGCGCGAGAAGATGCCGGACCGGCGCAAGGGCTATACTCAGAAGGCGGTCGTCGGCGGCCACAAGGTCTACCTGCGCACCGGCGAATACGATGATGGCCGCCTCGGCGAAATCTTCATCGACATGCACAAGGAAGGCGCGACCTTCCGAAGCCTGATGAACAACTTCGCCATCGCGATCTCGCTCGGCCTCCAATACGGCGTTCCGCTGGAGGAATACGTGGAGGCCTTCACCTTCACCCGTTTCGAGCCGGCGGGCTTCGTGCAGGGCAACGACGCGATCAAGAACGCGACGTCGCTGCTCGACTACGTGTTCCGCGAACTGGCGGTCTCGTATCTCGGCCGGACCGATCTCGCCCACGTCAACCCGGCCGAGATCGGCGGCACGGTGCTCGGCGGCGGCGAGGGCGACACGACCCGCGAATCCAAGGCGGCGCCTGCGGCGGCCTCGGTGGTGTCCCGCGGCCTGCTGCGCGGCTCGGCCGACCGGCTCACCCTGATCCAGGGCGGCCCGGCAGGCGCCACGACCGGAATCGGCGCGGCCGCCACAGGCCAGACGGCCCCAGCCGGCGGCACGGTCCACGCCGTGCGGGGCGCGACCGCCCTGAAGGCGGAGCCGCAAAGCGTCGGCAGCATCGAGACGCTGCCCTTCGCCAAGCCGGAACCGAAGGCGGAGCGGAGCATCGCCGACCGCCGGGCCGAAGCGAAGATGAAGGGCTATGTCGGCGAGGCCTGCCCCGAATGTGCGAACTTCACGCTGGTCCGCAATGGCACCTGCCTGAAATGCGACACCTGCGGAAGCACAACAGGGTGTAGCTGATTATGCCGTGTGTGTAACGGAGAGGGGGATGTCCAGCGACAGATAGTTTTAGTCCTCGGACGCTAAGTTGGGGCTCAAACGAATCATAGTAGTGGCAGAGCGTGGCTGGGAGTGGCCCGGGCGACGTTCGCTCGGGCCACTGAGAGGAATGGTTACGTCGAACGGTGATCGGCGGGCGGACTCAAGGGTCCGCCTGCCGCATCGATTCCGATGCAGACTTGTATCGCGGACCCGGGGAAGGAACCCCGATGACTTCACCGCCTGTCGGGCGGATCGTTCATACTGCTTGCGGGGGCGCAAAACCCGCAAGGATCACCCTGTACTGGCCAGCGTTTCGGGCCGCTCTCTTCGGACCTTGGGTCCGAGGTATCGCCGCTGCGGCGCTGTTTTTTCCAGCGCCGCGCTACCGGATCGTAGCCGGCCCCTGCGCTACCGGGGCAGGCTCTCGCATGACGAGGGCACGTATGAACGCCGACATCGGTGTTTCGCAGGAGCGACTGCGTGAGTTTTGGACGGGGATCGTCGAGCGCGGCGGCCTGGCGGGGCAGGACCCACGGCAGATCGTGGCCGGTTGCCGTCGGCTTCACCCGCGGAGGGATGAGCGCCTCCGCGGCGACCTGGTCATCCATCTTGCGGAGCGGGCCGAACGCGTCCTCCGCGCCCTCGCGGGAGCCAGCCTGCGGCACGGCGGCGAAGATCCGGTCGGCGACGTCGTGGACGCGATGGTCGAGGCCGTCCTCGACCCGAACTCGGCGGACGGGGCTGGCTTCGAGCAGTCGTTTCGCGGCAAGCTGCGGCACCGCCTTATCGACAAAATCCGCCGGGGTAAGGTCCGCCGTGACATCGAACAGCCCGCCGTCTGCGACGCCGAGGGCCAGCCGGTCGAACCCATCGATGGATCGTCGCTCGGGCCGGAGGACGAGGCCATGATCCAATCGGTCCTCGCTCAGCTGCCGGAGAAGCATCGCTTGGCGTTCAAGCTGTTCCGCCAAGGGTTTGACTTTAGCTCAAAGGCGGACAAGAGCATCGCCGGGATGCTGAATATCACGCCGAAGACCGCGAAAGACTGGGTCGATCGCGCGAAGGAGCGCATCGCCCATGAACTCGGTCGTACGCCATGAGCGAACGCCCTGAAGACTTGGAGGACGTGCTGATCCGCTTCCACGAAGCGGTTGAGGCGATCACCCCGGAGGTGATCCGAGCCTGGACGACGCGATATCCGCACTTCGCCGACGCGATCCGGGCCGAGGCGCTGGAGATCCTCGATCTCGACCACGGGGGGCGTCCACATGTCGCCGAGCCCGCCGTACGCGACTATGCGGACAAGGTCCGCGACGCGGCCCGCCGCGCTGCCGAGCGGGCGGACCCCGTTGATGTGCCGGATCTGCGCGGAGCCCTCAAGCAGCACCACACGGACGTGAGGACCTTCGCCGGCACACTTGGCATCGCGCGATCGATCATCGCCGACATCAGCACCGGGCAGATCGTCCCGTCGACGATCACGCCGCGTTTCCGGCGCTTGGGTGCCGAACGCCTCGGGTGCGCCCGCGCGTGGTTCGAGGCCGTCTTAGAGAACTCTCAGCCCCGCGCCATGACGGCGGCGTTCAAGGCCTCCGACCTCCCGACGATGGGGCGGGCGCGGACCTGGGAGGAAGCGATTCGCGCGTCGAGCATGCCAGAGGACCGCAAGGCGTTCTGGCTCGCGGACGAGGCGTAGGCGGGTGGATGCTTGGCGCGGCATCCGGGTTATCGCCCGGCGCGTGCACGCCGACGCCGCCGCGCGCGCGGTCGATGGGACGGCGTCGGCGCTTGTCGCGGCGGCGCTCGAACTGGCCGACCTTGAGGTCGATACGCTCGAACCCGGGGCCGTGTACGGCCCCGAGGTGGTCGGCGTCCTTGAGCGGGGCGACGGGTTCGTCCGCCTCGCCGCTGGCCTCGACGCGGGATGGCGCACCGTCGTCACCGCGCACGAGATCGGGCACTTCCACCTGCACGACGAGCGCCAATCCCTCGTGCGTACAGCCGAGCCCGGTTTCGGCGGCCAGGCATTCGAGACCGGGGTAGAGCGGGTTGTCGCCTACTCGCCGCGCGAGCGGCGCGAGACACAGGCCGACGTATTCGCGCAGGAGTTCCTGCTGCCGGCCGACCTGCTGCGCCAGCGCTTGGTGCGTGATCGCCAGACGCCCTCGCAGATCGCGCAGGAGGTCGGGCTTCCACTGCCGTTCGTGACGATGCAGGCGATCCGGGCACTGCTTCTGCCCCCGCTGCCTGAACTGGACGCGATCGAGGAGCCGCCGCCGGCGATCCCGCTTGACCCGGACCAGCGGGCCGCCGCGGAATGGGACGAGCGGCCGCTCATTCTCGACGCTGGGCCGGGCACCGGTAAGACGCGCACGCTCGTGGGGCGGATCGAGTACCTCCTCGGTATCGGCGTTCAGCCGTGGGAGATCCTCGCGCTCACCTTCTCGAACAAGGCGGCCGCGGAGATGCGCGAGCGGGTCGAGCGCCTCGACGCGGCCGCGCAGATGTGGATCGGCACCTTCCACGCGTTCGGCCTGGAGATCCTGCGCCTGTACGCGGCGCAGGCTGGGCTGCGCGCCGACTTCGACGTCCTCGACGAGGCGCATGGGCTTGGCCTGCTCGAAGATATACTGCCGGACCTCAAGCTCCGGCATTTTCAGAATCTGTGGGACCCGACGCTCGAGCTGCGCCCGATCCTCCGGGCGATCTCGCGCGCGAAGGACGAGATGGTCAGCCCAGCCGCGTACCTTGCGGCGGCCGAGGCGGCGCTGGCCGCGGCCGAGACGCAGGAGGCCGTCGAGGCGGCCGAGAAGGCGGTCGAGGTCGGCGGCGTCTACACGGCGTACCAAGAGGCGCTCGATGCCAGGGGCGCGGTCGATTTTGGCGACCTCGTTGGCAAAGCGGCCAGGGTCCTCGCCGACCATGCAGGGGCGAGGGCCACCGTGCGGGACCGCCACCGGTGGATCCTCGTGGACGAGTACCAGGACGTGAACGCGGCCGGCACCGCGCTGCTGGACCAGATCGCGGTCGACGGGCGGCGCGTCTGGGCCGTGGCCGACCCGCGGCAGTCGATCTACCGGTTCCGCGGCGCGGCCCCAGCCAACGCGGCCGGCTTCGCGTCCCGCTACCCGAACGGGCAGAGCCGTTCGCTCACCACGAACTACCGCTCGGGCGAGGCGGTGGTGAAGCTGTTCGAACACTACGGGCGTGACATCGCCGCGGCCCCCAAGCCACCGGTCGAATGGCATCCCCACCGGGGGGCGGTGGGGTACGTCGACCATCTGCAGGCCGAGGATCTGCGCTCGGAAGTCTACGCGGTGCGCGACCAGATCGAACGGTTCAAGGCCGAGGAAATCCCCTACGACCGGCAGGCCATCCTCGCGCGGACCCACCTGTGCCTCGCCCGGTTCGGCCGGCTGCTCCAGGAGTTCGACGTCCCGATCCTCTACCTCGGCGACCTGTTCGAGCGGCCGGAGATCCGGGACCTGCTCTCCGTCGTGTCGCTCGGGGCCGACGCGGACGCGGCCGGGCTGATCCGCGTGGCGCAGCTGCCGGAGTATGGTGCGACGCGCGCGGACGCGCTCGTAGCGATCCGGGAGGCGGACGCCGCGCGCGAGGATATCGTCGCGGTGTGCGCGCGGGCCGAGGCGATCGTGGGGTTCACGGATGCGGGGCGCGCGGGCCTGATTCGGCTGGCCGGTCAGCTCACCGGGGTCAACCGGGGTACGACGGCCTGGCGTATGCTTGTGGGCTACCTGTTCGAGGGTAGCGGCTATCTCCGGCGCTTCGTCGAAGACCCGAGCGTCCGGTCACAGCAGTGCCTCGTCGCGATCTACCAGCTGCTCAAGTTCGCCCGCGAGCACTCCGACGCCACCGGCGGGCGGGGCGGGCGGCGCGCGTTCTTGGAGCGGATCCGCCGCATCGAGCGCCTCGACGACGATCGCGCGTTCCGCGTCGTGCCGCCGGAGGCCGACGGAATCCCCGCGGTGCGCATGATGACCGTGCACGCGGCCAAGGGCTTGGAGTTCGCGGCCGTGCACCTGCCTCAGGTGGCCACGCGCTACGTGCCGGGCAAACGCCAGAGTGTGCGCTGCCCCGCCCCGCCCGGAATGGAGCATCTCGCGATTGGTCCGACTGACCACGACGCCGAAGAGGAGTGCCTCTTCTTCGTCGCCCTGTCGCGGGCGCGGGACGTCCTCTCGATTACCAGCGCCAAGCGCTATACGGCGAAGGCGACCTGCAACCCGTCGAAGTACCTTAAGGGCCTCGGGGCGCGGCTGCCGAAGCCCCGGCCCGCGCCGACGGTCGCCCCGGGGACGCGGCCCGTCGAGGTTGTGGCCGTCGTACCCGTGGACGCCCACGACGGGCGCGACCTGCTGATCTGGACGAAGTGCCCGGCGCGCTACCGCTACGAGGTGCTGGATGACCTCGGCGACCGGAGCGCAGCCGGAGCCTACCTCGCGTTCCGCCGGTGCGTGCGGGCGACCATCGACTGGATCTCCACCCAGCAAGCCGGGGGCGAGGCCGTGGATCCGGCCGCGGCTCGCCAGCGCCTCACCGAGGTCTGGGCCGAGCGCGGGCCCGTCGATCACGGGTTCGAGCCGGTCTACCGCGCCGCTGCCGAGACCATGGTCGAGAACGCCGTCGCGCTGCTCGACGACGGCGGTCGGGCCGTAGACCGACGGTGGCACGCCGCCACCGCAGGCGGCACGATCGGCGTGCGCGCGGACCGCGTCGTGGAACGCCCAGACGGGAGCATCATAGCGCAGGTCTACCGGACGGGACGCAAGTCGAAGAGCGAGGCGCAGAAAGCGATCTGGGAGCTCCTGGGCGAGGCACTCCGTCAGGCTCACCCCGACCGCACGGTCAGGCTGCAGGCGGTCTACCCGGCCACCCCCGAGGCGGTGGACATCGACCCGGACCAGGGCGGCGCGGGCCTCGCCGCGTACGCCGATGCCATCGCCGGGATCGAGGCCGGTCGCTTCCCGCCGACCCCATCGGGGGACTGTCCCACCTGCCGGTTCTACTTCGTCTGCACCGCCGAAGATTCTTTTTAGCCCGACTACCGAATCGCCGTCCCCGGCCGCGCTGGAGGGATCAGAAGGGCGGCCGCGGGGCCGCCTACGGGCGGCGAGAGTGCGATGCACGGACACGGAGAGGACCGCGTGGCGGTCCAGATCGGCGACGAGAACCTGAACTTCACCGAGGTCCACCTCACGGACCCGGTACCCACGGGGCGGCAGATCATCAAGGCGGCAGGCAAGCACCCCGTCGACGACTACGCCGCCCTCGCCCTGTTGCCGGACAACGCGCTGGAGCCGCTGCGGCTCGACGAGACATTCGATCTGCGCCACCACGGTGTCGAGCGGTTCCTGGTTTGCCGCTGCGACACCCTCTACCGCTTCTTCATCGACGGGCAGGACCAAGAATGGCCGGTCCGCCGGATCACGGGCGTCGTCCTGAAGAAGCTCGCCGGCGTCGATCCCGCCGCCTTCGATGTGTACCTCGTCCTGCCCGGGGCCGACGACGTCCGCGTGGCCGATCACGAGATGTTCGATCTCGCGCGGGAGGGGGTTGAGCACTTTCAAACGGTCAAGCGGCGGGCCCCCGCCGCCCGCGACATCACCCTCAAGGTGATCGTCAACGGTACCGAGATCGCGCTCAAGGTCCGCCCGGACACCCCGCTCGCGCAGGTCCGCACCGAGGCGCTGCGGAAGTCCGAGAACGTCGGGCGGCCCGAGGACGAGTGGCAGCTGAAGGACGAGCACGGCACCCCGTACGACCTGACGCAGACCGTCGCTGGCGTCGGGCTGCACGATGGCGACCTCGTGTGGTTGAGCCTCAAGGCGGGGGTCGCCGGGTGAGCGGCCCGCAGACCGTCGACCCCGCGGTCTCCCGCGCGAAGTTCGCGCGGGAGGTCACCGCCTATCGGGCCCTGGAGGGGACCTACCGCAAGCGCGGCCAGATCCTGCTCGACGCCGAGTTCCCCGAGGTGTGCGTGATGTTCGCGGCCCCCAAGCTGCGCCCGTCGCCCATCGTCGCCTGCGTGGTCGTCGATTTCACCGATTACGACGTCCAGCCGCTTTCGGTGCGCTTCGTCGACCCTTTCACCCGCGCGCCGATCAAGGCGAGCGAGCTCAACATCAACATGCTGCGCCGGCCACCGATGCCGCCGGGGATGCCAAAGGAGATGTACCTCCAGCTCATCCAGATGGGGCAGATGCCGGCAACGGACTTGATGCAGTTCAACTCGCCCGACGACCCGCCATTCCTGTGCCTGCCCCGCGTCCGGGAATACCACGACAACCCCGCGCACACAGGTGACGCATGGCTTCTGCACCGCCGCTCTGGCGAAGGCTCCTTGGCCTTCATCCTCGACACGATCTGGAGCCACGGGGTCAACCCGATCGAGAACTACCAGCTGGTCGCGCAGATGCCGGCGATCGGCATGGGGTTGAATCTCGCGCGCGTCCCGGAGTGAGCGGGCTCGCGGCAGTGCGGGCGGTCTCGCTTCCCCAGGCGTGCGCGGACGCAGCCCAGGAGCACATGCGCTCGGTCGGCCGCGCCGGCCATGAAGGGCTGGCGCTCTGGGTCGGCCGTCAGGACGGTGAGCGGTTCGCGGTCGAGCAGACCTGGGTCCCCGCCCAGCGCCACGTCCGCACCGACGACGGCGTCTGCGTCTGCATCGGCCCGGACGAACTCCACCGCATCAACGTCCGGCTTCACCGCGAAAAGCTCGTGCTCCTGGGGCAGGTCCACAGCCACCCGGGCCGGGCCTACCACTCGGACACCGACGACGCCTTCGCGATCGCCACTGCGGTCGGCAGCCTGTCGCTCGTCGTGCCCGACTACGCGGTCCGCCCGTTCGCGCTCCCCGACATCGCCGCCTACCGGCTCGACGCCCGCGCCCATTGGGCGCGGGTCCCCGCGGGCGCGCTGGCGCAGCTCATCACCATCACGGGTTGATCATGGCCCTCGCGAACTTCTTCGACCGCGCCGCCACCGCCGCTTCGCAGGTTCTGGCGGGCTTCGGCACGGCCGCCTTCTCGGAGCGGCTTCGGGCGCAGGTCGTCGGCCTCGCCTTCGACGGGGAGGCCGCGCATTCAGCGGAAGGCGCGGCCCTGCTCGACCTCACGGTCCGCTTGCTCGCCCGCCTGTACCCGACCCTCGCGATCCACGCCCTCGACGGCCCAGCCGCAGAACGTGCCGTCGAGCTGTGCGGCTTGGCCCGAGCGATCAACCCAGCCATCGATCTGGGGGGCGACGTCGGACGGGCGAGCGTCACCGTCTGCGTCGGCCGCACCGCGCTGGCCATCCCAGGCCAGGCGCTGTTTGCTGGGTCGGACGGCTGGATCGCGCGTTTCTCCCCGACGGCCCCGGTCGGGTGCGGGCGGAGCGTCAACCCGTTCGGTGCGGGGGCCGCGGCCTGCATCGCGGCCGCGAACGTGTTTCGGGCCGTGTTCGCCGACCAGATCCCGGGCGGGGGCCTTGACGGAGAGGTCGCCCTCGACCTTCGCAGCTACCGCCCGGCCGCACCGGGGGCCGCGGGCGGCGAGGTTGGCCCCGTCGACCTGGGTGAGGCGCATCTCGTCGGCTTCGGGGCCATCGGCAACGGCGCAGTTTGGGCGCTCGCCCGCCTGCCCGCCCTGGCCGGAACGCTGCACCTCGTCGACCACGAGGCCGTCGACCTGTCGAATCTGCAGCGCTATGCGATGGCGGCGCAGGTCGACGTCGATCGTGCGAAGGTCGAGGTTGCTGCCCCCCTGCTGGCCGTGACCGGGCTGCGCGTTGCACGCCACCGCGCGACGTGGGCCGAGTATCTCGCCGCGCGGGACGACTGGCGGCTGGATCGGGTTGCCGTCGCCCTGGACACGGCGCGCGACCGCGTCGCGGTCCAGGGTGCCCTCCCCCGATGGACCGTCAACGCCTGGACCCAGGAGGGCGACCTCGGTGTCTCACGGCACGGGTTCGCGGACGGCAAGCCCTGCCTCGCCTGCCTCTATCTCCCCGCCGGCGTGGTGAAGGACGAGGACGATCGCATCGCTGAGGAACTGGGTATGCCCGAGGCGCAGCCGGAGGTGCGGCGGATGCTGCAGACTTCGGAACCGGTCCCCGCCGCGTTCGTCGAGCGGATCGCCGCCGCGCTGGGCGTTCCAGCCGAGCCCCTGCGACCCTTCGCGGGGCAGCCCCTGCGGAGCTTTTATCAGCACGCCGTGTGCGGAGGCATCGTCTTCCAGCTGACCGATGGCGGACAGCCGGTCGGAGCCACCGTCCCGATGGCGTTTCAGTCGGCACTCGCCGGCGTTATGCTTGCCGCCGACCTCGTGAGGCACGCCCGGGGGGAACCGGACGCGCCGACGGCCGTCATACGCATCAACTTGCTGCGACCGCTCGGCACCCACCTCGCCGATCCCCACGCGCGCGACACCACGGGCCGCTGCATCTGCAGGGACCGCGACTTTCAGGCCGCCTACCGACACAAGTACACTGCCGCATAGACAGGAAATCCCCACACGCACCTACCGCGGCGCACGCGGAGGTGCATAGATAGCCTGCATACGAGGACTGATGATATATGGCATTAAGAAGCATCGCCGACGTATTTATCATTGAGTCCTTAGACTTCGCCGATGAAAAATCTCGCAAGGAAGGCGAAATAATTTTCCGCGCGCTTCAGATGTCCGGAAAATCCCCAATCTATCATTACGTTAGAACGCGCCAGGAACTTCAGCATTTCATAGGTGAATTCCGCGCTAGCGATTATCGATACCTTCACATGTCTTGCCACGGAAACGTTGATACGTTCGGCCTGACGCTCGAAGCCCTAACGGGCGAGGATCTCGCAGACCTATTCGGCAACGCTTTGGACAGGAGAAGACTTTTCCTTTCGACGTGCTTGGCGGCTAATGCCGACTTCGCCAGCAAGATTTTCCAACGTTCATCGTGTTTTTCTGTCGCCGGACCGATCGGTGAGATAGCATTCGACGACTCGGCAGTCCTATGGACGGCGTTCTATCATTTGATGTTTAAGGAGAGGCCCGATGCTATGAACCATAAGAGGCTAATGCTCAACCTTGGTAAGTCCGCCCTTGTTTTTGATCAGCAAATGAATCTATTCTTGGCGGAAAAGAATGGTCGGTCCCGGCACATCGTTCTGCCGCCGCGTAGCAAGAAGCTCGAGGAGAGCGACATGCCATAGGCGTTGGGCGAGACGGTCCGCAGCGCCTGCGCATGCTGCAGTGCGCGTACGGGATCCTGCCGGCTGACTGTGCCTACGAGGAGCCGATCCACCTCGCAGCCAACATAAATGTCGTCCCGGCCTGCGCATCGGCACGAAGTGCCTAGGCGCAGAGGGTCTGGCAGAGGCCGGCGTCACTCTTGACGACGAGCGGGTTAAACACGGAGGACTTGGTTCGGCGCGGCTAGAAGTGAGGATGGAACGTCATGATTATTTGGGAGTGCTAGACAAAATCGGCAGATATCCTTAGTGCCCGCCTCGAAACCTTCCTATCAGACAAGCCGCTGCGCCGCCGACGCCCGGTGCAAGCCCCGTACAGGGTCGAGGATCGAAGCGCCGTCGGCGGCCGGACCCTTAGGCCGCAAGGCCAGCGCATCAAGCCCGGCTGTCACTGTGCCTCGTGGACTTGAGGATGAAGGCTGCGGTGGGCCAGCACGCTTCGCCCCTTCACCACGCCCTATGGCGGATGAGCCCAATCGGAACGATATCACCATAGACTTCGACCGGAGATGGGCATGGCCAGACGGGTCTTCTTCAGCTTCCACTACGACCGCGATGTCCGACGGATCGTCCAGGTCCGTAACTCGTGGCTCATCCGTGCCAAGGGCGAGGCACAGCCGTTCTACGATGCCGCCGCCTTCGAGGAGGCAAAGCGGCGTGCGGGCGGCATCGAGAAGTGGATCGAGGACCAACTGAAGGGCACTTCCGTGACGGCGGTCCTGTTCGGCGCACAGACCTCCGAGCGCGAATGGGTTCGCCACGAGATCAAGCGCAGCCACGAACTCGGGAAGGGCCTCCTTGCCATCGACATCCACAAGGTGAAGGATCCGCAGCTCGGCGCGGACATCCAGGGCAGAAACCCGCTGTCGTGCTGGTCGGCCAAGAGCGGCGGGCAGACGATCCCGTTCAGCAACCTTTACCGGACGTACGATTGGGTCGCCGACGATGGGTACAACAACATGTCCGCGTGGATCGAGGCGGCTGCCAAGGCGGCAGGGCGTTGAGGCCAGTCGATGAGCCTGTACGAGCTGGCGATTCTGGGGTGCGCGACGCCGGACGAGAGGACGATTTTGACCGCGACGCTGCGCGGCATGATCGAGGACTTCGGTCTCGCGATCGACGCCGACGTGCGCGTCCTCGATGGCGCAAACGTCGCGGGCCGCGACAAGCGCGCGGCCTTTGCGGCGGCCTATTTCGCTGGCGACGATCCCTCCGACGTGGAGGCCGCGCGCGCGGTGGTCCGATCCAGCGCGCCGGTGATCCCAACGGTGGGACCGGCCGGCGACTTCGTACGGCAGGTCCCCGACTTTCTGCAATCCGCGAACGGGTTGAGGCGTCGCGCCGACGATGGCGCGTTCGTCGAGCTGGCGTCGGCGATGCTCGAATGCGTGGGGCTGCTGCGGAAGCAGCGCCGGGTGTTCGTCAGCTATCGCCGCACCGAGTCGCGCGCGGCCGCCCTGCAACTGCACGACCTCCTCACCGCCCGGGGGTTCGACGTGTTCCTCGACACGCACGACATCCGCCCCGGGGACCCGTTCCAGGACGTCCTGTGGCAGCGCTTAGTCGACGCCGACGTCATGGTGATGCTCGACACGCCGACCTACTTCGAGAGCCGCTGGACGCGGCATGAGATCGGCCGCGCCCGCGCCAAGGACATTCACGTGCTGCGGGTCATATGGCCCGAGCACGTGCCCAGCCGGCTCACCGATCTGGCTGAGACCATCTACCTCGAACCCGCCGAGCTCGAGGGTACGGACGGGCCGGTGGTAAACGCGGTCGCCGAGAACATAGTAGGCCGCGTCGAGCGCTTGCGCAGCCGGGCCATCGCGGCCCGGTACATGGCGATCACCGGCAAACTGCGTGCCGACGTCGAGAAGTTCGGCGGGTCGGTGGAGGGCGTCGGAGCTCATCGTGCCGTCGCCATACGGCTTCTCGACGACCGGAAGATCTGGGCTTACCCTGTCGTCGGCGTGCCCAACGCCGAGATCCTCAACGACATCGCCGAGAAGGCCCGCCGCGCCGACCAGGGCGAGGTCCCGGTGCTGGTCTACGACCACGTCGGCATCCGCGACGCCTGGAACGCGCACTTGGTCTGGCTGGGCGAACACATCCGGGCCGTGCGTTCCATAAAGGTCGCGGAAGCCGGTTGGGCGCTCGCCGCGTGGGAGGGATGAACATGGCCGACGCCGTCTTCCTCTCCGCGGGCGTCCCTGATCCCCGGCGGGGTCCGCAGTACGCGGCGACCGCCGACACGGTGGCGATTACCGCGGCAGTGTCGGCCCTCGTCCACGTGACGCTTGGCCGCCGCATCCTCGTTTGGGGCGGTCACCCGGCGATCACACCAATGGTCTGGACGATCGCGCAGGACGTCGGCGTCGACTACGGGCGCTGGGTCCGCCTGTATCAATCACGGCATTTCGCGGACGAGTTCCCCGAGGACAACGAGCGGTTCCAGAACGTCACCTTCACGGACGACGTCTCCGGCGATCGCGAGAAGAGCCTCTTGGTGATGCGCGAGCGCATGTTCTCAGACCACGGCTTCAAAGCCGCCGTGTTCATCGGCGGGATGGGCGGCATAACGCAGGAGTACGAGATGTTCCGCCGCCTGCAGCCGGACGCCGCGGTCATCCCGGTTGTTTCCACCGGGGGCGCGACCCTCGACGTGGCGGCGCGAGCCGGGCCGCTCGACCCCGACCTAGCCGACGACCTCGACTACGTGGCGCTGATGCACCGCCACCTCGCCGTGTCCGTGCGGGAGGAGCGGTTCAAGGACCCGGACGACCAGCCAGCGTCGATCCAGGATCGATTCTGGCGGCCCGGTAAGAAGGCCTAACCGCGCATGGCATTCTTGCGCGAAGCTGATGTCCGCGCGCGAGCGCGGCGGAGGGCCGGAGCAGCGGGTATCAGCGTCTCGGAGGCTTTGGGCCGGGTCGCCCGACGTCGTCGCGCCCGATACGATATCTTCCTCTCTCAGACGATCCGCGACGCCGAGATCGTCCTCGGCGTCTACGACATCCTTACCAACGCCGGGTATGAGGTGTTCTGCGATTGGATCGAAGCGCCGGAGACTGATCGGAGCCAAGTCACACCTGCGAACGCCGAATTTGTCCGTGCGACCATGGACATGAGCGATACGCTGCTGTTCCTTGACACCGAAAACGCGGCCCAATCGCTATGGATGTGTTGGGAATTAGGTTGGTTCGACGGGCGTAAAGGTCTTGTATCTGTCCTTCCAGTCCTGCCCGACGGCGAGCAATACTACCGCAGCCGCGAGTTCCTCGGCCTCTACCCGTATGTCGAGCTGGACGAGGAGGGACGGCTCAAGGTCGTCAGGCCAGTAGTTACGAGTCCGAGCGGCGTAACAATGTTTGAAGCGCCGAACTCACGAACGTTCGAATCTTGGCGGACCGACCCGCGCGATTTCATGAGGCCGCGCGTGATAGGCGGATTAGGTCGGTAGGTCGGTGCGGTGCGCCCGCAGGCCAAGCTGGTGGTGCTGATGGCGGCGGCGGAACGCACTGCGTGGCTCCCGGCACCGTGGTCTGGGGCGCAGGCGTTCCGCCGCCATTGTCCGATGGGGCGCTACGGGTCACGGGACAACGGCCGCTGAACGCCCATGGGGTGCGGACGGACGGAGCTGACTGATACGCTTGCACTCTGGCCAACGCGCGCGGTCGCGTTTGGCGTGGTTCGGCGTTGTGGCCTGCTCCCTGAAAAGTGGTCCTTTCTGAGGTATGGCTTTGAGCTGCGGTCATGGACGACCCTGGGGTCGTCCAGACCCTGCCGCTCCGCGGGGAAGCACTGGGTGCCGGTGCCGGTTCGCAGGCCCCATCCGACCCGCAACTGCCCGGCGGCGGCGACAACTTCTTCAGGACCACGAATCCGACTGCGGATGGCGCGTCCCGAGCATGTACACGCCGCTGTGCGCGTCGATGAGGCCCCAGCTTGGCAGACCGGCGCACAATTCCTGCAAGAGGCTGTTGTTGACGTACAGCGCGCCGGGCTCGAAAGCCTGATCGTCGAGCTCGGTCGAGGCCGGGCCGTTCCTCAGAACGCCGGCCTTGTGCAGCATCTGCAGCCCCCGGAAGATCGGTCCGCCGGGCGGCAGCATCGGCTTCGGCTCGACTTGAGAGGCCGCCAAGCCGGGTTGGGCGAAGAGGGCGACCATGAACATCGCCGTCGCGTTCCAGCTGCCGATGTAGCGCGGTCGATCCGGCCCCGTCAGGATCGGTGCGAACCAGCGCTGCTGGGCCGTCGCGAGGCGATCGAGGGTCGTCGGCAGCGCGTCCGGTAGCAGCACCCGCCCGAACAGGTTGTGCGCGCCGCGGAGCGACTGCTCGATCGGCGTGGGCCCGCGCTCCATGTGGAACGTCTTCGCGGCGGCGAGGTCGCCGTCGTTCCAGTGGCCGAGCACGCCCGCGACCGCCCCAGTGAAGTTGACGTCGAGACGGGCGAGATGTCCCCAGGACAAACCGATGGCGAAACACACGTGCCAGGGGTTGGCGCTTGGATAGGCCGCCAGATGGGCCTGCGCTTCCCGGTGCGCGAGCAAGTTGAGGCTTTTTCCGCTGGCGCGGAGCAATTCCAAGACCTTGCCGCGGGGTGCAGCGCCCCGCGCGCCGCCGCCCGCCTCGCACAGGCGCAGGAACTCGCGCTGGGTCTCGTTGACCGGTCGGGGGAACCCCTTCGTATCCATGACCGCCTCTTCCGATCACGCCGCTCCGGCCGGCGGTGCGGGCGGGGCCTGCCAGAGCTGCGCAGCGACCTTGAATAAAGACGTCCCGCGGGCCGTAATCGTGTCTTCATTCCAATCGGCGTGGTCGTGCAGCTCGCGGTTGAGAACGAGCGCCGATTGCGCCCGAATGGCCGGCATCTTCACGGAGAAAGCTCCGTTGGAGACAGAGGCGTTCAGCGCATGGGTGAGCAGCGTCAGATTACCCAGCGTGTGCACTTTGCCCTCTCGCGCAGCCTGTCGCGAGAGGTACTCGGCGCTCGGTGCGGCCTCGTCTTCGTGACCGAACCCAGAGATCGGCCAATGCGTCCGCCACTTCTGGGGCATGATGTGCTCGAGGGTGAGATCCGTCTTGATCTCGACGATCTCCGAGGCATTCGCCCGCTTGCGTTCCTCGAGCCGCTCGAACAGGTGACGCAGCCTGCCTTGCCGCGCCGGCTTGTACTGGGTGCGGGAGCGCCAGGCATCGCCGAACTCGGCATCATCAGGCCAGCGAACCGTATCGAGGGTCCCCGCGGCCAGACCGTCTCGCAAGGTGCCTAGCAGAGCTTGGCGTTCCACCGACCGCAGGCGCGAGATGAGGTCGGTGAAGACCTTGTTGTAGCCCGCCGTCGTCAGCCCGCAGATGTCACGGCGGACGATGAACGACTCGATGATGGCGAGTGCCGATCCCAGTTCGGCAGGGTCGTCGATCGTCGTGCCGAGGTAGAGGACCAGCGGTGTCGCCGTCGAGACGTCGAAGGCGCGCGAGAACCGGCCGAAGCGTCCGAGCACATCGTCCTTGTCGCCCCCGGACAGCCGGCGGAATACGGTCGCGCTCGCGGCGATCGCCCGCAGTTCCGCCTCGACGTCGCCACCGAATGGCTTCCCGTCGACGATCCAGCGCCGGTAGCTGTCGAACAGCGTCTCTACGGACACCAGTTCGGCCTTCATCATCGCCAGGTGATCGGACAGGAGCCAGTCCAGCCGCGGACGGGTCAGGCGGCCGCGGGTGTCACCCTCCCGCCAGAACCAGGCGTCGAGGGGCAGCCAGTACCCCCGGTACAGCTGATCGATGGCGAGATCGCCCGCGACCATTCCCAAGCCGGTCGCGCGCTGGAAGATGAAGTTGCGCATCAGGTCGCCGGCGGTGAGATCGACACCGCGGCTATTCAGGGTCTCGAAGATCGTCTGCGGGTCGTCGCCGCCCTCCAACTCGATCGAGACGACCGCCAAGCCCGTCTTCAGCGCCTCGAACAGCTTCTCCAGCTTGAATGGATCGTAGGCCCCATCCGGGCAGATGTGCGCTTCGATGCGCTGCGCGAAGTAGGCGTGCGCGGCCGTCGCCGGGCGGACGACCCCGTCGCCGTCGGCGTCGATCCCGTCGAGCCCGGGCACCACAGCGGTCGGATCAACGACCCGCGTGAACGCGCGGCGATCAGCGAGCGACGGCCAGAGCTTGAACCGCTCGATCGCAGGATCCTCCATCACGCCGTCGTTAATGAGGTGCTTGGCGCTCTCGGCCGCGTATTCCGGGGAGTAGTTGGCGGCGACGTCGCGGAGCGCGACCATCAGGAGCTGGAATGTCGTCAGCCTCTGTTGGCCGTCGATAACCTCGAACGCCTGAACCTGTTTGCCGAAGGTCTTCACCTGCGCGATCACGATCGCGCCCATGAAATGCGGTGCTACCGCCCCGCCGCCGACTTCCAGCCGGCCTGCCTCGCGAGCGATATCCTGCCACAAGAGCTCAAGCTGCGGCGTGACCTTCCAGGCGTACTGCCGTTGATAGAGCGGGATCAGATAGCGACGCTTACCGTCGAACAGGTCGATGATCGTCCGTGTGAACGGCTTCATGGAATCTCCCGTGCAGCCGCTATCGTTCTTTGCCGACTCGGTGATGGTTCGGTCTGCGGGTTGGGACGATAGACAGAAGCGACCCCGTCGGCCACGCCGTCCTCGAACTCGGTGAACGATACGATCCCGGTGTTGCACACGCGCAATTGCTTGATGGCGACCGGAGCATGAAACTTCAGGTCGCCATCAGACGCATGCGCCGTCCTCATGCGGTGGCACTCTGCTACGCCACATATAGGGCCAAATGCGAATGAATAACTTTGACAAAGATGTAGATAATATCTCACTTTGCTTCTCTGGTGGCGGGTTGAGAGCGACTTTCTTCCATCTTGGTACATTTCTGGCCTTGAAAGATGCGGGGTATACAAAGAATATCAATGAAATCTATAGCGTTTCTGGCGGAAGTATTGCTGCAGCGCACATCGTTTTAAATTGGGATAAATATAATGATACAAATCAAACGGAATTAGAGGCGACAAAAGAACTCATTGGAGCCGGATCTCTAGACATACGGGGAAGAGTTTTCCGACGTGAATTGATATTGCTTATGAGCCTTCCATTTTTCAATCAATTTTTGTCATTTTTCGGATTTCCCATTATATGGCCGAGGACCAAGATAGCAATCGATCAATATAAGAATTTATTTGAAAGGAAAAAACTAAATGATCTTTCTTCAGATGGGACGCCGAAGTTATATTTGTTGGCCACTAGCCTCACTAAAGGGAAAGTTGCGGCATTTGGCCGGGAAGGACTATCCATTGGAAGCGAAAAGTACGAGGGAGAAGAAATTCAAATTGCGCTAGCTGTTGCAGCTTCCAGTGCATTCCCGCCACTATTTCCTCCTATCACGCTTCCAGCAAAAATGTTTGGCGCGAGGCGAGATAGATTCCCAGTGGACGAAGAGCTTCTCAGCGACGGGGGTGTATACGACAATTTGGGATGTTACATCCCTATGAATCGAGGATCTTCGGATTGGATTGTATTAAGCGATGCAAGCGCGAGTATTGATAATATATACAACAAAAGCTTCAATTCCCTCGTATCAAGAGCTGTCAGGTCGACTAATATTGTTATGGAGCGACTGAGCGAGGAGACTCTGAAGGCGCTCCATGAGCGTGGAAAGTTCGCCCATGTTCGAATTGGGAATTTGAGGTTCGCGTAAAGCTCACCTCCCGAAAGTTCGATTTACCTGGCCCCAGAGACCCATGCCGCGACTGCCGCCATCAGAACAGACCTTGATATCTTCAGTGCTAGCGAGATTAAGGCTCTGGCGATAAATGGATATATACAATGCGCCAATGTACTGGGTATGCAAGTAGACCAAAATAAAATTGCAAGGCTTAACTTTATAACTAACGAGAAGGTGGAGCGGGCCGATCTAGATATCTCAAGCGAAAGAAGATTGTTCTACGGCAATTGGAGGGATTGGACATCTTATGTGATTACTGTTATATTTGCCACGCAGATCACGTCCGTAATTTTTGTCGCCATAATGATATTAGATAGTTATTTTCGATTCATGCCGTGGTGGCGGTAACTTCAAGGTATCTTCGTAAGCTGCTATGCGAGATCGAGTCTGAGCTGGGGGATGCAGTCCAAGATTCGAATGCGCGCGTGGGGCTTAGCATATGGAGAACTCGCGACAGTTTTTCCACAAAATAGTGCGACCGCGCTCGACATAGTATTGTCCTTAGTAGTTGGTCCGCCCTCGTGTGCACGGGCCTGATCAGACAAGAAGACTGCCACCCACCAAAAAGACACGAGCAGGCGATCGTGTCAGTCACGGAAAAGCTCAATGGTGTCGATCATTCGCATTTCAGGCAACGGTGCGTGGGGAACTGGCTTGCCCCCTGAAAAGTGGTCCTCCCTGAGGTATGGCTTCGCGCCATGTGGAGGATATTATGATGCGTCGGAAGAAGCATACGGCTGAAGAGATCGTCGCCAAGCTGCGTCAAGTCGAGGTTTTGGTCTCGCAAGGCCGCAAGGTCTCTGAAGCAATCCGGTCCATCGCGGTGACCGAGGTCACGTACGGGATGAACTCCTCAGCGGCGAGGTGTTCTACACCCTCAAGGAAGCCAGCGTCGTGATCGAGCAATGGCGGACGCACTACAACAGCATCCGGCCGCACTCATCCCTCGGCTACTGCCCGCCTGCGCCGGAGGTCGTCATGTGGCCAACGGAACCGAGCGGCTCAGTGCCGTCCGCTCGGCCTGCCATCGTACCGCGACCGACAATGCACTAACTTTAATCCTGGGCCACCCGATGGGGGCAGGCCAAACGGCACGGCCGGGGCCGGGGAATTCAACATCCAGACCGACAAGGGCCTGTCCTCCATGCAGGACACGCTCAAGACGGCGCTGGCCAGCCTGAAGAGGCTTCAGTCGACCCTGGGCTCGAACCTCTCGGTCGTCCAGACCCGACAGGACTTCACCAAACAGCTCAACACCATCCTCGACACCGGGGCGGCCAACCTGGTGAACGCCGACATGAACGAGGAGGCGGCCAACTCGCAGGCCCTGGCCACGCGTCAGTCACTGGGTGTCTCGGCGCTATCGCTGGCCAACACCGCACAGCAGGGCATCCTCCAGCTTCTGCGCTGACGCGGCAGCGGCAGCGGCGCGCGGCGGTCCCAAGGCCACCGCGCGCCGATCGGCTGTCCAGTGATCGTGCGGAGCTGATTGCTCGACCTTTTCGGGCTGCGCCGGGACGGTTCGGTTGGAAATCACACTTTCACAGGGCCTGCAACGGATCGCGAGCGGCTCCTGGCGGCGAATACCAAACGGACCGGTGCAGACAGACGCCATTCGGGCTTGGTCTCCACCTTGCTGCATCCCCACAGGCGCGCGGTCATCCGAGGGCCAGCATTTTCTGAATTGTGGCCGATTCAACCTTGAATGGCTCATGCCAACTCGGCAAACCGTGCGTAACAAAGGTACGGGGTGCGACAATGGCCCGGGGCGGAACGCGCGGTTTTCTGTTGGTCGCAGTGGTCACCGCATCAATCGTGCCGGCCATCGCCCAGGTCACGCCGCTCGACATCTTCGGGGGGCTTCTCGGTGCCGCACAGGCGCAGGCCGCCCGTGATGCCTGGGCTCGGCTCTCCAATACGGACCGGTTCTGCCTCGATCGCGCACTCGCGCGCCGGAACGCCGACATCGCCGGCATGATCCAGCGTGGCATCGGACCGGATGACGGGCGTCTCGGCACCTTCTTCTCCGAGTGCCGACGCTTCACCGAGCCGAACCTGCGGCGCGGCTTCAGTTGCACCACGTCCGATGAGAACGGCTGGTCGGTCTCGACCACCTGCAACCAGTCCTTCGCCTACCGCGACGGCAGCAACCGCGTCCTGGCCGTCGAGCCGCGCGAGGCAATCGAGCTGCATTTCTCTGGCACCCTGTACGGTCCCGGCATGTGGTGTGACGGATCGACTCTGAAGCGTTCGGGCTCTTTGGTCCAGGCTTGGCAGATGCGTTCGTAGGGTGTCAGGCCGCGTAGCGTCTTGAGGCGGCGGGCGTGGTTGTAGGCATCCACGAAGAGCTGGAGGTGATCTCTGAGCTGATCGTGGCTGTCGTAATGGTAGCGCTTGACCGTCGCATCCTTGATCGTGCGGTTCATCCGTTCGACCTGGCCGTTATCCGGCATGATGACCCTCGGTGCCCTCGCGTTCCGCTGATCTTCGGATCGGCGCTATGGTGAGCCCATCCGGGACACGGGGCACCGGGAGCACGTGCGTGCGGGCAGGCCGACCCTTAGACGATGGGCTGCGAGCCCGAGCCGTTATCTGGCCGCCCCTGCGGCTCGCCCGGATGCGCTGCGAGCGCGGATCCGTAGTTGCCGTGTTGCCCGCCAGCTCCCGCAATCGAGACGAGGAGACAGGCTCATGCGGGTTGTGGGATTGGACATCCACCGCGTTTTCGCCGAGGCGGTAATGCTGGAGAACGGCGCGGCCCGGCGTCTTGGTCGGATCGGCATGACGCGCGATCACCTGACGGCGTTCGCCAAGACGCTGACGCACGACGACCATGTCGTCGTGGAGGCGACCGGCAACGCCAGCGCGGTCGCGGAGGTGATCCGGCCGCATGTCGGTCGGGTGGTGATCGCCAACCCGCGCCAGGTGCGGCTGATCGCCGAGGCGCGGATCAAGACCGACGTCATCGACGCGACCGTGCTGGCGCGGCTCTATGCCAGTGGCTTTCTGCCAGAGGTCTGGATCCCGGACGAGGCAACGCTTGCGCTCCGGCGCCAGGTCACACGCCGCACCCAGATCGTCCGGCAGCGGACGCGGCTGAAGACGATGGTGCAGTCGATCCTGCATGCGCATCTAGTGCCGCCCTGTCCCCACGCCGATCTGTTCGGGCCGCGGGGACGGACCTGGCTGCTGGCACAGCCGCTGCCCGGCGACGAGAGCGATGCCGTCGCCCGGCACCTGCGTGAGTACGACCGGCTGAGCGAGGACGTGAAGGTCGTCGAGCGTGAACTGGCGCGCGAGGCGCGCGCCGACGCGAACGTCACGCGGCTGATGACGATCCCAGGCATCGACCTGGTGGTCGCAGTCGGGCTGATCGCCGCCATCGGACCCGTGGCGCGGTTCGCCGGCCCGGATCGGCTCGTGGCCTATCTTGGGCTGAACCCGAGCGTGCATCAGTCCGGATCCGGCAAGCCACGGCATGGACGCATCACCAAGCAGGGGCGCAGCCACGCCCGCACGATGTTGGTCGAGGCGGCCTGGCAGGCCGTGCGGGGGCCCGGTCCACTGCGCGCCTTCTTCCAGCGCGTGTCGGCGCGGCGTGGGCCTCACGTCGCGGCCGTGGCGGTCTCACGCAAGCTGGCGGTGATCATCTGGCACCTGCTCACGCGGGGCGAGGACTACGCTTGGGTGCGTCCGGCGCTCCACGCCAAGAAGCTGCGGGAACTGGAGCTGCGCTCGGGCGAGCCGGCACGGCGTGGTCAGCGCGGAACGGCCTACGCCTACAACCTGACCCGCGTCCGACAGGAGGAGCGGCGGCGTGTCGAGCAGGCGGAGGTCGCCTACCGACACCTGACCGAGGGCTGGAGCCGGCGTGGGCGACGCGTACCCACGGGCGCCGCAAAGGAGGAGCGACTCTGAAGACGGCGCGGCCAGGCTTGCACCTCGAACCCGGCTCTTCGTCACACGGTCGCCCGTGGGCGGCAACAAAATAGTACGGATCGCAACAAAGGGACTGTTCAACCTCATCCGTGGTCCAGGGATGGTTCACCTTGGTTAGCCGGTGCTCGATGTCGTTCTCTGCGCAGACGCGGCCGAAGATGTGCGCGAAGGCATAGGTATCCTTCTTGCGGTTGGTGAACTGAATGCCGTTATCCGTCAGGACGATGTGGATGCGGTAGGGCACCGCCATGATCAGATCACGCAGGAACTGCGCCGCCTCCATCTTGCCAGCACTCTCGACAAGATGGACGAAGGCGAACTTGCTGGTACGGTCGATCGCCACGAACAGGTACAGCTTGCCCTCTTCGGTGCTGACCTGTGCGATATCGATATGGAAGTAGCCGATCGGATATTGCTTGAAGCGCTTCTTCTCGGGCTTGTCGCCTTCGACTTCCGGCAGGCGGCTGATGCCGTGCCGCTGCAGGCACCGGTGCAGGCTGGAGCGGGTCAGATGGGGGATCGTGGGCTGCAAACCGTAGAGGCAGTCGTCCAGCGGCAGCAGGGTATGCCGCCGGAAAGCGACGACGATCGCCTCCTCCTCCGGTGTCAGAACGGTCGAGCGCGGCTCCTTCGGACCCATGGCCGCGTCGGCCGTCGTCTCCCGATCACGCCACTTCTGGATCGTCGTCGGGCTGACGCCGTAGCGTTTAGCCGCCGCTCTCACGCTTTCTTGACGGAGCTGTATCGCGCGACGGACTGCCTCCGTCGTGCGGGCGCTGCCGTGAAGAATTTGGCCCATAGCGCATCCCTCGCCGCGTGATGCTCAATCGTACCACCACACCGAGGGATCAAACACCTAGGGTCCGTCGATGAGGAGACGGACGATGAAGAAGAGCCGGTTCAGCGAAGAGCAGATCATCGGCATCCTGAAGGAGCAGCAGGCTGGGCTGCTGGTCGCCGAGATCTGCCGCCGCCACGGGATCAGCGACGCGACGTTCGACACGTGGCGCTCGCGTTTCGGCGGCATGGAGGTCTCTGACGCGCGTCGCCTCAAGGCGCTCGACGAGGAGAACCGCAAGCGTAAGAAGCTCTTGGCCGAGGCGATGCTCGACGTGGCGACGCTGCGTGAGGCGCTGGGAAAAAACTTCTGACGCCCGGCGCACGGAGAACGGCCGTGAGCTGGGCCATCGAGGAGAAGGGCACTTCGCAGCGTCGCGCCTGCGGGCTGATCGGCCTGGAGCCGAAGACGTACGTACCGCTACGCCTCGACCCGCGGTGACGATGCAGCCGTGCGGGCACGCCTGCGCAGCCTGGCCCGGCGAGCGCCGCCGGTTTGGCGACCGGCGCCTGCTCATCCTGCTGCGGCGTGAGGGCCTCGCTCTCAACCACAAGAAGCTCTTTCCGCCTCTATCGGGAAGAGCGGCTGTCGGTGCGCAAGCGCGGTGGGCGCAAACGAGCCCTTGGCACGCGGGCACCGGCCGCCGTGCCGCAGGAGCCGAACCAGCGCTGGAGCCTGGACTTCGTCTCCGACACGCTCGACGACGGGCGCCGCTTCCGCATCCTCGTCGTGGTCGACGACTGCACGCGGGAGTGTCTCGCGCTGGTGGTCGACACGTCGCTGTCTGGACAGCGGGTCGCGCGCGAACTCGACCGGATCATCAAGGACCGGGGCAAGCCGCTGATGATCGTCTCGGACAACGTCCTACGTAGCGAGGAAGGCCGGTAGGCTGGACAACAGGTCTCTGTCCGCGAACATGCGCCCGCGGTGTGTTTGTCGTCGACGTCGATCCAGAGGCGGCTCCTGCCGATCCGGAAGAACTCTCGGCCATAGCGAACACAGGATCCAGCCGATGCACGCGGCACCGTGGTCCTCACCGTCCTCAACACGAGATGCCAATCCAGGCAGGAGACCCGAGCCTTGTCTACAGGGTCGCGGTTCTCACGCCCTCACGGCTCTGCTGAGAGGGGTTCTCCCACCTGGCACCGGCCCCTCGACGAAGGGCCGGTAGTCGTCACCGGTCTTGATGACGGCGTGCACCACGCGCGCCATCTTGGCGGTGATCGCGGTCAGCGCCTTGCGCCGCAGGTCGGCATTGTGCCGGTCGCGGGCGATGTAGCGCTCGAACTTGTCGCGGAAGCCGTTCTCCCGCTGCCGGATGGCGACCTGTCCCGCCAGCCACAGGGTCCGGCGCAGGCGGGCGTTGCCGTACTTCGACAGCTTGGTCTGGCCGCGGAAGGTGCCGGATTGCTGCGTGGTCAGATCGAGGCCACAGAACTTCAGGAACTGGCGGTGATGGCTGAAGCGGCGTAGATCGCCGGCCTCGGCCAGGATGGTCAGGGCGTTGATCGGGCCGATGCCGGGGATGCGGCGCAGGAGCTTGTAGTCAGCGCTGTCCGTCAGGAGGGCGTCGGCCGTGGCCTCGATGGCGTCGCGCTGCTGGATCAGCCCGCGCACCGCGCCGATGACGAGCCGGAACATGCTCACCGCCGGAGCATCGGGCGGCACCGGCAGGCCGATCGAACTGCGAGCCGTCTCGTAGATGTCGCCGAGCAGTTGCGCCTTGGCCCCCTTGCGCCCGACGACATCCCAGGCGGCGGCGATGAAGGCCTCCTTGCTCAGCGTGGTGATGCTGGCGGGCGTGGGGAAGCGATCGAGGAAGGCGAAGAACCAGTCCGAGCGGCTGTTATGGCGGAAGCGGTCGACCTCCGGGAAGTACAGCGGCAGGTAGTGGGTCAGGATTCGATGCAGCACCTCGGTCTTGGCCCGCGAGACGGCGTCGTGCGTCTTGGACAGTTCCTGCACGTCGTTGATGCCGGCGGCGAGCGGGTCGTGGTCCACCTGCGAGGCGCCGATGCGGATCATGTGCAGCATGACCTGGCGTCCTTCGGGTCGTTCTTGTCCCAGCCGTTGTGCAGAGCCTCGCGTGTGCGAGCGAGGGCCACAGACGAGATCAGGCGTACGGCAAAGCCTGCTTGAAGCAGGCGCCAGGCGATCGGGCGGTGATAGTTGCCGGTGGCCTCGAACCCGCAGGTCACCGGTTGACCGAGGTCCGACAGCTGGGCGATCAGACGGTCGTGCTCGGCGCGGGTGTTGAGGACGCTCAGCCGGCGTCGGCGGGCGAGGCCGGGCACCTCGATGAGGACCTCGTTGCGAGCCTTGGCGACGTCGATGGCTACGAGAACGCCGGCCGGCGGCGTGAGCTGCGGTCTGGTCATGGTCGATCCGTCTCCGGAATGAGGCTTCGAACACCGTCACTCTCGAGACCTGTCGATCGGCCATGACCGCCCAGGGCGGCGCGCTGCGCTCAGCATGGCTTCGCGCGCCGCCCCAGAACCGTCGAGCCATCTTCCTGATGTGCTACGGCACCGAACTGACCTCGCACGCCATCCTGCGCTGGCAGGAGGAGCGTGCGGTCGAGTGGCACTACATCGCCCCCGGCAAGCCGCAGCAGAACGGTTTTGTCGAGAGCCTGAACGGGCGCTTGCGCGACGAGTGCCTGAACGAGCATCTGTTCCGAAGCCTCCCGGCGGCCCAGACCATCATCGAGGCGTGGCGGGTCGACTACAACACCTGCCGCCCCCACACGAGCCTCGGCGGGCTCACCCCGAACGCGTTTGCAACCCGGTCCCGACAGGACCAGAACCAGAACGGACTCTGGTTATGAACGGGGGCAAACGGGGGGCAAGGCCACGCACTACGAGGCGCAGCCCAGCATCGACTAGCGCCCAAACCGCGAGCGGCTGACGGAGCAGGTGAGCGTCGAACTCAAAAAAGTTGCGAAGGGTCGTGCGAATTTTTCTTTGTCGTCCCACAGGGATTTCGAAAGCTTAGCAGAGCGGAGGCTCATCATGCGCCAGTGCAATTTGGATTCAGGCGCGTTGCCCGACTTATCGGGCCAAACGCCCTGAATACCGAATTTATTCCGCGACGCGACCAGGCCAGATCCGGTTTCCGGAAAATGAGAACCATTGCCGCACACATAGATTATATGGTATTTATCTGGTAATATTGTTATGTTTCGATTGTATTGAACAAAATTATAGATTTTTATAATGCCCATGAGAGCGAAGCAACCAAGTAACATCGTGAAATCTAGTAGGAGACCTCGACATGTCCTCCGGACCCAGCCCATCACTGACATATAGAACCTTCGTCGAGCTCAACTCCACCGACGCTTCGACAAGCAGTTTCAGGATCGGCAACGTCGAACCGCAAAGAGTTGACGCTCCGGACGCTCCCACTTTCGTCGTCACCGATAGTGATAACAGTGGTATTCTGGGCGATACGCCCGGCGAGTTGGCGCGCATCACAACGACGCCGGCAAATTATTTCACCACACAACAAAATTATTCTTATTGGGGGAAATCTCAGGACAATGGGACCATTGTTCGGTTCCCATCCACCAGAACTCCGGATGGATTCACTTATTTTCTGCTGACGAACAGTGAACCATCTTCCTTCAGGGCATTTGATATTGTCCCAAGTTCCAATTTCTCGCAGGCGCCCCTCGTTCTCTGCTTCGCGTCGGGCACGCGGATCCTGACGAGCCGCGGCGAAGTGGCGGTCGAGCATCTGCAGATCGGCGACACCGCCGTCACCGCCTCCGGCCGCCATCGCCCGATCACCTGGATCGGCCAGCGCGACCTCGGCAGCGCCGAGAGGCCGATGCCCCGCGATCAGGCCCCCGTCCGGGTGCGCGCCGGTGCGTTCGGGCACGCCCGGCCTGTCCGCGACCTTCTTCTCTCCCCAGGGCACCCCGTCCTGGTCGGAGCCGATGCCGACAACACCGGCGGCGTGCTCGTGCCGGTGATGTGCCTGATCAACGGTACCTCCATCGCCCGCACCGAGCAGGCCAGCGTCACCTACTGGCACGTCGAACTCGACGCCCACGACATCCTGCTCGCCGAGGGCCTGCCGGCGGAAAGCTTCCTCGATTTCGGATGCCGTCCGTTCTTCGAAGGCGCCTCCGACTTCGCCCTGCACAACCCGGATTTCGTGCCTCCGGGCCTCTCGGGCCGCTGTCGCCCCGTGGCCGTCGACGGCGCGCTCGTCGAGGCCGAGCGCGCTCGCATCGACGGTCTCTTCCTCGAGACGCTGACCGGCCATTGCGCGTGGACCGAAGCCGATGGCGTCGTCTCGGAGACTTTCCCGATCGCATGGCAATCGGGCATGGTTCCGAGCCGCTGTTTTGACGCTCTCTCGCTCGCTGCACCGGTTTACACTTCGGCTCGGAGTGCTCTCGCGGCTGCTTAGAGTGCATTCTGACGATGTAAAAATAGACTCGTCAAGAAATCCGCCTCGAAACAGGGCCCGAGAGACACCGGCCTGATGTAATCAGATCCGATACAGCTCTCGGCCCTCCTACAAAATGCCCTCTGCGCTGCCGCCGGCAAAGAAAGGTCGACAGCCGTAAGTGTGTGACACACTCGGAATCGCGACCGATCCTATCGCATGTCTTGGCACGATCCCTTTTGCAGAAGCGGATGGCGATCAGGAGCGGCGGGATCCTCAAAGCCTGTCCATTTCATGGCCCTGCCGCGACTCCCATTCTGCGCCAGATTCGCAACAAATTGGACATGTGGAAGTATTTTCACTGACATAAAAAGGGACGGATCATGGCATCGACATCTGCGCCATCTCAATCTTTCACGCGCGTTTACTCGCTGAGCAATCCAGCCGGCAATCTGGGGTTTGATCGGATCAGCCCACAAAGCACCAGCGGAGGAACCGTCGGCACCTTCACTTTGACCGATTTGCCGGCGGCAAGCGGCGCTGACGACCTCGCCGTGCTCGGCGACAGTCCGAACGATAACATGCAGGCCGTACATAACTTCAACGGCAGAATAACGACGCTCACCAACAGAGAGTACGTTGGGCAACTTGCGAATAACGGCGGTGTCGTTACAAGGTCCTTTTCGACGCCATTAGGTGGATATGCTTACGTCCTGTATTCGGACCAGTCTTTCGAGCCCGGTACGCCGGTCACGATTTCGTCCGCGCCTTTCGCTCTCTGCTTCGCGTCGGGCACGCGGATCCTGACGAGCCGCGGCGAAGTGGCGGTCGAGCATCTGCAGGTCGGCGACACCGCCGTCACCGCCTCCGGCCGCCATCGCCCGATCACCTGGATCGGCCAGCGCGACCTCGGCAGCGCCGAGAGGCCGATGCCCCGCGATCAGGCCCCCGTCCGGGTGCGCGCCGATGCGTTCGGGCACGCCCGGCCCGCCCGCGACCTTCTTCTCTCCCCAGGGCACCCCGTCCTGGTCGGAGCCGATGCCGACAACACCGGCGGCGTGCTCGTGCCGGTGATGTGCCTGATCAACGGTACCTCCATCGCCCGCACCGAGCAGGCCAGCGTCACCTACTGGCACGTCGAACTCGACGCCCACGACATCCTGCTCGCCGAGGGCCTGCCGGCGGAAAGCTTCCTCGATTTCGGCTGCCGTCCGTTCTTCGAAGGCGCCTCCGACTTCGCCCTGCACAACCCGGACTTCGTGCCGCCGGGTCTGTCGGGCCGCTGCCGGCCGGTCGCCGTCGACGGCCCGCTCGTCGAGGCCGAGCGCGCTCGCATCGACGGCCTCTTCCTCGAGACGCTGACCGGCGATTGCGCATGGACCGATGGATTGGATGACTTCCGCGCCGCCTGAGGTTTGAGGCGTTCACGGCTTGCTGTTCCCGCGGCCGGCCGTTGAATGCCCCCCGTTACGCCACGTGCCCGAGCGCCTCGTCCTGGATGCAGGACGAGGCGCTCTTTTTTAGCCGCCTTTCTTCGAAGGTCGGCGACCGCCGTCCTGGGATGGTGCGAAGGCTCGCCGCACCGTCGCGGCTGCCCTGCAGCGCCGGACTGGACTCGCATCGGATCCGTCAAACGCCGAAGCGCGGTCGCAAATCTTACCCACAAACTGAAAAACCGAGCCGATGGCCGTGTCAGTTTGCCGGCCTCGTTGCACAGACCCTTCGAAACCCGACGGTCACCGCAACGAAGGTGAAAGCGCGATGACAGTACTGAAGGACTTGCAACAGTCTGTTTCAACGCCCGGTCTTGGGCGGTTCCTCACCCGGACACTGGTGAAGGCCCTCTTTCTCGGCGCGCTGGCCCTGTCCACGCCGGCCGCGGCGCAGGATCCACAGCCAGCGCCTCCCGCAGCAGCCCCTTTGGCGCCTACCGCAGAGGCCGCCCCGGCTGCGACGCCAGCAGAGGCCGCCCCGGCTGCGACGTCAGCAGAGATCCCGGCCGCACCCCGGAAGCCCGAGGCCGCCCACGACCTTTCGCCGATGGGGATGTTCCTCGCAGCCGATCCGGTCGTGCAGGCCGTGATGCTGATCCTGGTCGCCGCCTCGGTGGTCACCTGGACCATCCTGCTCGTGAAGGTCCTGAGCCTCGTCTTCGCCAAGCGGGGGATGAGGGCCAGCCTCAAGGAGATCCGGGCGTCCGCCACCCTCGCGGAGGCCGGTCAGCGTGTTCGCCGCGGCGTCGGCGCCCTTCTTCTGGTCGAGGCCGAGGAAGAGTTGACTCTTTCGCGGGGCCTGCCGAGCGAGGGCGTCAAGGAGCGGGCAGCGATCGCTCTAAGCCGGATCGAGACCATGGTCGGAAAGCGCATGGCGTCCGGAACCGGCATCCTGGCCACCGTCGGCTCGATCGGCCCCTTCGTCGGCCTGTTCGGCACCGTCTGGGGCATCATGGGCAGCTTCATCGGCATCGCCAACTCGAACACCACCAACCTCGCGGTCGTGGCGCCGGGCATCGCCGAGGCGCTGCTCGCCACCGGCATCGGCCTTGTCGCCGCCATCCCCGCCGTCGTCATCTACAATGCGCTGACCCGCTCCATCACCGGCTACCGCGCCATGACCGGCGACGCCGTCGCGCTGATCATGCGCCACCTCTCGCGTGACCTCGACCGCCGCGAGCTCAATACCTACGGCGGCAAACCCGGCATCCGCGTCGCGGCGGAGTAAGGGCATGGCCGTCAATCTCGGATCCAACGACGGCGGGGATCTCGCCGAGAACGCCGACATCAACATCACGCCGTTCATCGACGTGATCCTGGTGCTGCTCATCATCTTCATGGTGGCAGCGCCGCTCTCGACGGTCGACGTGCCGGTCGAGCTGCCGGTCTCCGCGGCGCCGCAGCAGCCGCGCCCCGACAAGCCGATCTTCGTCAGCGTCAAGGCCGATCTCGGCGTCGCGCTGGGCGAGGACGCGGTGGCCCGGCCGGCTCTGGGGGCAGCCCTTGATGCCGCGACCAAGGGCAACAAGGATGAGCGCATCTTCCTGCGCGCGGACAAGGGCGTGCCCTACGGCGAGTTGATGGGGGTGATGAACCTTCTGCGCGCGGCCGGCTACCTCAAGGTCGGCCTCGTCGGTCTCGAAGACGTTTCGAGCGGAACGCAGCCATGATTCATCCGCCGCCCGAAGCCTTCGTGCGGGCCGCCGAGCGGGGCCGCACGCATCAGGAGAGCCGCGAATCCTCGTCGGCGGTCCAGATCCTGGGCTGGGCGGCGGCGGGCCTGCTGACGCTCGGTGTTCATATCGGCCTCTACCTCCTCCTGACCCGTCAAGCCGAGACGCCGGCCGCCCCCCTCGAAATGCCGGCGGCGGTGATGATCGACATGTCGCCGGAGCCGACCGTAGCGAAGTCCGAGGTCGACAACGCCGCGGAGGGGCCACCCGTCCCCGCCAGCGACGAGGCCGAGCCCGAACCGGTCGAGGAGGCGCCGCCGCCGGACGCGGAACCGGTGATCGAGGCCCCGCCCCCGGTGGTCAAGCCGCAGGCCGTGCTGCCGCCGACGCCGCCCAAGGCGGTGACGAAGCCCGCGCCGAAGCCTCCCGAGAAGAAGACGGAGAAGAAGCCGCTCGAGAAAAAGAAGCCCGAAAAGCCCGTCCTGAAGAAGGACCACCCGAGCACTGCCGCACGTAGCAGCGGCGGCCCCCGCTCGGATCAGGCAACGGCCGACCGTACGGCGGCCTCCGCCGCCGGCGCTTCGATCAGCCAAGCGTCGCGGGCGTCCTGGCAGAACGAAATGCGGATACGGATTGTGCGCGCCAAGCGGTTTCCCCCAGGGGCGGCGGGGGCGACCGGGGTGGCGGTGGTCAGCGTGAGCTTTGCGGGCAACGGCAGCGTGACCGGCGCACGTCTCATCGCCTCATCCGGCAATGCCGCCCTCGATGCCGAGGCCGTGGCGGTGATGTACCGGGCCGCGCCCTTCCCGCCGCCCCCCGGCGGCCAGCCGATGACGCTGACCGTCCCGATGAACTTCAACCGCCGCTGAGACGGTCAAGGCGTTCCGGTGCAAACGGGCACCGGGACGGGGCGATCGCAAGAAACCGAGACCGATGCTTCCGAATTCCTCCTCTTCGAGCGGGCATGCTGCCTCCGCCGTCCCCGCCTCGGCCTTCCGGCTCGACAACGGGATGCAGGTCGTCGTTATTCCGGATCGACGCAGCCCGATCGTCACGCACATGGTCTGGTACCGGAACGGATCGGCCGACGATCCGGCGGGCAAATCCGGCATCGCTCACTTCCTCGAACACCTGATGTTCAAGGGCACCGACGATCACCCGGCCGGAACGTTCAGCACCCTCCTGGCCTCCGTGGGTGGCGAGGAGAATGCCTTCACGGGCTGGGATTTCACGGCCTACTACCAGCGCGTACCCAAGGAGTATCTGTCCACTTGCATGGCCTACGAGGCGGACCGGATGCGCGGCCTCGTGCTCGACGAGGCGGTGGTGGCCGCCGAGCGCGCCGTCATTTTGGAAGAGCGCTCCATGGTCGCCGATGCCAATCCGCCGGGGCTCCTCGGCGAGGCCGTGGCGCTCACTGCGATCCCCTCCCACCCCGCCGGCCGGCCCATCATCGGCTGGCGCCATGAGATCGAGAGCCTGACCCGGGCGGACGCGCTCGCCTATTACCGGCGGTTCTACACACCCGAGAACGCCCTCCTCCTCGTCGCGGGCGATGCCGAGCCGCAGGCGGTGCTGGACCTCGCCGCCGGGATCTACGGCTCGATCAGTCCCTCCGGCGTCCCTCTGGCGCGCAGCCATCCTCAGGATCCGCCGATCCGCGCCCACCGGCAGGTCACGCTGGCCGACCCGACGGTGAGCGAGCCGCAATTGATGCGGCTCCACACCGTACCTTCCCCCGGCACGGCGGCGCCCGGCGAGGCCGAGGCTCTGGAACTGCTCGCCTTCCTGCTTGGCGGGGACGATACCTCGGTCCTGCATACCCGGCTCGCCGTGGAGCGATCCTGCGCGACCCGCATCCAGGCCTCCTATTGGAGCAGCCTCTTTGCGGGCCGCTCGCGCTTCTACATCAGCGGCCTCCCCGCACCCGGGACCACGCTCGATGAACTCGATCAGGCGGTCGATGCGGTTCTCGGCGGCCTGCGCGAAACCGGGTTCGAGGCGCAGGCGGTCGAGCGTGCCAAGACGCAGCTCGTCGCCAGTGCGCTCTATGCTCGCGACAATCAGGTCAGTCTCGCCAACTGGTACGGCATGGCCCTGTGCTGCGGGCTGCGTCTCGAGGAACTCGCGACGTGGCAGGATCGCATCGAGGCGGTCACGCCCGAGGCGCTGAGCGCGGCCCTGCTCCTTCTGGACCGGCAGGGCGGGGTCTCCGGCCATCTCGTCCGGTCCGAAGCGGCCTAAGGAGCGGAGGCGCCCGTCATGACGATCCACGTCCCCCCCCCTGCCACGACCTTCGCCGAACGCGTGCAGCGCGTGCGAAGCCCCGGCGGACTCGAGGCCTGGCTGGTCGAGGACCACACGCTGCCGATCCTGTCGGTGCAGTTCGGGTTCCGCGGCGGACCGGTGCTCGATCCGTCGGATCGGGCCGGCGCGGCGCGGATGCTCGCCGATCTGCTCACGGAAGGTGCCGGGCCACTGGAGGGCGGCGCGTTCCGGCGGGCCCTGGGCGACCAGGCCATCCGCCTGTCCTTCTCGATCTGGAGCGACACGCTGCGAGGCGAGCTCAAGACCCTCTCGCGCAACGCGGAGCGGGCCTTCGAGTTGCTCGGACTCGCCCTTCGCGCGCCGCTTTTGGCACCCGACGACGTGGCGCGTATCCGGGGCGCCGTCGCGTCCGAGGTGCGCGCAGGCCTGAGCCAGCCGGACAAGGTCGCAGGCCGGGCCTTCGCCGCCCGCGGCTTCGAAGGGCATCCCTATGCCCGCCCCGCCAACGGCGACCTCGCCAGCCTCGAGCGCATCGAACGCGTAGACCTCGTCGCCCTGCACGCGCGCATGGTGAGCCGCGGCAATCTTCGCGTTGCCGTCGTCGGTGCGATCGGGCCCGAGGCGCTCGGCGCCGCGCTCGACCGCGCCTTCGCCGAGCTTCCGCCGGAAGCGGTGGCGCCGACACCCGCCACCGTACTCGGCGGCCTCGGCGACCGGGTCGTGACGCGCCTGGAGTTGCCGCAATCCACGATCCGGTTCGGGCGGCCCGGCATTCCCCGCACGGACCCGGATTTCGCGGCCGCCATGGTCGTGAATCAGGGCCTCGGCGGCGGCGACCTGTCCTCGCGCCTGTTCCGCGCCGTCCGTGAGCAGCGGGGCCTGTGCTACTCGGTCCGCTCGATGCTTCAACTCGCGGACGGTGCCAGCACGCTGGTGGGCACGACGGCGACGCGCAACGACCGCGCGGCCGAGGCGCTCGGCGTGATCCAGGACGAGATCCATCGCCTCTCTCGCGAGGGCCTCGCCGCCGAGGAGATCGACAGGGCCAAGGGCTATCTGCTCGGCTCGCATAAGCTTCGCCTCGACACCTCCCCGGCCATCGCCGCCCTCATGCTCCAGTTGCAGCTGGATGGGCGCGAGCCGGACTGGCTCGATACGCGCAACCGCTGCATCGCGGCGGTGAGTCCGGCGGACGGCCGGCGCGCGGCCGAGCGTCTGCTCGGTGATGGCGGGCTGCTCGTCGCGGTGGCCGGCGATCCGGAGGGGCTGTGAGCGTGCCGGTCCGGCCGCGCGCGCACGAGGACAGAGGGCGGCACGGACCGCCGGACTGGGAGGTGAGAGCATGAGACCGATCGTCGTGATGAGCCTGGGCCTGATCCTCGCCCTGCCGAGCGCGGCCGGGGCGCAGCCATCGCCGCAGGACGCGGGCGCGGCCGCCGTGCCGGGCCAGCCGCTGGACGCCGCGTTGCGGCGACGGGCGGACCAGAATGCGATGGCGGCGGAGACGCGCGGCACGCTCCTGGCTCCCGGAGCCCCGCCGCAGGCGGGAGGCTCCGCTACGCCGGCCCAGAGGCCCCCGCGGCCGGAGAAGGCCATCGGACCGGATCTGGCGGGCTACATCTTCGCACCGATCGGAGTGATCGTCGGACCGATCACCGAGGGGCTTCACGCCTTCGATGCCGCTATCGCCCCGATCAACGAGGCGCTCCAACCCATCACCGGCCCCTACGGCGCCGCGCTGGTGGTGGGGCCGGACGGCGCACCGGTTCCACCGGAGGTGGCCGTCGCCGAACCGCCCCCCCCCGAGCCGCCGCGCTCCGCGCGCGGTCCGCGCAAGTAGCCGCGCCCACCCCTCCACACGGCCCGGCCGGCGCGTCGCGGGCCGAAGGCCGCTCAGCCCCGCTGAAATCCAGCGCAAGCCTGGAAAAGGTTCTCACCCATGTCCCTCTCGGAACTGCTAATCGGCGATCCGGCACCCGCGATCCAGGTCGAGACCTTCCTGAAGGGAGAGCCGATCGTTGTCCTCGCACCGGGGACCGTCCACGTCATCGAGTTCTGGGCGACTTGGTGCGGGCCCTGCAAGGCCAGCCTCCCGCACCTCACGGAACTCCAGAACCGCCACCCTCAGGTTCCGGTCATCGGCGTCGCGGTGGGGTGGACCGATCTCGACGAAGTACGCGCCTTCGTGCGCGAGCATGACGATGCGATCGGCTACCGGATCGCCGTTGATCGGGCACCGGCCGAAGGCGCGCGCCGGAGCCGGATGCGCGCAGCTTGGTGCGACGCCGCCTATGAGCAGGGCGTGCCGTCCGCCTTCATCGTCGACGGCAAGGGCCGGATCGCTTGGATCGGTCATCCGATGGATCTTGACGAGCCGCTCGCGGCGGTGATCGAAGGGCGATGGGACCTGCCTGCCGCGGCCGAAGCACACCGGGATCAGCTGGTGCAGAACAAGGTCCGCGAGGCCAGGGCTCTGGAACGGGCGGTCGCTGCCAGTTTCGCGGCGGGCGATCGCGAGGGGATCATCCGAGCCTACGACACGGCCTTCGCGGCCGAGCCCGAACTCGAACGGACGCACGGCTTCGGCAGGTTCAAGCAACTCGCGCCCGGGAGCGACGCCGCGCTGGATTACGGACTGCATCTGGTCGTGCGCGCGGCGGTCGATGACGTCAACACGCTCTTCAAGATCGGCACGAGCCTAATACAGGATATCGGCGCCCTGAAGGGACCGGCCCTGAAGCGCACCGCAGCCCTGAGCGTCGAGGCGCTGGAACGGGTGCGCCTCCTGATCGGCCCCGAACCCAGCCCCAGCCTCGCCATGCGTCTCTCGCAGGCCCTCGCGGAGGCCCTGCTCGCGTCGGGCCGGGCAGGCGAAGCGGCCTCTGCGGCCGGGCGGGCGCGGCAGGCCGGGATCGAGGCCGGGGCATCCGCCGAAGCGCTGACGTCAATCGAGGTCCTGCGGGACCGTTGCGCCAGCGCCGCGCCGCCGCAGCCGGCCGAGCCGCGGACGGTGATCTGCGTGGGCGACAGTTGCCGCCTCGCCTGACGGCGCCGCACAACCTACACAGGATAGGATCGGTAGATTCATCCAGAAATATGCGCGGCAGGCGTGTGAAGTTCGGCGTCTCGTCCCACAAGGAATGAGCGGCCGCGGACCAGCGCCGGTGAGACGCGCGTTTCACCGGCGCGTTTTCTGCCTTGGGGTAATCGCCCCGCGGTGTGCCCCGCTGCGGCACGAGCCGAATGCACCTCGATGACCCTCCATACTTGGCTCGCCTTCGTGGCGACCTCCTGCATCGTGCTTGCGATCCCGGGGCCGACCGCCCTGATCATTCTGCGCTACGCCACCCTGGGTGGCCGCGCGACGCTCCCCCGCGTCGTCGCGGGCGCGGTTCTGGGGGATAGCGTCGCCCTCACCATCTGCAATTTCGGCCTCGGCGCCCTGCTCGCGGCCTCTTCGGGCCTCCTGTCGATCCTCAAGGTGGCCGCGGCGGCCTACCTGATCGGTCTCGGCCTCACTTCCCTGTTCGGCCGGGCGGCCACCTCCGAGGCAACGGGTGCGGCGCCCCCACACGGCGGTCGTCCCTTTGCCAGCGTCTTCCTCGTCACCGCGCTGAACCCGAAAGGCCTCGTCTTCTTCTGTGCGCTGCTGCCCCAGTTCGTCGAGGCTTCGGAGCCCGTCCTGCCGCAGCTCGTGCTGCTCCAGGCCACGTTCTGCGGGCTCTCCCTGGTCGCGGCGATGAGCTGGGCCCTGGCGGGCACGCTCCTGGCCCGTACCACGGGTGGTCTGTTCCGGCGCGTCACGGGCGTTGCCCTGATCGGCGCCGGGGTGGCGCAGATGACGGGGAGGCTCGCATGAGCGCGGAATGCGAGCCGCCGGGCACCGCGCGGACGCGCCGCTGGATCGCGGAAGCGGTGGAGACGATCGAGGCGGATTTCAATCGCTCCGCCGACACCCATCTCCTGCGGGTCCCGCTCCCGGCCTTCCCCCACATCACCCTCTACCTCAAGGACGAATCGACCCATCCCACCGGCAGCCTCAAGCATCGGCTGGCGCGCTCGCTGTTCCTCTACGGTCTGTGCAGTGGGCGGATCGGTCCCCACACCACGGTGGTCGAGGCATCGAGCGGCTCCACCGCCGTGAGCGAAGCCTATTTCGCGCAACTCCTCGGCCTGCCCTTCGTCGCGGTGATGCCGCGGGCGACCTCCGCCGAAAAGGTGGTGCAGATCACCCGCTACGGCGGTCGCTGCCACTTCGTCGAGACGCCGTGCGCCGTCTACGCCGAGGCCGAGCAGCTCGCGGCCGCCCTGGATGGCCATTACATGGACCAGTTCACCTTCGCCGAGCGGGCGACGGACTGGCGCGGCAACAACAACATCGCCGAATCGATCTTCGCGCAGATGGCGCGCGAGGTGCACCCGATCCCCGCCTGGGTCGTCGTCGGCGCCGGAACCGGCGGCACTTCGGCTACGATCGGCCGCTTCATCCGCTATCGGCGCCTGGCGACCCGGCTCTGCCTCGCCGATCCGGAGGCCTCGGTCTTCCACCGCCACCTCGCCGACCGGTCGGTGCGCCTCGCCGACGGGCGATCCTCCATCATCGAGGGGATCGGCCGCGGGCGCTGCGAGCCCTCCTTTCTGCCCGATCTGATCGACCGCGCCGAGGCGGTGCCGGACGCTGCCAGCCTCGCCGCCGCACGGGTGCTCTCCGAGCGGCTCGGCCGTTCCTGCGGTGGCTCGACCGGCACCAATCTCTGGGCAGCGGCCCGGATCATCGCCGACATGTCGGCGCGGGGCGAGACCGGCTCGGTGGTGACGCTGCTGTGCGATTCGGGCGAGCGCTACCGCAGCACCCATCTCGACCCGCGCTGGCTCGCCGAGCGCGACCTCGTGCTCGATCCCTATCGGGCGGCCGTGGACGCATTCTTCGATCGCGGCCTTTGCCCCGCCGCCGCTTTGTCGGTCTGAGACCCCATCCACACGATTTTGCTGCGCGATCTACGCGAATAGGCTGCGAGCGGCGGCCCGCTCTCAATCGAGAGGCGCAGCGCGCGGTGAATTTCTCAAGCGGAGCCGTAGGGATTCGGCCGCCATCTCAGACAAAGGAGGGGAGAGCCAAGTTCAAGAGGCCGCAATGATCAAGGTTTGGGGGCATTCCGCATGCAGGGCCGGTCTTCCGGTCCTCGCGGTGCTTGTGGCAAGCGTCACGCCGGTGCAGGCCGGCCTCGATACGCAGATCGAGTTCAACATGCCCGCGGGTGATCTCGCCCGTACGCTGGTTGCGATCTCCCGCCAGGGCGGCGTGATGATCTCCTTCCCACCCGAAGTCGCCGCCGGCCGCCGGGCGGCCGCGCTTCAAGGCAGCCTCACCGTCCGCGAGGCGTTGCTTCGGGTTCTGGCGGGGACGGGCCTGCGCATGGTGCCGGGCGCGGCTGGCGGCGTCACCGTCGTCGCCGATACCGGCGCCTCGCCCGCCGCCGCCGCCGCGGGCCTCGGCGATGTCGCCGCCATCGACGTGACCGATGAGAGCGGGGGATCGCGCTTCGGCGATGTCGGGTTTCAGGCCGGCAATGCCGGCGACACGGTGCGTCTTGCCGGTGTCGCTGCGAAAGACATCCCGCTCTCGGTGAACGCAGTCACCTCTAATGTGATTCGATCCCAGGTCGCGACAAACGCAGGTGATGTGGCTCGGAACGTTTCCGGTGTTTCAATTGCAACGACATCTACCGGTGCGCAATCTTTCGTTATTCGAGGCGTCCCGACCGATAATGTTTCGATCAACGGGCAGGGCTTTAGCAACGGGGCGCTCAGCAGCGGCTTCAGCCAGATGCCAATCGACGACGTCGAGCGCGTCGAAGTGCTCAAGGGGCCGACGTCGATATTAAACGGCGCAAGTTCACTGGGCGGAACGGTAAACATCGCGACGAAGCAGCCGACCAATCAGGTAATTCGCGATGCGACGATACGCTATGGCTCATTCAATTATCGAACGCTTGCCTTCGATTTTGGTGGCCCCGTCGCGGACACGGAAAGCCTGACATATCGCTTCAATATCTCAGGAAATCATGCGGATGAAAATCATGCGGGCTACCGCGATGGGTATCAATATCTGATCTCGCCCTCGGCACGGTATGACAATGGCGACATTTCCATCTTGGCGGGTGTCCGCTATCGAAAGGAGCGGAGACTGCCGGCGCAGTATACGTTCGTAGAAGCATCAAACCTGATCATAAACAAGGATTTTGACAATTCAGCTTTGATGCGCCCCCTCAGGCTACCGCGTGGAGTTCCTTATCTCAACCCCCGACTTGCCGTCATCGATGAAACTGTAGATGTGTATTCTGACCAGACGCTTCGCTTCGGAGACGTTCTGGGTTTCGACACGACATTTAACAACCGATTCTTCTACAGCAAATCAAAAAATGAGATCAACACATTCAATTGGCCGAGCACCCTAAGACGATCTTCGGGCGACCCAATCAATGTTTATAGAACTACGCTGAGTTATTTTCCGTACGATTTCGAAAAAATCACAAATCGATCGGATATTACGCTCGTTCATGATGCGGGGTTTGCTCGCCAAACATCGAAATTCGGAATCGACTACCAGGCTCTTGGCCAGACTGTCGGCACCCTCAGATACGGAGGCTTACAGACGAATGCTTTTACTGGGTTACCATACTACAGTTTGATCAGCACTCCAGACTACAGCTTTTTTCCGAACAGCGGTGTTGACTTACGAAATTCGTACGGCGTAGGTTACTATTATATCGATCAAATTGATACTTTGGATAATCGACTTCACATACTTGGATCGGTTCGCTTCGATCGCTTCCGCCAAAGATTCAGAAATCCGATCGTCGTCCAAACTGAAGACAACAGGCAATTGGTGCCGAGATTGGGAAGCGGCCTGTCTTGGCTTGCCGGCGCCGCATTCGACGTCACCCCATACTTTACGGTCTACGGCTCGCGGAATGTGGGATTTAAGCCTAATTATACGACACAAAGGAACGGCCAACCACTGCCGCCCGGCTCAGCCGATCAGTGGGAGGTCGGAGGTCGTTTCTTCCTGTTTGATAAAAAGCTGACCGTTACGACGTCTTACTCGGATCTTTTCGAGAATAATACTTCTATTTGCGATCCGGAGGATTGTCGATATGCCATCCCAATCTCCGGTCTCTCGACACGAGCTTTCGAAGTCGATGTACAAGGAGAAGTTTATCCCGGATTGAATCTCATTGCATCTTTCGGACAAGTGATCGCCAAGTATGCAACAAACGAATTTCTACCCGCTCTGTCGGGAAGACCGCAGTTTACTGGGAGCTTGTGGACAACCTACACGTTTCAGGGCGGCCTTTTCCAAGGATTGACGCTCGGTTTCGGCGGGCGAGGTAATTCGAATAGCACGACAGATGATCCATCCGCACTTGATCAATACGCTCGACCGGTTCTCTACAAGACCCCTGGCTTCGTCACAGCCGACGCATTGATTGGATACGATTACAATCGCTGGTCCATGCAGCTTAAGATCGACAATATTTTCGATAAATATTACTATACGCCGAGCTATGGGGCGCAAGTTATAGGCGTCGGCCAAGGCAGGACGGTCCTTTTCCAGGCTCGATACTCATTCGAGTAAAAATGTATTTCCGCCAAAATCGAACAGCGATGGCCGCCGGTCAGACGACAGCAGACCACTCGATCAACGCCCTCTTCTTCCGGCGGATCGTCCGCCTGACGGTGCCGTTCTGGCGCCGGCCGCAATCCTGGTCGGCCTGGATCGGCCTCGCAGTGCTGCTGAGCCAGGGCGTCCTGCTGTCCTATCTCGTCGTGCGCTCGGCGGCCCTCCTGAAGGACGCCACGAATGCGCTGCTGGGCCGTGACGGGGCGGCGTTCGAGACGGCGCTGACGGCCTATCTGATCGTCTATGCCGCCAAGATGCTGGTGCCGCAGGCGCGGTTCATCGTCGATGGCTTCGTCGAGGCGGCGTGGTGCCGGTGGCTGAGCCGGCACGTGATCGATCAGTATCTGGCCCGGCGCGCCTATTACGACATCCGTTTGCGCGGCGACCTCGATAATCCCGACCAGCGCATTGCCGAGAGCGTGAAGCCTTTCATCGAGCACGCCATCCAGATGCTGCAATGGACGGTCGGCGTCGTGGCGCGGCTCGGCGGGGCCATCGCGGTCTTCCTCGCCATCGACGAGCGCTTCCTGCTCGTGGTTCCGGCGCTCGGGCTCGTGCAGGTCGCCGCGACCTATCTGACCGTCCCCCCCATCGTCCGGCGCCAGCTCGCGCTCCAGGTCGCCGAGGGCGATCTGCGGCGCGACCTCGTCCATATTCGCGATCACGCCGAGGCCATCGCCTTCTATGGCGGCGAGGCGGTGGAGAAGCGGGCGGTGATGGACCGCACCCGCGCGGCCGCCGACCGGGCGCTCCGCCTCGATCGGTTTCAGGCCGTGCTGTACCTCACAGTGCACGCCGCCTTCGCCTTGGCCTGGATGACGCTGCCCTACCTCGTTCTGGGCGAGCGCATCGCGGCGGGCGAGATGAGCTACGGGACGCTGGCCCAGGCCACCGCGATCACCCTGATGATGCGCGGCGTGATCGAGACGCTGTCCCAGATCGTCGCCTCGCTCGGCGAACTCGCCGTCCGGGTCGCCCGACTGGCGCCGCTCCAGGAGCGATTCGATGCGATGGCACGGGCGGACGAGCGGACCGACGTTCCCCGGATCGCGATGCGCCGCGGCGGTTGCCGCGTGACCGTCGAGAACCTCTCCCTCGAAACCCCGGACGGGGCGCGGCAGCTCGTGCGGGCCTTGAGCCTGACGGTCGAGCGGGGGGAAAGCCTCGTGATCGTCGGGGAGACGGGCGTGGGCAAGAGTTCGCTCCTGCGCGCCATGGCGGGCCTCTGGACCCGTGGACAGGGGGGCATCGCCATGCCCCCAGCCCGCGACACCCTGTTCCTGCCCCAGCGCCCCTACTTCACCGGTGGGGATTTGCGCGGCCAACTCCTCTATCCGCACGGGGTGGCGAGGTCCGACGCGGCGCTGCTCGAGGTTCTGGAGGCGGTGCGCCTGCCCGGCCTCGCCGCCACCCATGGCGGCCTCTCGGCGGTGCGGGACTGGTCCCAGACCCTCTCCGGCGGTGAGCAGCAGCGCATCGCCTTCGCCCGCGCCCTGATCGCCCGGCCTGACTTCGTGTTTCTCGACGAGGCGACGAGCGCCCTCGACGCGGCGACGGAGACGCATCTCTACACGCGGCTCGCCCGCAGCGGCGTCGGCTACGTCAGCGTCGGGCACCGACACGGCATCATTGCGCACCATACCCACATCCTGACGCTCAAGCCCGGAGGGCGCTGGACACTGGCGCCCGTGGCCGCGCGCTTGGCCGAGCCGGCGGAGGCACTGTGAGCGGGCTCGTCGGAGAGGGTGCTGCCGCCTACGACCCCTCGGTTTCGTCCTCCGCCCGGAAGGCGGATCTCGGCATCGACGGTCTGCTGTTGCGGCGCATCGCGCGTTTCTTCATTCCGTTCTGGACCCGCCGCGCGGCCTGGCCCTATTGGATCGCCATGGCCGCGATCCTCGGTCAGACGGCCCTCGTCACCTATCTGAACCTCGCCTCGTCCTATGCCCTCAGGGACATGACCAACGCGCTGACGGAGCGCGACGGGCCGCTGTTTCGCTGGCATTTCCTCGTCTACGCGGCGCTCTTCCTGGGCGAGATCCTCGTCGGCGGGCTGGTCATGATCCTGACCGCCTGGATCACCAAGGGCTGGCGGATCTGGCTGACCGAGTGGATCGCGGGACGCTATCTCGCCGACCGCGTCTACTACGACATCGCCCAGCGCGGCGGCATCGACAATCCGGATCAACGCATCCAGGAAAGCGTCTCGAACGTCGTCACCCTGTTCTTCGGCCTACCCGTGAGGGTGCTGGGCTCGCTCGGCGCGCTCGCCGCGGGCAGCGCCGTGCTCGGCTCGATCGACGGCGGGCTGATGCGGGTGGTGATCGCGGTCAGCCTCGCGCAATGCGTCGCGACCTATCTCGGCTACGTGCCGCTTGTACGCCTGCGCTACGCGGCGGCGATGGCCGCCGGCAACCTGCGCTACGGCCTCGCCCACGTCCACGCCAACGCCGAGGCGATCGCCTTCTACGAGGGCGAGCCGGCCGAGCGGACACGGTTGCACGGGCAGGTGGACGCTGTCGTGCGGCGCGATCTCATCGTCACGCTGTTCCGGCGGGCGGTGACCGACATGGCGCCCCTCATGTTCGGGTTGGCCTGGGTGGCGATTCCCTACCTCGTGCTTGCGCCCCGGCTGTTCGCCGGAGAGATCGATTTCGGGACCCTGACGCAGGGCATCGCGGTCTCGGCCTCTGTCGCCGCCACGGCGGCGGCTCTGCTCGGCATCCTGGCGCCCCTGTCCGGCGTCGCCCCCCACGCGGTGCGCATCGCCCAGATCGTCGAGCGCTTCGACGCAATCGAGGCGGAGCAGGCCGCGGGGGCCGACCGGCGGATTGCGATCGAACGCTGCGCCGGCACGGTCGCCCTCGACGCTCTCAGCCTCGAAACGCCGGGCGGCGAACAGCGCCTCGTGCGCGACCTGAGCCTGACGATGTTGTCGGGGGAGAACCTCGTCATCGTCGGCCGGACCGGCGTCGGCAAGAGTTCGCTTCTGCGCGCCATGGCCGGCCTGTGGACCCGGGGAAGCGGCCGCGTGGTGATGCCGCATGCCGCAGATTGCCTGTTTTTGCCGCAGCGTCCCTACGTGACGCTGGCGGATCTCCGAACGCAGCTTCTCTATCCGCATGGTGGCGACGTGCCCGATGCCGTCCTGCTCGACGCGCTGACGGCCGTGCGCTTGCCCGACCTCGCGGCGATCCATGGCGGCCTCTCGACGATCAAGGACTGGGGGCAGATCCTGTCACTGGGCGAGCAACAGCGGCTGGCCTTTGCCCGCGTGCTGATCGCGCGGCCCCGCTTCGTCCTCCTCGACGAGGCCACCAGCGCCGTGGACGGCGCGACCGAGACTCATCTCTACGGCGTCCTGGCGGCTACGGGCGCGCGCTTCGTGAGCGTCGGACACCGCGCCGGCATCCTGGCGCATCATGCCCAGATGCTGACCCTTGAGCCCGGCGGCGGCTGGACGCTGACCCCGGTGTCGGCCGCTCCGCACACGCGGTAAATCCGGTCGCGATCGAACATTCGGCCTCAAGCATCGTCCTGGATCCCAGATCCAGGACGATGCTTGAGGCTCTTGTTTTCGCATCATCTTTTTTTCGAAGGCCGGCAACCGCCTTTCGGGACGATGCTCTGGAGCCGTATCCGGCCCCATTGCATCGGGCCGGCGCCTCTCGGTCCTTATTGTGACGCGCATTTTTTCGGCGAACCGGTGACCCCTTCGTCGGAATGCGTTCCAGACCGCGCGTACCGGCCCGTCTCTCCTCACGCGCGGAATATCGCGCCGCTGTCGCGAGGCGCACAGGGGGCATCCGCCGATCGCGGGGCGCCGACCTCCCCTCGCCCCGATGGCCGCGGCCGGGGCGCAGCGACCTGTCGAGGTCGGCCTCGCTCTGCGGATCACGGCCTCGATCGAGCCCGTCGGATGGGAACCGCCTCATCGGGGCGCAGCCCGTCCGGTTGCACCTCCAGCGCGATCCCGTCCGGAGCACGGAAATAACGTGCTGGATGAAGTGGGGATCGTGAGAGCGTGGAGTGGATTGGGTTATATTTCTGTCATATGTTGGCATGGCGGGTGCATGGTGCTCGATAACAAGACCCGACCTCGGGGTCGGGATACGGTGCTGGAACAATCATCTGTTCCAGCGCCAAGTCGAAAAGCAAGCTTTTGCGCGCGCGGACAACTTTGGAAAGCTAGACTACAACAAAAAGTGTAAATCCGGGCTAGGGACTTTTCTAATCTAAGAGACGCTCATCCCCGCATCGCGCGTGCGGCGGATGACGAAACAGAACAACGGGCTGCCTTCACGTCTACGGTGGAGGTCCAGCTGCGAGCGCGGGGGTATTGATGGCACGTGTTGCTGGCGTTCTGGATGCAAGGCTGGTCGAGACGATGTTCCGGGAGCATTCCTCCTGGCTCGGCTCGTGGTTGTCGCGACAGCCTTGGACGGTCCACGCCTCCGAAGATATCGTCTCGGATGTCTTCCTGTCGCTTATGACTCTGCCGAACGTGGGAAGCGTGCGTGAACCGCGCGCGATGATGACCACGATCGCCAAGCGGATCATCTTCGATGCCCGCCGCCGCAAGAAGCTTCAGAATGCCTACGAGGATGCGCTCCTGACCATCCCGGAGGCCGTCGACGTCTCGCCAGAAGAGCGGCTCATCATCGTCCAGGCGCTCCAGAAGATCGATGCCGTGCTCTCCCAGCTGTCGCCCAGAGCCCGCGCGGCATTCCTCATGAGTCAGATCGATGGCATGTCGAACAAGGAGATCGCCCAGGAACTCAACGTCTCGCTCAGCGCCGTGAGCAAGTACATGACTCAGGGCTTTTCCGCGGTCTATCTGGCAAGGGCGGACATCTGAGGGATGGCGAACGCGAACGTCCGTCGGAAAAGCGACATCGACGATCCCCGGATCGACGGGAGCGGCCGTGAAGCCATCAAGTGGATGGTGGCCGTGAGCGCCGGACGGATGTCGGAGAGTCAGCTTCGGGACTTCGAACGGTGGCGCGGTTCCAGCCCCGGCAACGCCGAAGCCTGGAATCGCCTGTCGGGCGGTCTTCAGCCCTTCGACATCCTGGCCCGCTCCGGCCTTCCCCGCGGCACGGTCTCCCAGATCCGTGGGCGGGCGACCATGCGCGACCGCAGATCGGTCCTGGCCGGTTTGGTCGGCCTCGTCGCGGCGGGGGGCGTCGGCACGACCGCCCTTCAGCGCTTCGTGCCGCTGCAGGACCTCTTCAACGATCGATACACCCGCACGGCCGAGCACGCGCGCTTCGAACTCAATGACGGCAGCAAGGTCGTGCTGGCGCCGCGCTCGTCGATCAACGTCGTGCTCTCTGCGGCGGAGCGGCGCGTGGAACTCGTGATCGGCCGGATGATGCTGGACGTGTCCGAGCAGGACACCCGCCCGTTCGTGGTCGATCTGGGCTCATTCCGGCTCGATGCGTCGGCAGGCACCTTCGTTCTCGACCGGCATGAGGGGCGCCTGGCCGTCACGGGCCTCAAGGGCAGCGGCACGATCCAAGGGGAAGGGCGTTACTTCAACGTCTTGACGAGCGAACGCGTCAGTCACGACGGGACCGGTTTTTCGCGCAGCAAGATCGATGCCGAGGCCGAAGCGTCTTGGACAACCGGGTTCACCGTGATCGACGATGAACCCGTCGCGAGCATCGTCGAGCAGATTCGCCCGTACTTCGCCGGTTTCATCCGGCTCAGCCCCGAGGTGGCGGATCGGCGCGCGACGGGCGTGTTCAACCTCTTCGAACCCATCGCAGCTCTGGATACACTCGCTCGATCCGTCGGTTTGAAGATAACCCAGACCGCCGGCATCTGGATCAAGATCGAATCTTCGGCCTGATCAAAGGCCGGCCGTCGATCGCAGGCCTTTGATCAGGCCGATGTCGTTGCCTTCTGCTGACCCGCAATCCATCATCGCAGATCGACAAGAGTGAACGGGCGAGGCCAGCTCGACAGCTTCGCCCGAATGTGTATTTGGACGCGCAGGTCAGCGCCGCGGCAAGGTGTGCAGCCCGCGTAGGAAGAGGTCGACGTCCTCCCGCGTGTTGTAGAAGGCCAAAGAGGCGCGCACCGACTGATCGACGCCGAAGCGGCGCAGGGCCGGCAGGGCGCAGTGATGGCCCGAGCGCACCGCGATTCCGAGAGAATCGAGGTGGTGGGCGACGGCCTCGTTGGTGAGGCCATCGATCGTGAAGGACATGACGCTCGCCTTGTCGAGCGCGGTACCGATCAGGCGCAGGCCCTTCACCTCAGCCAAGCCTTCCTGGGCGTAGTCGAGCAGGTCGTGCTCGTAGGCCGCGATCGCCGGCAGGCCGACGCTCTCGAGGTAGTCGAGCGCTGCACCGAGGCCGACGGCGCCGGCAATGTCGGGCGTGCCCGCCTCGAATTTTTCGGGCGCGCCCTTGTAGACGGTCTTGGCGAAGGTGACGTCCTCGATCATGTGGCCGCCGCCCTGCCACGGCGGCATCGCCTCCAGGAGGTGCCGCTTCCCGTACAGGGCGCCGATGCCGGTCGGCCCGAACACCTTATGGCCGGAGAACACCAGGAAATCGGCGTCGAGCGCCTGCACGTCGATGGGGATGTGCGGGGTCGATTGCGCGGCATCGACCAGCACCGGCACGCCGTAGGCATGCGCCAGAGCGATGATTTCCCGGATCGGGTTCACCGTGCCGAGCGCGTTGGCGACATGCGTGACCGAGACGATCTTGGTGCGGCCCGAGAGCAAAGCGGCGTATTGCTCGAAGATGATCTCGCCCCGGTCGTTGACCGGGATCACCCGGATCGTCGCGCCGGTCGCCTGCGCCAGCAATTGCCAGGGCACGATGTTGGCGTGGTGCTCGATGGTCGAGACGATGATCTCGTCGCCCGCGCCGATATTCGCCCGGCCGTAGGAGTTGGCGACGAGGTTGATCGCTTCCGTGGTGCCGCGCAGGAAGACGATGTCGTCCTTGCTCGGCGCGTTGAGGAAGCGCCGCGTCTTCTCGCGCCCGCCCTCGAACAGATCCGTGGAGCGCGCCGCCAGCGTGTGCGCGGCCCGGTGGATGTTCGAGTTGTGGCGACTGTAGAACTCCGCTGTGGCGTCGATCACGCTCTGCGGCTTGTGGGTGGTGGCCGCGTTGTCGAGCCAGACGAGGCGGTGGCCGTTCACGCTCTGGTGCAGCGCCGGGAAGTCCTTTCGCACGTGCTCGACATCGAACGGCGCGCCGGCCGGGACCGACCCGTGCGAGGTCACCCGCGGGGCGGGCCCCGCGTGGCGCGAGGGCTCGACCCGCAGCTGGGCGGCAGCCTTCTTGCCCCTCGCGGGCGGCGGGGCCGGGCTCAGGAAGTAGTAATCGCCCGTGTTGTCGGGAGCGGATCCGCCCGGATGCGGGCGCTGGCCGGTGCGCGAAAAACGCTCCTGCGCGGCGTCGCCGCCGGGCTTGCCGGGATCGCGCGGCACGAGGTGCGGCGCCAGCGCGTGGGCGAAGCCGTTGGCGCGGGGATGGTCGGTCGCGATCTGCCGGTGCAGGTCGGGGCCGCCGGGGATCGCCGCGGCTACGTCGGGCAAGCTCGGTACGAAGAATTCGGGCAGCCGGTCCGGGCTCGGGAACGGATGCACCGAGGGGATCGCCGCCACATCGAACAGGTTTGCGCTCGCCGGCGCGGGCGTCGCACCGACCGGGTTGGCGTGGGACGGACCGGTCAGGCCCGGCAGGCCGACCGGCGGCGCACCGAAGGTCCGGGCAGCCTGGGCCGAGACGTCGGGCTGAAAGCCCGACGGCAGCGCGCCCGACGGCACGGAGGGCGTGCCGAGGGCGGCGCCGGGCAGCGCGGGCTGCCCGGAACCGGTGGGGAGGGTTTCCAGGTCCTGCGGGGCCTGAGGCGTCTGCGGCAGGTGGGTCTGGAACGGCGCGCTGGCCGCCTGTCCCTGGCCATAGATCTCGCGGGCGAGGCGCGAGACGAGATCGGCATGCGCCAGATCGCCCGCGCTGCCGGTCGGAAGACCGAGAGCGGGTGCGTTAGGCGTAGTCATGGTAGTTGCCCAGCAGCACGTTATCGAGACGGGCGATCGCGTCCTCGACCAGCACGGCGGCCGAGAAGTAGCGGGTCACGAGGTGCGAGGCGATGGAGTGATCGTTGGTGCCCATGTAACGCACCGACAGGCCGGGCTCGATCTCGCCGGTCACGCCCGACTTCTGCAGGCCGACCACGCCCTGCTCGCCCTCGCCGACGCGCAGCAGCAGGATCGAGGTGGTCTGCGCACCCGTCGCCGGATCGGTGTCGATCGGCAGCTTGTCGCTCGGCACCAGCGGCACGCCGCGCCAGGTGATGAAGGGCGCGCCGAAGAGGTGGACGACCACGGGTGGCACCCCGCGGCGGGTGGCCTCGCGGCCGAAGGCGGCGATGGCGCGCGGATGGGCCACGAAGAAGGCGGGCTTCTTCCACACCAGGGTCAGCAGCTCGTCCAGATCGTCCGGGGTCGGCGGCCCTGAGCGGGTCGGGATGCGCTGGCGGCCGGCGACCTCGCCGAGCAGGCCGAACTGCGAGTTGTTCAGCAGTTCCCACTCCTCGCGCTCCTTCACGGCATCGACCGTGAGGCGGATCTGCTCGCGCAGCTGATCGATCTCGTTGGAATAGAGATCGGTGACGCGGGTGTGGGTGTTGAGGATCGTCTGGATCGTCGAGAGGTGATACTCGCGCGGATCGATCTCGTAATCGACGAAGGTGGTCGGCAGGCGCGGCTCGCCGGCATGGACCGCCAGGAGTTCGATACCCTGCTCGCCGTAGGAGTTGGTGTGGCCTTTCAGGCGGTCACGCTCCTCCTGGTACTGGTCGATGCGCGAGCGGACGGCCTCGTCCTCGATCGCGGCGCGGTCGAGGGTGAGCAGCGTCACCGCCGAGAGCGCCTTCACCGCCGGCGCCGGGCCGGCCTCACCGACGAGGGCGTCGTCGCCGAAATAGTCGCCGCGCGTGGCAAGCCCCTGGCGCAGCCGGCCCTTATAGGGGCCCGACAGGGTCAGCTCGACCGTGCCGTCGGCAACCACAACGAGGCTGCGGCCGGACGAGCCCTCCTCGGCGATGACCTCGCCGGCCTTGTGCCGGCTCTGCGTGAACTTGTCCGCGAGCGCGGCCAGTTCGGCGTCGCCCAGGCGGCTGAACAGCGGCACGGCCCGCAGCGAGCTGGGGCGTATTGTGCGGCCCTTGTCCTCAAGACTGAGATCGATGCGGCCGGGCTTGGCCAGCACCACGGCGCGGCGGTTGACCCGGTAGACGCCGCCGGCAACGTCGACGAAGGGCAGGAGACGCAGGAGGAAACGGGGAGTGTTGGCGACATTCTGGACCGACGTGACGGTCGCGGTCGCTAGATTACGCGCAGCGGATGCACTCACGCTCAGGCCCGGTCCACTCATCGCTCGTCGTCTCCTTACGGTGTTTCGGAAGTTCGGCCGGCGCGGACGGGGGGACCGGCGCCGGCAGCTCATCGGGTTCTGGTGACAGGCAGCCGCCGACATGGCGCAGGCACAAAGGCCGCGCCGGCACCGCACTGAACTTGCGATCACCGTCACGCTATTGATTACGACTTGCCCGAACAGGGTCTATCGAGACCTTCAGTCGGAGCGATTGATGTACTAGGCGCGGCAGTAACCAGCGGTCAACGGAATGATCTTCCAATTTTTTAGGCAAGCGCAGAATGCGAATCTTTCGAATCTGTATTATTGAGCAATGTATTTTGCAAAATCGCGAGTAATGAGAATAATACTCTCCAGATCGCTCTCTGACGAGAAGGGCGTGAAGCAACCCGTTGCGGAAAGATTTTTCTGGCCGCCGGCTCAGATTCCGTCGCCGAAACCGAAGGACTGATCCATGGTCTGGGCGGGCTCCTCGTCGCTCCGCAGGCGCGAGACCACCCGTGCCGGTACGCCCGCGACGGTGGTGTGGGCGGGCACCTCGTGCAGCACCACCGCGGCGGCGGCGACCTTGGCGCCTTCCCCGACCCGGATGTTGCCGAGCACTTTGGCGCCGACGCTGAGCAGCACGCCGCGGGCGATCTTCGGATGCCGGTCGCCACTCTCCTTGCCGTTGCCGCCGAGCGTCACCGACTGGAGGATCGAGACGTCGTCGGCCACGACCGTGGTCTCGCCGATGACGACGCCGGTGGCATGATCGATGAAAACCCCCGAGCCGATCCGCGCCGCCGGGTGAATGTCGCAGCCGAACACCTCGGAGATACGGCTCTGCACGTGCAGGGCGAGCGTCGCCCGACCCTGATGCCAGAGCCAGTGCGCCACCCGGTAGCCTTCGAGCGCGGCAAAACCCTTGTAGAACAGGAACGGATCGAGATAGCGCCGGCAGGTCGGGTCGCGCTCACGGATGGCGATGAGGTCGCGCACGGCGTGCAGCCCTGCATGCCGGTCGGCCTCGAATGCGGAGAAGCAGAGATCGCGCATGGTGAGCCGCGACAGGTCGCCGTCGCCGAGTCGGTGGGCGAGGCGATAGGCCAGAGCCTCCGACAGGCTGCGCTGGTCGAGGACCGTCGCCTGGATCAGGCCGGCATAGAGCGGCTCCTCGATCAGCGCGGCCTCGGCCTCGGCGCGCATCGCGGCCCATACGTCGGTCTCCGCCGTGCTTCGGTTCGTGGCGCGCAGCGGCAGCGTGATCGCCAGCGCCGGCATCTCGGGAAGGGGGCGGGCCGCGCGCCAGCCGGCCGCATCGCGGCGCTCGTCATGGCCGTGCATCTTCGGACGGTCCGATCGCTTCAGGAGATGCGCCGGAACAGGTCCGGCAGGTAGCTCTGCAGGGTCTCGTGGCCGTCGAACTGGACATCGATCGTGGCGCGGCCGGCCTGACCGTGGATGCCGACCACCCAGCCCCGCGCATGGCGCCAGATCCCGAGGGCTTCGGCGAGGTCGAGCCGATCGAACACGACCTGATCGCCGGGAAGCATCGTCGCACTCAGCATGATGGTGTCCTTGAAGCGGAAATCCCGTCACGGCTTCCGATCCACCGGCTCGCGCACAGCTTGTCGAATCGCGCATCGCGGGAGGGGTAGGAAGAGCCTACCAAGCGTGCCGGGATACGGGAGAAGATTTGCTGCGCGGGAGAGCGGATCAAGAGCATTATTTTCGATAAGTCATTGTTTCAATTCGATAATTATCGACAGAACGCCGTTTGGCAAGCCTTGTTCCTTACTTCTCGCCGCGCGACCCCGGAGCAGGACGGCGGCCCGCCGTCGCCTGGGATCTGATGCCGATACGCCGAGCGGTCGGCCGCTCCGCCAAGACAAGGCGGCGGACGTTGCGCACCGGTTACGACTCCACGCCAACGAGAAGCGCCGGCTCGTCCTGTGCCTGCTGCGTGAGGACCGGCTGATCGCGTTTCGGCGCGAGAGCCAAACCCTGTCCGACCCGACGGGAGGATCCCAGGGTCGCCCGGCTGCTCGCGACCTTGACGGACATCGTCTGCCCGCAGATCGGCTGAGCGTGCCGGGCACCGCACCCCTCCGCTCGCAGCGCCGCCGGCGACGCAGACGGGCTCATGGCGCACCCGCGGGCCGCATGTCGATGTTGTAGCCTTTGCGTTATCTCGGCCTCATTCGGGTGCCGGACAGGCGCGGAGCCGTACGGGTTTTGCGCGAATGATATCAGGCCGCCGCCGTCTCGGGCTCTGCTTCTGCCGGCCCTGGAGCCAGCACCCGCATGGCGTTGAGGATGACCGCGACGTCGATGGCTTCCTGGAGCAGCGCGCCCTGAAGCGGCGTCAGGTAGCCGAAGGCTGCGGCAACCATTCCGGCGAGCGAGAATCCGAGGCCGACCCAGACGCTCTGAAGGGCGATGAACTTGGCCCGGCGGGCGATGCGGATCGCGCCCGGAAGCGGGGCGAGGCTATCGACGAGCAGGACTACGTCGGCGGCTTCGGCCGCCGCGGCCGCGCCCCGTACGCCGAGCGCCACGCCGAGATCCGCCGCGGCCAGCGCGGGGGCGTCGTTCACGCCGTCCCCGACCATCATCACAGGCCCTCGCGCCCGCTCGGCCGCCACCACGGCGGTCTTGTCCGCCGGATCGAGGTCGGCAGCGATGGCATCGATGGGCGCTCCCGCGACGAGCGCCTCGGCGATCGAGCGCCGGTCGCCCGTCGCAAGCACGATGCGCCGGATGCCGCAGGCCCGCAGGGCCGCGAGCACGGCGGCGCCGTCCGCCCGCAGCGGGTCCGTCAAGTTCAATCTGCCCGCCGGGCGCCCATCGACGGCCACGAGCACCACCGCCGCAGCGCCGCTCGCCGCGATCGGCTGCTCTTCGGCCGGGAAGGTCAGCCCTATCCTGCGCATCAGGCGCGGCCCTCCGATCGAGACCGAGGCGCCCTCGACCGAACCTGTCACCCCTTCCCCCGGCATCTCCTGCACTCGTTCCGGCTGCGCGAGGTCGAGCCCCCGCTCCAGGGCCTCGTCGACGAGGGCCCGCGCCGTCGGATGCGCGGAGACTTGATCGAGGGAGGCGGCGAGCCGAAGCACCTCTGCCTCATCGAACGGCGGGAAGGCCTCGGTGGCCGATAAATGGGCCGTGCCATGCGTCAGCGTGCCGGTCTTGTCGACCACGAGGACGCTGACCTTGGCCAGCGTCTCCAGGGCGCCCCCGCCCTTGATCAGCACCCCGCTCGCCGCCGCCCGCGACAGGCCGGAGACAAGGGCGACCGGAACCGCGAGGATGAGCGGACACGGCGTCGCGACCACGAGGACGGCGAGGCCTCGCAGCGGATCTTGGGTGACCGCCCAGGCGCCCCCGGCGAGAGCAAGGGTGACGGCGAGAAAGGCAAGGCCATAGCGGTCGGCCAAGCGCACCATCGGCGCCTTCCGTTCGCGTGCGGCCTCGACCAGGCGGACGATACCCGCATAGGTGCTCTCCGCTGCCCGGCGCTCGGCCACCAGCGAGAAGGGTGTCCCGACGTTGACGGAGCCGCTGAGCACCGCGCCTCCCGCTTCGTGGATGACGGGCAGCGCCTCGCCGGTAAGGCTCGCTTGGTCGAGCACGGCGCGGCTCGCCACGACGCGCCCATCGACGGGGACGACGTCGCCGACCCGGACCAGCACGCGGTCGCCCGAGACGACCGCGTCGATGGGCACCTCGTGCACGCCTTCGCTGTCCTCGCGGAGTGCGGTGCGTGGCTGCCGTGACAGCAGCGCAGTCATCTCCCGGGCCGCGCGTCCCGCCGCGAAGGCTTCGAGCGCCTGACCGCCCGCGTACATCAGGGCGATGACCACGCCGGCAAGCGGCTGTCCGAGAGCGATGGCTCCGCTCATCGAAAGGAGCGCGACGAGGTCGAGGCCGACATCGCCCTTCAGGAGGCTCGTGACGACCTCACGGGCAAGACTGGCGAGCACGACCAGGGTCGGGACGGTCCAGGCCCAGAAGGCAACGTCCGGCGCGCCGAACGCCTGTGCGGCCAACCCGGCGCAGAGCCCGACGAGCGGAAGCGTCGCCTGCCAACGGTGCAGCGCTTGCCGCCACCGGCCACCGTCCGCAGACGCTTCGCCCCTTGCGGTCGTAGATCCGGGGCGGGTCGTCTCGAAGGGCGCTGGAACAGGCATGACATTCGATCAAACGCGACCGGCCGGGCCAGAGCAAGGTGTGATCTTCCCGACCCCGTTCCGCCGGGCGCCAGCGCTGCGGCGTCGGCCTTCATCGGCTCAATGCTCGACTTCGCCTCGAGATCGGCAGGGATGCGCCGGTTGCCGCGCGCCTGCTTGAGGCGAAACCCGCTCTGTCGTTTCAGGGATCGCCAAGGCGTCTCGCTCTTGACAGTAAATTAGATATATCTAATTTAGCTTGATCTAACATACCGCGATCCGGTACGAGGGCAGCCGGTCCAAGCAACTCCGGAGCCGGCGTGCGGAGCCCATAGCGCCCGCGGGTTTGCCGCTGTCGCAGCCCGAGAGAGATCCCCATGGACGGTTTCACGCCACTCAGCGCCACTCTCGGCGGCATCATGATCGGCGCCTCCGCTGCCCTGTTCCTGCTTCTGAATGGACGGATCGCCGGCATCAGCGGCATCCTCGGCGGGCTGCTCACCCCTCCCTCGCGCGAGACTTGGTGGCGGGCCGCCTTCCTGGCCGGCTTGGTCCTGGCGCCGCTGGTCTATGCCGGCCTGGGAGGAAGCCTGCTGTCGGTGACGGTCGACGCCTCGTTCACGCTCCTCGTCGTCGCGGGTCTGCTGGTCGGGTTTGGCGCGCGCCTCGGGGCCGGCTGCACCAGCGGTCACGGCGTCTGCGGCATCGGTCGCGGCTCACCCCGCTCCCTCGCTGCCACCGGCACCTTCATGGCTGTGGCCATCCTGACCGTCTTCGTCACGCGCCACCTGCTCGGAGCCTGAGCCATGGCCAAAACCGTTATGGCCAAAACCGTTTCTGCCTTCGCCGTCGGCCTGCTGTTCGGGCTCGGCCTGCTCGTCTCCGGCATGGCTGATCCGGCCAAGGTCCTCGCCTTCCTCGACGTGGCGGGACGCTGGGATCCGAGCCTTGCCCTTGTCATGGCGGGCGCCGTCGCGGTCTCGGCCGCCGGCACCCTCGTCGCACGGCAGCGCGGCCGGCCGCTGCTCGCGCCCCGGTTGGAGATCCCGACCCGGCGCGACCTCGACCCGCGCCTGATCGCCGGTGCCGCGGTCTTCGGCATCGGCTGGGGCTTGGTGGGCCTGTGCCCCGGGCCGGCGCTGACCCTCCTGACGGTCGCGCCTGCGCAAGCCGCGACCTTCGTCGTCGCCATGGTCGTCGGCATGCTGCTGTTCCGCCTCGTGCCCTCGGCGGCCTCGAAGCCGACGGCCGTTCAAGGGGCTGACGCGTAAACCCCGGCTTGCTCACGCCCGGTCTCGCCACCGCCTCTGGCGGGGGCGGCGGGGCGGCTCGATCCTCGCAGTCCCGCTGCTGACATGCGTGGTCGGCGTGAACTCGCCTCACGTCGCTATCCGCACCCGCGCCCTGGCGGTCACGGTCAGCGCGGCGGTCAACCTCGTCCTGCAGAGGGCCGGGACCGTGACGTGGCGATGCGCGGCCGCGTTCTCGCTGACAGGCGTCCCCGGAGCGCTCTCTGGCTCGGCGGAAGTCGGTCTCGCAGCTCTTCGACGCCGGGCCAGGTTTCAACCAGTTGCTTCTCTTACCGCGATAGAGAAACTTGGCGGAGAACCTTGGCCCGGACCGTGTCTCACGTCAGATCACCGCATGTTCGATTGGAACGACCTCACCTTCTTCCTGGAGCTTGCCCGGCATGGCCGGCTGATGCCGGCCGCGCGTCGGCTCAGGGTCGATAACACGACAGTCAGCCGTCGCATTGCGGAGTTGGAGCGGGGGCTCGACACAAAACTCTTCCAGCGCTGCTCCGACGGCTTCCTGCTGACCGAGGCCGGCCACAAGCTCTTCGTGATCGCGGAGACGATCGAACAGAAGATGCTGTCCGTGCCGGAAGAACTCGGTCTTTCGGATGGAGCCGAGCCCGCGGGACGCGTGCGCGTCGCCAGCATGGAAGGCATCGCCGCGTTCTACCTGTCGGCCAAGTTCGCCGAGTTCGCCGCCGCCATGCCCGGCATCGTGGTCGAACTCGTCACGGAGCGGCACCTCATCAACTTGACCAAACGCGAGGCCGACATCTCGGTGTCCTTCGTGCCGCCCCAGGGCCCGCGCCTCAAGGTGCGGCGGGTCGGCGAGTTCCGCTTGGCCCTGTTCGGATCAGAACGCTACTTGGCCACGCACGGCCGCCCGAAGACGCGCGCCGACCTTCAGGACCACGCTTTCGTGGACTACGTCGATGATCTCGTGGCGATCGAGCCGGTGCATTGGCTGCTCGAAGTCCTGAAGCCGACGAACGTGGCCTTCCGCTCCACCAGCATGGCCGCCCAGCAGACAGCCGTCGCCGCAGGGGCGGGGCTCGGCCTGCTGCCGCTTTTTTCAGCAAAGACCAACCCGGCGCTCATCCCCGTCCTGGCGGACGATGTCGTGGTGCAGCGCGAACTCTATCTCGGTGTTCACGAAGACATCGAGCATGCCGGCCGGATCCGCGCCGTGACCCGCTTCCTGGCCGACCTGTTCGCAACGGAGGCAAAGTACTTGAACCGATTTTAGGCAGGTCACGGCAAGAATGCAGCGGGCGTTGCGGATTTTCCACCTTCGCGACGGGGACGGCCTCTGTTGCAAATGCGGCATCCCGTTCCAGGAGCCGTGTCGATGTCCCTCCAATACCCGAAGTTCAAGGCGGCCGCCTGCCACGTCGCCTCGGTCTTCCTCGACAGCATCGCCTCCGCCGAGAAGGCCGTTGCACTGATCGGCGAGGCCGCCCGCGCGGGCGCCGATCTCGTGGTTTTTCCCGAGGGGTACATGCCGGGCTTCCCCCTCTGGGCGGCCCTGCGGGCGCCGATCCACAACCACGATCTGTTCAAGCGCCTCGCGGCCCAGTCCGTGCGCCTGGACGGCCCGGAGATCGGCGCGGTCCGCGCCGCCGCCCGGCGCCACGGCGTGCTCGTCTCGCTGGGGTTCAGCGAGAGCACCGAGGCCAGCCTCGGCTGCTTGTGGAACGCGAACGTGCTGATCGGCCGCGACGGGGCGATCCTCAACCACCACCGCAAGCTCGTGCCGACCTTCTACGAGAAGCTCATCTGGGCGAACGGCGACGCCCGGGGCCTGCGCGTGACGCCCACCGAGATCGGCCGCGTCGGCATGCTGATCTGCGGTGAGAACACCAATCCGCTGGCCCGGTACACGCTGATGGCGCAGGGCGAGCAGGTCCACATCTCGACCTACCCGCCGGCCTGGCCGACCCGCCCGCCGGGAGAAAGCGCCGCCTACGACCTGAAACGGGCCATCGAGATCCGTGCCGGGGCGCATGCCTTCGAGGCCAAGGTGTTCAACATCGTCTGCTCCGCCGTCCTCGACGCGGCCGCCAGGGCCACCCTCTGCGACGGGGACACCGCCCTCGCCGAGCTCGTCGAGCGGACCCCGGCGGGCGTATCCATGGTCCTCGACCCCACCGGCTCCCATGTCGTGGAGCCGCACCAGGGGGACGAGACGATCGTCTACGCCGACATCGACATCGAGGCCTGCGTCGAGCCCAAGCAGTTCCACGACGTCGTCGGCTACTACAACCGCTTCGACATCTTCCGCCTCCATGTCGACCGCACGCCGCGCGAGCCGATCAGTTTCGACGCGGCCGTCCGGCCGTCGGGAGTTGCCGCCGACGGCGTCGATGGGCTCGAGGCCCTCGATCCGGATGGCGCGCGCGCACAGCCCGGCTTCGGCGAGCCGGCGCCGGTCCAGCCGCTTCGCCGCGCAGGCCACTGAGACGGTTCGGGCGCGGCCGAGCCTCGAAGGTGACGCCGCGCCGGCTCCGGGGGCTTCGGCCTCCCGGAGGTATTCGCCAGATCCCGCACGAATGGACGGAGGTGCAGCATGCTTTCACCCGATAGAGTGGCCCCTCGCGAGGAGGCCGAGGCGATCACAAGACTATCGCGAACGCGATCGCGCGTGGCGATCGCGCTGAGTCTCGTGATGATCACGATGTATTTCGGGTTCATGACGATGTTCGCCTTCGCCAAGACTGCGATGGGCACGATCCTGATGCCCGGCTTGTCGCTCTGCATCCTGCTCGGCGCAGGGGTGATCGTCGGCTCATTTGTCCTTTGTCTGGTCTACGTCGTCTGGGCGAACCGGTTCTACGACCCGGCCGTGCGCCGCATCATGAGCTGAGGAGCGAACCATGCAGGCCGCCAACAATCCCCTCGCTGTCACGTTCTTCTTCATCTTCATGGCGCTGACGCTCGGCATCACCTATTGGGCCGCCCGGCGCACGCGCACCACGGAGCAGTTCTTCGCCGCCGGAGGCCAGATCACGGCTTGGCAGAACGGCTGGGCGCTCGCGGGCGACTTCCTCAGCGCGGCCGCGCTGCTGGGCATCGCCGGTATCATCACGTCGAATGGCTTCGACGGCTTGATCTACTCCATCGGCTTCCTGGTCGGCTGGCCGATCATCTCGTTCCTGATCGTCGAGCCGCTGCGCAACCTGGGCAAGTTCACCTTCGCCGACGTCGTCGCCTACCGCCTGCGGCAGCGCCCGGTGCGGATGGCCGCCGCCATCGGCACCCTGACCGTCATCCTGCTCTACCTGATCGCCCAGATGGTCGCGACGGGCTCACTGATCAAACTCCTCTTCGGCCTGCCCTACACCGCCTCGGTCATCGTGGTTGGCACCGCCATGCTCATCTACGTGATCTTCGGCGGCATGCTGGCCACCACCTGGGTTCAGGTGATCAAGGCGGTGCTCCTCTCCCTCGGTGGCCTCGTTCTGGCGCTCCTCGTGCTCGCCCATTTCGAGATGAACCCGCTGCGCCTGTTCTCGGCGGCGGCCGACAAGTACGGCGAGCGCGTGCTCCAGCCGGGATCCAAGGTCGCCGGAAGCGGATGGGACGCGATCTCGCTCGGGGTCGGGCTGATGTTCGGCACGGCGGCGCTGCCGCACATCCTGATGCGTGCCTTCACGGTGCCGGACGTGAAGGAGGCCCGGATGTCGATCCTCTACGCCACCGGCATCATCGGCTCGTTCCACCTCCTCGTCTTCGTGATCGGCTTCGGGGCGATGGTCCTCGTCGGGCCCGAGGCCGTCACGAAGGCGGGCGGCGGCGGCAACATGGCGGCACCGCTGCTCGCGCTAACGGTCGGCGGCAACGGCTTCTTCGGCTTCATCTGCGCGGTCGCCTTCGCGACCATGCTGGCGGTCGTCGCGGGCCTGACGCTCTCCGGGGTCGCCACGGTCTGCCACGACATCTGGGTCAACGTCGTCCGCAACGGCCATGCCCCGGAGCGCGAGCAGCTCACCGTCGCCCGGATCGCGACGGTCGCCATCGCGGTGCTGGCGGTGTTTCTCGGAATCGTCTTCGAGGGCCAGAACGTCGCCTTCATGGCGGGGCTGGCCTTCGCCGTCGCCGCGGCCGCCAACTTCCCGGCCCTGTTGCTCTCCATCACGTGGAAGCGGTTCACGACGGCGGGGGCGGTCGCCAGCATCCTGATCGGCACGTTCTCCTCGCTGCTGCTGATCAGCCTCTCCCCCACGATCCAGGTCGATGTGCTGGGGCGGAGCCTCGCGGAGGTCTCGCAGGCCTGGTGGTTCGTCCCGATGAAGAACCCGGCCCTCATCAGCATGCCGCTGTCCTTCCTCGTCGCGATCGCCGTCTCGCTCCTGACCAAGGAGGATGCGGCCGACAGCACCTTCCAGGAGATGCGCCGGAGGATCATGTTCGGTGCGTCGCGGACGGCCTACGCCGGCCGCTGAGCCCTCGGCCGGGGATTACCCATGGACGGGGCGTCGAGCGACGCCCCGTCCATGGGCGTCCGGGTGTCGGCCGCTCAAGGCTGCACGCCGAGCCGGGCGGCGGCGCGCCGGGCGGTGGCCGTGCGGCGTTCCGTGATCGCCGCCACCGCGGCGCGGGCCTGTTCGAGGATGGCCGGCGGCGCCCTCTCCGGCGTGCCGCTGTCGAAGGGCGGCTCGGGCGCGTAGGCCATGTAGAGCTGGATGGCCTTCGCAGCGTCCGGGCCGCGCAGCTCCGCGGCCAGCCGCAGGGCGCCGTCGATCCCCGCCGTGACGCCCGCCGCAAACACCCATGTGCCGTCGACGACCACCCGCTGATCGACGGGGATCGCGCCGAAGTAGGGCAGCAGATCGAACGAGGCCCAGTGGGTCGTGGCGCGGCGGCCTTTCAGGAGACCTGCGGCCCCGCAGAGCAGGGCGCCGGTGCAGACCGAGAAGACGCTCCGCGCGCCGCCCGCCTGGCGGCGGAGCCAGTCGAGGACGGCCTCGTCCTCCATCAGGTCCTCCTGGCCGAAACCGCCGGGGACGTGCAGCACGTCGAGTTGCGGCGCGTCCTCGATCGCCGCGTCCGGCGTCAGCCTCAGGCCGCGCACGTCCCGGACCGTCTCGGATGTCTTGCCGTAGACGCGGTAGGTCGCGTTCGGGATGCGCGACAGCACCTCGAACGGGCCGGTGAGATCGATCTGGTCGACGCCCTCGAACAGGAGGGAGCCGATTTCCAGGTGAGTGTCGGACGGGATCATCGTTACCTCCGGTGGACAGCGGAAGGGTACTCGGGCAGGCTCTGGCGCGAATGCCAAAGAACCCTCGTTTCCCGCCAAAACCGGTGCGGTCCGTGGAGGTGCTCGCCTTCCCGGGCGTGCAGGTGCTCGACGTCACCGGTCCGCTTCAGGTCTTCGCCTCCGCCAACGAGCATGTCGCCCGCAACGGAGACGGGCCGCCCTACCGGCTCCGGGTGGTCGCCAAGAGCGGCGGTGCCGTCGCGTCCTCAGCCGGCCTCGGGCTCGCGGCGGAGCCGCTGACGCCGATGCCGGAAGCGGTCGATACCCTGATCGTTGCCGGCGGGCCCGGCGTCGATGCGGCAGCCGACGATCCGGACTTACTCGAATGGCTGCGTCGACGCTCCCTGCAGGCGCGACGGGTCGCCTCCGTCTGCACCGGCGCCTTCATCCTGGCGGCTTCGGGCCTCCTCGACGGCCGGCGGGCCGTGACCCACTGGTCGTCCTGCGACGCCTTCGCCCGGCGCTTCCCGGCCGTGCGCGTGGAGGCCGATCCGATCTTCGTGCGCGACGGCCCCGTCTGGACCTCCGCGGGCGTGACGGCCGGAATCGACCTCGCGCTGGCGCTCGTCGAGGCGGATCTCGGCCGCGAGACGGCGCTCGCCGTGGCACGCTACCTCGTCGTCTTCCTCAAGCGTCCGGGCGGTCAGGCGCAATTCAGCGCAGCCTTGTCGCTGCAGACGGAAGGGGACCACTTCGACGCACTGCATCGCTGGATGCGGGCGAATCTCGGCGCGGACCTGTCGCTCCCGGCCCTGGCTGCGGAGGCGGGGATGAGTGAGCGCAGCTTCAGCCGGCATTACCTCAAGGAGACCGGGCTTACGCCGGCCAGAGCCGTCGAACGGCTGAGGGTCGAGGCGGCCCGCCAGATGCTGGCGGAGACCCATCGACCGGTCAAGCGGATCGCGCAGCATTGCGGCTTTGCGTCCGAGGAGACGATGCGCCGAAGCTTCCTGCGTCTGCTCGCGAGCACGCCGCAGGATTATCGCTCTCGCTTCGGCATCGATCCGCAGATGAACGAAATCCCTCGTCCCTTTTCGCAATCTTAGAGCGCATGCCGACGAAGCGGTTACCGGCTCGTCGAAAGAATGCGCGTCGAAACAATGACCTAGATGTACGGTCCCGGCATGTGGTGCGACGGATCGACTCTGAAGCGTTCGGGCTCTTTGGTCCAGGCTTGGCAGATGCGTTCGTAGGGTGTCAGGCCGCGTAGCGTCTTGAGGCGGCGGGCGTGGTTGTAGGCATCCACGAAGAGCTGGAGGTGATCTCTGAGCTGATCGTGGCTGTCGTAATGGTAGCGCTTGACCGTCGCATCCTTGATCGTGCGGTTCATCCGTTCGACCTGGCCGTTATCCGGCATGATGACCCTCGGTGCCCTCGCGTTCCGCTGATCTTCGGATCGGCGCTATGGTGAGCCCATCCGGGACACGGGGCACCGGGAGCACGTGCGTGCGGGCAGGCCGACCCTTAGACGATGGGCTGCGAGCCCGAGCCGTTATCTGGCCGCCCCTGCGGCTCGCCCGGATGCGCTGCGAGCGCGGATCCGTAGTTGCCGTGTTGCCCGCCAGCTCCCGCAATCGAGACGAGGAGACAGGCTCATGCGGGTTGTGGGATTGGACATCCACCGCGTTTTCGCCGAGGCGGTAATGCTGGAGAACGGCGCGGCCCGGCGTCTTGGTCGGATCGGCATGACGCGCGATCACCTGACGGCGTTCGCCAAGACGCTGACGCACGACGACCATGTCGTCGTGGAGGCGACCGGCAACGCCAGCGCGGTCGCGGAGGTGATCCGGCCGCATGTCGGTCGGGTGGTGATCGCCAACCCGCGCCAGGTGCGGCTGATCGCCGAGGCGCGGATCAAGACCGACGTCATCGACGCGACCGTGCTGGCGCGGCTCTATGCCAGTGGCTTTCTGCCAGAGGTCTGGATCCCGGACGAGGCAACGCTTGCGCTCCGGCGCCAGGTCACACGCCGCACCCAGATCGTCCGGCAGCGGACGCGGCTGAAGACGATGGTGCAGTCGATCCTGCATGCGCATCTAGTGCCGCCCTGTCCCCACGCCGATCTGTTCGGGCCGCGGGGACGGACCTGGCTGCTGGCACAGCCGCTGCCCGGCGACGAGAGCGATGCCGTCGCCCGGCACCTGCGTGAGTACGACCGGCTGAGCGAGGACGTGAAGGTCGTCGAGCGTGAACTGGCGCGCGAGGCGCGCGCCGACGCGAACGTCACGCGGCTGATGACGATCCCAGGCATCGACCTGGTGGTCGCAGTCGGGCTGATCGCCGCCATCGGACCCGTGGCGCGGTTCGCCGGCCCGGATCGGCTCGTGGCCTATCTTGGGCTGAACCCGAGCGTGCATCAGTCCGGATCCGGCAAGCCACGGCATGGACGCATCACCAAGCAGGGGCGCAGCCACGCCCGCACGATGTTGGTCGAGGCGGCCTGGCAGGCCGTGCGGGGGCCCGGTCCACTGCGCGCCTTCTTCCAGCGCGTGTCGGCGCGGCGTGGGCCTCACGTCGCGGCCGTGGCGGTCTCACGCAAGCTGGCGGTGATCATCTGGCACCTGCTCACGCGGGGCGAGGACTACGCTTGGGTGCGTCCGGCGCTCCACGCCAAGAAGCTGCGGGAACTGGAGCTGCGCTCGGGCGAGCCGGCACGGCGTGGTCAGCGCGGAACGGCCTACGCCTACAACCTGACCCGCGTCCGACAGGAGGAGCGGCGGCGTGTCGAGCAGGCGGAGGTCGCCTACCGACACCTGACCGAGGGCTGGAGCCGGCGTGGGCGACGCGTACCCACGGGCGCCGCAAAGGAGGAGCGACTCTGAAGACGGCGCGGCCAGGCTTGCACCTCGAACCCGGCTCTTCGTCACACGGTCGCCCGTGGGCGGCAACAAAATAGTACGGATCGCAACAAAGGGACTGTTCAACCTCATCCGTGGTCCAGGGATGGTTCACCTTGGTTAGCCGGTGCTCGATGTCGTTCTCTGCGCAGACGCGGCCGAAGATGTGCGCGAAGGCATAGGTATCCTTCTTGCGGTTGGTGAACTGAATGCCGTTATCCGTCAGGACGATGTGGATGCGGTAGGGCACCGCCATGATCAGATCACGCAGGAACTGCGCCGCCTCCATCTTGCCAGCACTCTCGACAAGATGGACGAAGGCGAACTTGCTGGTACGGTCGATCGCCACGAACAGGTACAGCTTGCCCTCTTCGGTGCTGACCTGTGCGATATCGATATGGAAGTAGCCGATCGGATATTGCTTGAAGCGCTTCTTCTCGGGCTTGTCGCCTTCGACTTCCGGCAGGCGGCTGATGCCGTGCCGCTGCAGGCACCGGTGCAGGCTGGAGCGGGTCAGATGGGGGATCGTGGGCTGCAAACCGTAGAGGCAGTCGTCCAGCGGCAGCAGGGTATGCCGCCGGAAAGCGACGACGATCGCCTCCTCCTCCGGTGTCAGAACGGTCGAGCGCGGCTCCTTCGGACCCATGGCCGCGTCGGCCGTCGTCTCCCGATCACGCCACTTCTGGATCGTCGTCGGGCTGACGCCGTAGCGTTTAGCCGCCGCTCTCACGCTTTCTTGACGTAGCTGTATCGCGCGACGGACTGCCTCCGTCGTGCGGGCGCTGCCGTGAAGAATTTGGCCCATAGCGCATCCCTCGCCGCGTGATGCTCAATCGTACCACCACACCGAGGGATCAAACACCTAGAGCCGTATCCGGCCTGCTCCGGATTCATCCCGATTTTGGGTGAGCCGAATTGATGTTTTTCGAGCCGATCTGCGCCCCGTCGAGACGGGCTCATAGGCCTGCAATTTCGGGCATGCAATTTCGGCTGCTTATGCCTGATCGGCGCTTCTCCTCGGACCAACCGGTTCTGATGTGGGCCGACATTTGCACGAAGCTTGCAGGTTGCGGAGGTGCCAATCAGGAATCTGGGGTGCGCCGCGGAATGGATGGAAGCCTCCTTAAGGGCGCGTCGAGCACACACTGGCGTACGCAGGAGATGTTCCTCGTCCAGGAGGTCATGAACCTGATCGGCAAGGGCCTGCGCCTCGATCAGGTCGCGCGGGAGATGCTGCATCTCCTGTCCGAGATCGTCGGACTGAACCGGGGACGGATCGTCCTGAAAGACCCCGACGGCGATGGGCACCGCATTGCCTACTCCTACGGGCTGACCCGCGAAGAGGTCGCTCGGGGCCGCTACGCACCGGGCGAGGGCATCACCGGACGCGTCATCCAGGACGGTCACCTCATCATCGTGCAGGACATCGACAAGGACCCCACCTTCCTTGGGCGGGCGGTGGCGCGGGCGCAGCTTCCCCGCGGCGCCGTGTCGTTCCTGGCGCTGCCGATCCGGGTCGATCACAGGACCGTCGGAGCCATTGCCTGCCACCGCATCCGTCACCGGGAGCGCGCGCTCTCGGACGATCTCACCATCCTGCGCATCATCGCCACGATGGTCAGCCAGTTGCTGACCCTGAACGAGCGGGTGGAGCAAAAGACGCGGGCGCTCGAGGAGCACAACGATATGCTGGCGCGCGAGCTGCGCATCAAGCGCGCCCGCTACGGCATCATCGGAACCTCGCCCACGCTGCTGCGCGCCCTCGCGCAGGTGGAAAAGGTCGCGAGCGCGACCGCGAGCGTGCTGCTGCTCGGCGAGTCCGGAACCGGCAAGGAACTCTTCGCTCGGGCGCTCCACCTCGCGAGTCCGCGGCGAGACCGGCCCTTCATCAAGGTCAATTGCGCCGCGATTCCCGACAGCCTGTTCGAATCCGAGCTGTTCGGGCACGAGCGCGGCGCCTTCACCGGGGCCGTCGATGCGCGGGCCGGCTGGTTCGAGCAGGCGAGCGGCGGCACGATCTTCCTCGACGAGATCGGCGAGATGCCGGCGGTCCTCCAGACCAAGCTGCTGCGCACCCTGCAGGAGGGGACGGTCGTGCGCCTCGGCGGCAAGCGCGAGATCCGGGTCGACATGCGCCTCGTCGCCGCGACGAACCGGGACGTCGCCACCGAGGTGGCCCACGGCCGCTTCCGAGAGGACTTGTTCTACCGCCTCAACGTCGTGCCGATCACCCTGCCTCCGCTGGCGGAACGGCGCAGCGATATCCCCGATCTGGTGCTGCACTTCCTCACCCAGGCGAATCAGATCAACCAGCGCAACGTCAACCTGACCCAAGGCGCGGTCACGCATCTCGCCCGCCAGCCCTGGCCGGGCAACATCCGCCAGCTCGCCAACTTCATCGAGCGGCTCGTACTGCTGGCGAGCGAAGGTGTCTTGGACGTCGAGGACGTGCGGCCGATGCTCGAAGGCGCCGTCGTCACGGCGCCCCCGCTGCTCGCACCGGCCTCGGCTCCGTTCTTCTCACCCGAACGGGAAGCGGCGTTGCGCGCGATCGGCACCGTGCGCCCCTACCTGCCGGCCGACTCGCACGGCCACGAACAGTTGCGCATGGCTCTGGCCCAGGCCGGCGGCAACAAAACGCGGGCCGCCCAGCGGCTCGGGCTCACCGAACGCCAATTCTCCTATCGCTGGCGCAAGCTCCAGCCGGCACCCTGACCCGGCTCTGCCAAACCCGACAATGTCGACAATGTGTTGACATTCAACAACGTTTCGTCCGGAGGCGCCCTTCGCAGGTCATAGCTAAATATCTGAAATATATCATCAATATTAAATTGTCGTATTCGCCGCCGATTTGGCACCCGCTTTGCGCAAATCCCTCCGAGCCGGCCCCGATGAAGACGGGGACAGGGCACGCACAGGAGTTGCCGATGAGCGCGAACGCCGCCCCCACCACCGTCACCACCTACTTGCGTCCGATCGACCGGGACGGCCTGATGCAGTTCGCCGAGAAGGGCCGCTGCAATCCCGGCTCGCGTGGCACCAACAAGGTGCACACCGTTGTCGACGGGCAGTACCGCACCCGCAGCTATGTCGGCGACCACCAGCCGGTCGTGGTGGACGAGCCCCTGCACCTGTTCGGCGAGAACACGGCGCCGGCACCGGGTGAGATCGTGCTCTCGGCCCTCGGCGGCTGCCTTGCGGTCGGCATCACCGCCGTCGCGACCTGGAAACAGGTGCGCCTGTCGCGCCTCGAACTGCATCTCGAGGGCGACATCGGCAACCCCGCCGCCTGGGGCGCGGGCGGCGCCGAGAAGCTGCCGGAGGACATGGGATTTCAGGAGATCCGCGTGGCCGTGACCATCGAGGGCGATGCGAGCCGCGAGGAACTCGACGCGATCGTGCGCCACGCGAATGTCTACTCGCCGGTGGCCAACTCCATGCGAAACCCGATCGCCTTCAAGATCGGCTTGGCTGGCTGACGCGCCCAGGCGGGGCCAAGCGGTCCCGCCGCCTTCCCCGATCCTTGAGGAGACTGCACGATGCCGAGCGCCCTCGCTTTGCGGCCGGCGGATGATTCCGTCGGGCCGGTGCCGCCTGCCACGCCGAACCGCCCCGATTGGACCGACGAGGCCGTCCTCGCCGAAACGAAGGCCATCGCCGATGGTCCCTTGAGCGCCGCGGCGGCGGAGATCGACCGCGGCGCCTACCCGCTCGAGATCCTGGGTCGGCTCGGTGGCGCGGGCGCGCTCGCCGTGCATCTCGACCGGCACGGGGGGCGCTTCGGGCTCGCGGTGGCTGCCATGCAGGCGGCGAGCCGGGCCTGCGGCGCCACCGGCTTTCTGATGTGGTGCCACGATGTGTGCGGCCTCTACCTCGAGCAGTCGGGCAACCCGGCCCTGACCGGCGCGGTGCTCGACGATCACGCGGCGGGCCGCCGCTTCGGAGGCACGGCGCTCTCCAACCCGATGAAGGCCTTCGCCGGAATCGAGCCGATCCTGCTGCGCGCCCGTCGCGTCCCCGGCGGTTACCGGGTCAGCGGCATGCTGCCCTGGGTCAGCCATATCGGCCCGGGCCAGTATTGCGGCGCCATCGCGGGCGTCGTCGGCGCCAACGACACGATCAGCCACGAGATCATGTTCGTGCTGGCTTGCGACCGTACCGAGCTGCGGCCCTGCCCGCACTTCTCCGGCATGGAGGGCACCAGCACCTGGGGTGTGCGGCTCGACGATCTCTTCGTCGGGCATGACGACCTCATCGCCGATCCGGCGCGCCCCTTCATCGGGCGCATCCGCGGCGCCTTCATCCTGCTTCAATGCGGCATGGGCCTCGGCATCGCCGAGGGGAGCCTCGACGCCATGCTGGCGGTCGAGGAGACGCTGGTCCACGTCAATCAGTTCCTCGACGATCGACCCGACGCCATCGCGGCCGAACTCGCCGAGTTGCGCGCCCGTGTGATGCGGCTCGCCGAGACGCCCTATGACGGTGCCGCCGACTACCTGATCGATGTTCTCGACGCCCGTGCCCAGGTCTCCGAACTGGCCTTGCGCGCCTCGCAATCGGCGCTGCTGCACCAGGGCGCGCGGGGCTACCTGATGTCGGCGGCTCCTCAGCGCCGCATCCGCGAGGCGCATTTCGTCGCCATCGTCACCCCCGCGATCAAGCATCTGCGCTGGGAGATGGCCCGGCTGTCGCGGGAGACGCAGCCCGCCGCGACCGAAGGGGGCCGGGCATGAGCCGCCCTGAGCCCGCCGACGGCCTCGGCCCCTGGCAGCTTTTCCTCTGCCGGGCCTGCGGCCTGATCTACGACGAGGGCGAGGGCGACCCCGATAGCGGCCTGCCGCCCGGCACCCGCTTTGCGGACATTCCCGATGACTGGGCCTGCCCGATCTGCGGCGTCACCAAGTCGGATTTCGAGCCCTACCAGCGGCGCGCGCCTGTCGCGCCGGTGCCGGCCTCGCCGGTGCCGCAGCGCCGGCCCGGCGTGGTGATCGTCGGCGGCGGAATCGGCGGATGGAGCGTCGCCGAGGCGATCCGGGCCGAGGATGCGGGGGTGCCGATCACCCTGGTGAGCGCTTGCGACGGCAGCCTCTACCACAAGCCGGAACTCTCGGTCGCCCTCGGGCGCGGCCTGACACCCGACGCGCTCCGCCGCGAGACGGGCGCCGCGGCGGCGGCACGCCTGTCCCTGCGCCTGATGGCCGACACGGTCGCGGTCGGCCTCTCGCCGGAGCGACACGCCTTACGCACGACGCGCGGCACGCTTCCCTACACCCATCTCGTCCTCGCCCACGGGGCGCGGCCAGCGCTGCCGGACGGCCTCGACCCCGCCCTGTGCTGGCGGATCAACGACCTTGCCGCGTGGTCTTCGCTCCATGGCGAGCTCGCCCGCGGCCCCCGCGCGGTCGCGGTGATCGGGGCCGGCATGGTCGGCTGCGAGCTGGCCGAGGATCTGGCCCGCGCCGGCCATGCCGTCACGCTTCTCGGGGCCAAGGCGCTGCCGCTGCCCGAACTCCTGCCGGAGCAGGCCGGACGGCGCCTGCTGGCGGGCCTCGAAGGCGTGGGTGTCCGCTACCGGGGCGAGAGCCTCGTGAGCGGCCTGAGCCGCCGGCCGGACGGCACCGTCGCCCTCGCTCTCCCGGACGGGACGAGCCTGGCCGCCGCGACCGTGATCGCCGCGACCGGCCTCGCTACGCCCTCGCGCCTCGTGCGGGGAGCGGGCCTCGCCTTCGACCGCGGCATCGTCGTCGATCCGGCGACCCTGCGCACGAGCGGGCCTGACATCTTCGCGTTGGGCGACTGCATCAGCATCGCGGGGCGGCCCTGTCGCTTCATCGAGCCCATCGCCCGCCAAGCCGCGGTCATCGCTCACGCGATCCTCGGCCGGGCCCATCCGGGCTACGCGCACACCGCCCCGGTCATCCGCTTGAAGACCCGCTCGGCCCCGATCGCGCTGCACGGCATCCCTGTCGCCGACCGCCCCTGGCACGTCGTCGAAGAAAGCGAGCACCGGCTCGCGATGGAGCAGCGGCAGGGCGGCGACGTCACGGCCTGGCTCGCGGCCTGAGCCTGCCGACAATGTCGACAAAAGATCGACATTGTCGAAGGAACGAGATCCGGCCGAGCCGTCTCTACGGACGTCAAGTCGCTGGCCCGAAAGCAGAAATAAAAAATTCCAGCGATTGGCGCGACTGTTGCTGAGGATTCGTTGCCTGCCCTGCCGGAGACCATGATGGCCCCGTTCGACAATCCCTTCGATGCCAAACGCCGCTTCGCGCGCGGCGGCTGCTCCTGCGGCTCGCACGCGTCCCAGGCCGCGCACGAGGCGGCCCTGCCGAGCGGGGACGCTGCGATCGAGCGGGCCGTCGAGACGACGATGATGCGGGCCCTGTTTCCGCATCACGCGGAGCGCCGTGCCTTCCTGCGCAGCGTCGGCCTCGCGACGGCGGCGGCGGCCGTCAGTCAGTTCCTGCCGACGAAATTCGTGGCCGAGGCCTTTGCCCAAGCGGACAAGCCGGAGAAGACCGACCTCAAGATCGGCTTCATCCCGATCACCTGCGCCACGCCGATCATCATGGCCAAGCCCATGGGCTTCTATGAGAAGCAGGGCCTCAACGTCGATGTCGTGAAGACCGCTGGCTGGGCGGTCGTGCGCGACAAGACCCTGAACAAGGAATACGACGCCGCCCACATGCTGGCACCGATGCCGCTCGCCATCACGATGGGGCTCGGATCGAACCCCGTTCCGTTTGCCGTGCCGGCGATCGAGAACGTCAACGGACAGGCAATTTGCCTCGCGAATAAGCACAAGGACAATCGCGACCCGAAGAATTGGAAAGGCTTCAAGCTCGCGATCCCGTTCGATTACTCGAACCACAACTACTTGTTGCGCTACTACCTCGCCGAGCACGGCATCGATCCCGACACCGACGTGCAACTGCGCTCGGTGCCGCCGCCCGAGATGGTCGCGAATCTGCGCGCCGACAACATCGACGGCTTCCTGGCGCCCGACAACGTCGTCCAGCGCGCGGTCTACGACGGCGTCGGCTTCATCCACATTCTGTCGAAGGAGATCTGGGACGGGCATCCCTGCTGCTCCTTCTCGGTGGCGCAGGACACGATCCGCGAAATGCCGAACGCGACGGCCGCGATGCTGCGCGCCATCCTCCAGGCGACCGCCTACGCCTCGAAGGCGGAGAACCGTAAGGAGATCGCCGCCGCCATCGCGCCCGCCAACTACCTCAACCAGCCGCTCACCGTGGTGGAGCAGGTCCTCACCGGCACCTATGCCGACGGGCTCGGCAGTGTGAAGAAAGACCCCAAGAGGGTCGCCTTCGACCCCTTCCCCTACGAGAGCTTCGCGATCTGGACGCTGACCCAGATGAAGCGCTGGGGCCAGATCAAGGGCGATGTCGACTACGCGGCGGTCGCAAAACAGGTCTACCGCGCCACCGACGCCGCCAAGCTGATGCAGCAGGACGGATTGACCCCGCCGCAGGCCACCACCAAGACCTTCGTGGTGATGGGCAAGACCTTCGATCCGGCCAAGCCCGAGGAATACCTCGACTCCTTCAAGATCAAGCGTGCGAGCTAACGCCATGCAACGCACGCTCTCGCTGCGCGCCGGCATCCTCTCCCTCGCGCTTCTCGCACTGATCCTGCTCAGCTGGCAGATCGCGGTCAGCGGCACCGCCCGCACCGAGGCCATGGACCCGGAATACGCCGCCCTGATGGGGCAGGCGGCCACCACGGGCAAATCGGCCATGCCCGGCCCGCTGGATGTCGGGGCGACGATCTGGAAGCACCTGAAGGATCCGTTCTACGACCGCGGGCCCAACGACAAGGGCATCGGGATCCAGCTCGCCTACTCGATCGGCCGCGTGGCGCTCGGCTACGGCCTCGCGGTGCTGGTGGCGATCCCGGTCGGCTTCCTCATCGGCATGTCGCCGCTGATGAGCCGGGCGCTCGACCCGTACATCCAGATCCTGAAACCCGTCTCACCCCTCGCCTGGATGCCGCTCGCCCTCTACACGATCAAGGATTCGAGCCTGTCTGCGATCTTCGTGATCTTCATCTGCTCGATCTGGCCGATGCTGATCAACACGGTCTTCGGCGTCGCGGGCACGCGCAAGGAATGGCTCAACGTCGCCAGAACCCTTGAGGTGAGCCCGATCCGGCGCGCCTTCACGGTGATCCTGCCGGCAGCCGCCCCGACGATCCTCACCGGCATGCGCATCTCGATCGGCATCGCGTGGCTCGTCATCGTGGCGGCCGAGATGCTCGTGGGGGGCACCGGCATCGGCTACTTCGTCTGGAACGAGTGGAACAACCTCTCGATCACCAACGTGATCACCTCGATCCTGGTGATCGGCCTCGTCGGCATGGTCCTCGACCAGCTCCTGGCGCGTGCGCAGCGCCTCGTCACCTTCCCGGAGTGAAGCGACCCATGAGCACGCTCCTTCCGTTCGCGCGGCGCGCCCGCCGCTCCGCTTCCGAAACGGCTGATGCCGGGACCAGCCGCATGTCGACGTCTGAAAAATTCATCTCCATCGAGGGGATCGCCCGGCGCTACCCGGCGCCGGGCGGCAAGGCCACGACGATCTTCGAGAACCTGTGGCTACCGATGCGCCGCGGCGAGTTCGTGTGCATGATCGGCCATTCCGGCTGCGGCAAGACCACGGTGCTCAACATCCTCGCCGGGCTCGATGCGCCGAGCGAGGGCGTCGTCATCGTCGACGGGCAGGGCATCACCGGCACGAGCCTCGACCGCGCCGTCATCTTTCAGGGCCACGCCCTGCTGCCCTGGCGCAGCGTGCTCGGCAACGTCGCCTACGCGGTGTCCTCGCGCTGGCGGAAGGCGAAACGCGCCGAGATCGAGGCGCGCGCCCGCAAGGCGATCGCCACGGTGGGACTGGCCGGCTCCGAGCATAAGCGCCCTTCGGAGTTGTCGGGCGGCATGAAGCAGCGCGTCGGCATCGCCCGGGCGCTGGCGATCGAGCCGAAGATCCTGCTCATGGACGAGCCCTTCTCGGCGCTCGACGCGCTGACCCGCGGCACGCTGCAGGACGAGGTGCGCCGGATCTGCGTCGAGACCGGGCAGACGGTCTTCATGATCACCCACGACGTCGACGAGGCGATCTATCTCGCCGACCGGATCGTGCTGATGACGAACGGGCCGGAGGCGAAGGTCGCCGAGATCGTCGAGAACCCGCTGCCCAAGAACCGCGACCGCACGCAACTTCACCATGCGCCCGGCTACTACGCCCTGCGCAACCACCTGATCGACTTCCTCGTGACCCGCTCCCGGACCCTGCGGGACGCCATGCCCGGAGACTACGACCCCCGCCATCCGCCGGTGGTGCGCCCCTCGCTCAGCGAGGCGGACGCCGCCGCCATCGCCGCCGAGCCGCCGGCCCGGCGAGCCTGATCCCGGCGCCGACCTCGCGCGGGTCGGCTCCTCGGCATCCGAGAGCCCGCTTCGTGGAGCGAGCCGATCCACCCGGGTCGTCTGGATGCGACGCCTGTGCGCCGGGTCCTGGCGGGGTTTGCCTGGCACCTGCGGACGGGCGGAGACGGGCCCGCGCGCTGCCGGCCGGCGTTCTGCCCTGGCGTACGATCGACGGCTGGTTTCCGGTGCTGGATCGCGAAGGGGCTGTTCGAGGCTCTGATGCGGGTTCTGGCCCGTCGCCCCTCCAGCCAGGCCTTCTCCAGAGCCGCGTTGACGCCGAGCTTCGGCCGGTGGCGGAACCGAGGAAGGTCGAAGGTGGTCTCGGCAAGGATGGCCCTCATGAACGGGTGAGCGAATGGCTAGGTTTCTGTCCGCCGATCCCTCGGAGCCTATCGACTGCCTGATTGTCGGGGGTGGCCCGGCCGGGCTGACAGCCGCACTCTACTTGGCCCGCTTCGAGCGCCGCTTCCTCGTGGTGGATGCAGGCGACTCCCGCGCGTCTTGGATACCCACCAGCCACAACATCCCGGTCTTCGCCGACGGCATCTCCGGACAGGAGATCCTCCTCCGCCAACGCGAGCACCTCGCTCGGTATGGATCCGAGGTCGCACATGGCACCGTCAGGGCCTTGCGCAGGGTCGAGGGAGGTTTCGCGGCCAGCGTCGAAGAGGCGGCAGGCGTCTCACGCGAGGTGCGGGCGCGCCGGGTGCTTCTCGCCACGGGCGCGGACGACGTGGAGCCAGACCTGCCGGACCTTCCCGACGCCGTCAGACGCGGCCTCGTGCGCTACTGCCCGATCTGCGATGGCTACGAAGCGAGGGGCAAGCGCATCGCCGTGATCGGCCATGGCGACAGGGGCCTGGGAGAGGCGGTGTTCGTGGCCCGCACCTACTCGCGCGACGTGACGCTTCTGACGCTGGGGCAAGACATGCACCTCGACGCGGGCGCGCGCACGCGGGTCGAGAAGCACGGCATCAAGGTCGTCCACGAGCCCGTGACAAGCCTCGATGTCGAGGATGCCCGGATTACCCGGCTACGCACGGCGGGCGGTGATGAACACCGGTTCGAGGTGCTCTACTCGGCTCTCGGATTGAAGCTTCGATCCGAGCTCGCCTTGGAACTGGGAGCCGAGCACGATGGAACGGGAGCTCTCCTCGTCGACGAGCACAACCGCACGACGGTCCCAGGCCTCTACGCCGCCGGCGGCGTGGTGCGCGGTCTCGACCAAGTCGTGGTTGCGATGGGACATGGCGCGATGGCGGCCACCGACATTCACAACCGCTGCGAACTGCCGACCGAGGAAGAAGTCGACGGAGCCGACAGCTCCGCCTGATCCCGACAGCGAGCGCGTAGCCCTCGGAACATCGCGGCTGGCCCGCGGGCGGTGCCGACCGATGGCTCCCGGTGTGGGCCAAACCGAGCCAAAGAGCCGATAGGAGGGTGACGCGATGGATCGTCACGATCACGGTGATGTCACTGATGGGCTGTGACTAATATATCATATGACGTGAGCTTGGCCGCTGCTAAGAGGGCGCACGTTTCAAAAACCCCTGGTTCAAATCTTGCGCAACTCCCTGATCCTCGCCGGCCTCACGGGCCTTCTCCTGTCGGGCACGGCGCTCGCTGCCGACCTCCCGCGCCGCGCGGCTCCGCCGCCGGTGTTCCAGCCGGTGCCGGTGTTCACCTGGACGGGCTTCTACGCCGGTTTCAACGCCGGCTACGGCTTCGGCACCCAGGACGACCGCGTCCCGACCGTGATCGGCGTCGGCCCGGCCTCCCTGCTCGTGCCCCCGGGCACCATCGCCGTGGTGGCCTTCAGCAACCGCGAGTCCAACGAAGGCTTCGTCGGCGGCGGTCAGATCGGCTACAACTACCAGTTCACCCCGGGCTCCGGTGTCGTGATCGGTGTCGAGGCCGACGCCCAGTACGCCGATTTCGGCCGTGACCGGAACCGCTTCCTCTCGACCAGCCCGCTGGCCGCCCAGCAGGTGTTCAACCCGGCCGGCCTCTCGGGCCTCGACTTCTTCGGCACCGTCCGCGGTCGCCTCGGCTACGCCTTCGACCGCACCCTCGTGTACGGCACCGGCGGCTTCGCCTACGGCTCCGGCGGCGGTCGTGAGTTCGGCACCGGCGTGTCGAGCAACGACTTCCAGACCGGCTGGGCCGCGGGTGGCGGTATCGAGTACGCTCTCCCGACCGACTCGTTCCTGAACTTCTTCAAGTCGTCGGCCGTGACGCTGAAGGTCGAAGGTCTGTACGTGAACCTCGACCGCGGCACCGGTGGCCGTGGCGCCTTCGCGACGGACAACCAGGGCCGCACGGTCTCCATCGGCAGCCCGGGCACCGTGCTCGTCAGCGGCGGCCAGCAGATCCGCGACACCGAGTTCGCCGTCGTCCGCGCCGGCCTGAACTACAAGTTCGGCTCCTACTAGGATCCGGATCGCCGGCGGTCCCTCACCGGACCGCCGGGTGGTTCGACGCCTCCTCGTGAACAGAGATACAGGCGCTCCTTGGGAGCGCCTGTTTTCGTTTGAGCGCTCGGCCCCTAAACTGGCGGCAGCGACGCACGCGCGGGATCTGGGGCGGAAGGCGCCGTGTCCTGCAGGACTGGGACAGGCTGCCGATGACGCGGTTGGCGCCGGGCTCACGGCCCTCGGTCATTCTGAGAGGGAGCCCCGTTGCGTACGGGCTCTTCGTCGGGTGGACCTGACAGGCCCGCCAACCCTCGAGCAGGTCAGGCGGCGGGGTCTCTCGTTTTGAGGAACGATCCCATCCTCTCGCTCATTCCTGCCTGCCTATATCGGGCTCAGGAAGCATTCGATGCCTCGCCTCGCCACCCTCGGCCTTCTGCTTGCCGCACCGTTCGTCGTCGCCGCGGCCTCTGCCGCACCGGAGAGCAAGCGCGGCAACCCGGATCTCAAGAAATACTGCACGGGCGATGCCTTGCAGTTTTGCGGAGGCATCGACTCCGATAGCCCCGAGATGGATGCCTGCTTCAAGAAGCACCGCGCCGAGCTGTCCGAGAACTGCCGCCGCGCGATCACCGCCTACGAAGCGTCGGGCGGGAAGTGAGGGGCAGACCCGTGCGTCGGACCTCTCTCGCCATCGTCGTCGCTGTCACCATGACAGGAGGGGTGCCCAACTCTATCACGAGTGCATGAAGCGGCTCCGCGCGGTAAGGCGCCGATGCAAGGCCGAAGCACTGATGGGCAGCCGCATTCGCGAGGCTGCCGGGAACGATCTGACGAAATTCGTTGGGCGCTTGTGAGGTATCCGTCGATGCACGCCAAACTCGCTACGATCCTCATCACGGTTGGGATCGCGATGGCCGCCCCCGCTCACGCGCAGGGACTTCAGCGCGGGGCGCAGGAGGGGGCCGCGCGCGGGGAGGAGATGGCCGGCCCCCTGGGAGCCGTGGTTGGCGGAGCGATCGGTGCGGCCGTCGGGACTGCCAATGGAATTCTTGGCATCGACCGCCGTGAGCGTTTTCGCATCTACGCTCGGGCTGAACGTCGTCCTTCCTTCGTCTCTCGTCTGCCGGTTCGCGTCGGCACCATCCTGCCGGACGAAGGTCCGGTCTATTACGACGTTCCGCGCGAGTTCGAGCTCAAGGGCTACAACTACACCATCGTGAACGATCACCCCGTGCTCGTCGAACCGGGCACGCGCCGCATCGTCGAAGTGATCGACTGAGGAGGCCGCAGCCTGGAACGGCATGCCGTGCCGGCTCGAAAGTGACCGGGCCATCGGACCGCTCATTGATTGTTAACCAAGATACCCCCATCTGACGGACATGCCGATCGCGATCCTGTCGCTCGATCGGTCGCGGCCACGATGCCGGGATTGGGGTGACGCCGGATGTACGCGCACCTTCGTTCCGGCTCCCGTGGCCGTTCGTTTTCAGCGCCGGTCCGAATGACTTTGAGGCGCGTTCGGAGCGTGCTCATCGAAGCGTGACGGAGCCGCTTTCGTACTCTCCACCAGCAGACGGATCATCTCTGATCGGCTCTCCAGCATGATGGCGGGAGGTTCGCCGACGAGAGACCGCCAGCGGGCCACGAAATCCGCCTGAGGCAGATCGACGAGAACGTCCAAGTCTGGCGGCCATTTATCATCGGACATGCCGGCACTCCTGTCTGGTGCACCTATACGGAGTTGCGCGGGAACCCGTTTCGCCCCCCATACCGAGAGGGTTAACCGCCCCTTTCGGGAAAGGGATATCCGACAAGGCAGCCACGAGCGCAGGGACTGAGGACTGCCCGGCTCAGTCTGCCTATCGATCAGCCCCGGCAGGCCGAGGAGAACGCCTCTCGTGAGGAGAGGCGGGCAATCCGCAGCACAGCATCAGATTGGAAATCCGGAAGTCTTGCACGTTCTCGTTCCCGGCCGAACCTGTGGCACCTGTGCGGAGTGCTGCCGCGTTCTTGAAGTGAAGGCGCTTGCCAAGCTTGCCGGAACCTTATGCGCGCATCAGACAGGTGTGGCCTGCGGCATCTACCAGGATCGTCCAGCCGCCTGCGCCACGTGGCACTGCCTCTGGCGCAAAGTCGGGGCGCTCCCGGATGAGCTGCAGCCCGACCGTTCAGGGGTGATGTTCTCGCTGGAAACGGCTCCCGCGGCTGAAGACCCTTTCCTGCGCGCCCGCATTGTCTGCCGGGCCGTGCACGGGCCTGACGCCTTCGAGCGGTGGGAGGCGGTCGAGGCGATCGACATGTTCGTTCGAGAGGGCTCGCTGCCGGTATGGACAGCCTTCGACTCCGTGACGTCTCTGGTGTACCCAGAGCCTGCCCATGCGGATCGGCTGCGGGACGCCATCAGGCATCCGCACGCGGCGATAAGCCAAGTCTGCGGGCAAGAGGCCGCAATCTGGAGGCTGAGGCTCGGCTACGGCGATGCGCCTCAAGAAGCCAACGGTTTGGAACAAAAGCCGCTCGGCGCGTTAAAGCCTCTGTTCGCCACAGGAGAAGCACACATGGCAACCGGTACGGTAAAGTGGTTCAACGAGACGAAGGGCTATGGCTTCATCCAGCCCGACAACGGCGGCAAGGACGTGTTCGTGCACATCTCGGCGGTCGAGCGCGCCGGCCTGCGCGATCTCGCTGAAGGGCAGAAGGTGACCTACGAGGTTGAGATCGACCGGAAGAGCGGCAAAGAGTCGGCCGGACAGCTTCAGGTTGCCTGATCGTCGGGCGCCCCAGAGTCGCCAGTAGGGAAAGTGGTGGGCTGGCTTAGCGTCAGCCTACCCGCTTTGCGGCCGTTTGCCTTGTTCGGTTTGCCCGAGCCAATGCGCTCGTGAAACGCCCGTCCCTGCGACCAACTGCGCAGCTTGGGATCATCCGCCGATGAAGCGCGGTTGCCACCTCGCTTTTATGCGGACCGGAGTTCTGCTTGTCCAATCCCTTCATCGCTTCCCTTCTGCTCGCGTTCGAGGCGCAGCGGGTTATCGAACTCCGTCTGGTACGGCTTGCCTGGGGCGGTCAGGAAGGGTGGGCCGAGATGAACTCGATGGTGTTCGAGAAGATCGCGGCGGCCACCGAGGCGACGACGACGCTGCTGACCGGCGGTTCACATCAGGACGTAGTTGCCCGCTACCGTGAACACGTGGCAGCGAACACGGAGCGGCTGAGGGCGTAGCGTCCGCCCCGGATGCCGCGCTCGCCCGTTCGGTGCGGCCAGCGCATCCCCCCGTTCGCCTACCGGCCTTCGAGGCGGCAAGAGGGGGCTGTCTCGACGGGGCAGGAGGCGGGTGGCTCTCGATAAATCCGCACTCGGGGCGGCTCGTCGCCGTTTTCCAGCGCATTGCGACGCTCTTCCTCGGCGTAGTCCCAACTCCATTCGTCGGAGTGCTCCCCATCAAGGACGACGCCGGCCCGGCAGCCCCAGCCATGCTTGCGTGCGACCTGGGCCTGCTCGTAGGTGACGGTGAAATAGCCGTACTCGTGAAGCTCTCGATCACGGCAGAGGATCTGACCGTCAGCCGTCACGATATCGCCCGGCTTCGCACCATCCGGCATTGTCGATGTCATTGTTGGTTCCTGTGCGTCGCGTCTCGGCACGATCATACCGATCCTTCGGATGTGTGGAACAGGCCGCTGAGCGTATCTCTGCAAAATAACGGCAGCCAGCATCGGCGCCAATGCGCTGCCCGGAGCGCATTCCGACGAAGTGGCTTCCGGTTCGTCGAAAGAATGCGCGGTACAACAAAAGGTTAGAGGCGTGATCCGACCCAACGTGGGCGGGTACGGCTCTCATGGTCGAGCATGGGGCATGGTTGCTGCACCGGCCACCGGTGGAATGCCTCGGTGCGCTCGAGCCCTCACCCCGCCATCGAATGCGCGGTTCGAACTGATGAGCGTACAAAGCACCGCGCCGAGCCAATTCAAACAGAAAACGGGGCGCAGCCCAGCATTCTTCTCGACGTCTTTCCCCTGGCATGCTTGCTGAGAACACCGGCCAGCACGAGCCGGACAGGGAGCAAACATGCGCAACGGTTGGGTTGTGGTCGGCGCACTTGGCTGCGCCCTCGGCGCTGCGCCGGCTCAGGCGGGCATCACCGGCATCGAGATTGCCAGCGTCGAGCCTTTTGCGGATGGCGCGGCGTTCGGATCAGCCGGCAGCTACGAGCGTGTCGTCGGCACGGCCCGCGGTGAGCTGGACCCTGCCGATCCCGCGAATGCCGGCATCGTCGACATCGCCCTGGCGCCCCGCAACGCCCGCGGCATGGTCGAGTACAAGACCGACCTGTTCATCCTGCGGCCCAAGGATCCGGCCCGAGGCAGCGGAACGCTCTTGTTCGAGGTGCTGAACCGGGGCCGCAAGTTCCTCTTCAACTGGGTCCTCGATGCACCGGCTCAGGCCGCGCAGGCGGTCAACGATCCCAAGACCGCCACCGATGCCGGGACCGGGCTCGTCCTGCGCCGGGGCTACACCATCGTCTGGTCGGGCTGGGAGGCGGACGCACTGCGCCAGCAGGGCGGTATGGCGATCGACGTCCCGGTGGCCACGCGCAGCGGCAAGCCGATCGTCGAGGTCGTGCGCGATGAACTCGTCAGCGCGACCCGAGGCCCGCCCGAGGCTCCGTTCTACCTTTCCTTCAAGACAGCCAGCCAGGACAAGGCCGACGTGCGGCTCACCGTTCGGCGCCGAGAGGCCGACCCGCCGCGACCGGTACCGCCCGACGCTTGGCACTACGCGACGCCACGTCAGATCGAGCTTCTGCCGAAGGGCATCAAGCCGCTGCCCGGCTCGCTCTACGAATTCACATACCAAGCCACCGAGCCGAAGGTTCTCGGGATCGGCTTCGCCGCCACGCGGGACGTGGTGGCCTATCTCCGCGGCGCGGCCAATCCGGCGGGTGGCGCGATCCGGCACACCCTCGCGCTCGGCATCTCGCAGAGCGGGCGCTATCTGCGCGACTTCATCCAACAGGGCTTCAACCGGGACGAAACCGGCAAGCGGGTGTTCGACGGCGTCCTGTCTCACATCGCGGGCGTGGGCGGAGTGTTCCTCAACGCCCGCTTCGGTCAGCCCTCGCGAACCAACACGCAGCACGAAGACCATCTCTACCCGGAGAACACCTTCCCGTTCTCGGCCGCCGCCCAGCACGATCCCGTCACCGGTCGGACGGGCAAGCTGCTGCGGGATGATGGATTCGACCCTCTGTTGATCGAGGCCAATACCGGCACCGAGTATTGGCAGAAGGGTGCCTCCCTCCTCACGACCGATCCGGCTGGCCGCACCGATGTGCCGCTGCCGGACACCGCGCGCGCCTACTTGGTTTCGAGCGGCTTCCACTATGGGCGTGCCGGGCTTGGCTCAACCAAGGGCCCCTGCACGAACCCGCGCAGCAGCCTGAACCCGGCTCCGGCAGTCCGGGCGCTGCTGGTCGCGCTCGAGGAGTGGGTGACGGATGGTAAGGCACCGCCCGAGAGCCGTGTGCCGCGCCTATCCGATCAAACCCTGGTCGAGGCGGCCGATATCGGCTTCCCGTTCATGATCGGCGTTCCCGTTCCGACAGCGCCGAATGCGATCGCGCGCTTCAGCACCTATGTGGATCCACGCCCGGAAAGCGGGCCGCAATATCGCCCGCTGGTCCCGCGCGTCGATGCCGACGGCAACGAGGTGGCCGGCATTCGCCTGCCGGCCGTTGCGGCCCCGCGTGCAACCTTCACCGGTTGGAACCTGTATGCCGATCCGTTCCCCGCCGGTGCGCTGTGCGATCGCGAGGGCAGCCAGATCCCGTTCGCGCGCACCCGTGCCGAACGGGACACGGCCGGCGACCCCCGCTTGTCCCTTGAGGAGCGCTATCAGGACGCGGATGCCTACGTCGCGGCCGTGACGAAATCCGTCGATGCACTCGTGTCGGATCGCCTGCTGCTGCAGGAGGACGGCGATCGCATGATCGCGGCGGCGCGACAGGAGACGCCGTAGCGGACGGCCTTTCGCGGAGGACGGCGCCATTCGCCGGCCTCCGCACCCGACCTCACCCCGATCGAACGGGCCTTCGCCGAGCTTCAAGGCACTGCTGCACCAGAGAGCACCGGAGCAGACGACACACCGGTGGCGCCGGCCATCGCGGTCGGCGCCACCGGATGCCGTCCCTGCGCTCAGTTGGTCTTCGGGTCGGTGACCGTGAAAGCGAGCGTCGCGCCGTAGCTGTCCGCATCGGCCAGCGTCGGCGTCTGCGAAGGGGTCACGCGGTGAGCGACACCGAGCACCTGCGGGCCGGCACTGCGCAGCGAGACGACGGCGACGCCGTCCGTGTCGGTCGTGGCGCGGGCCTGATCCGCCTCGCTCTTGAAGTTCACGCCGTCGGTGGCGACCACGCTGGCGCCTCCGAGCGGGCGGCCCTCGAACAGCACGAGCACCCGGATCTGGCCCGAGGCCGCAGCCGGCTTCTCCAGCGGGACGATCTCCAGCGGTTGGCCGACGATCCTGTCCCACGGAGCCGTCGGGCCGGACACGGCCTTGGCGAACTTCACCGACCAGAGGCTCTTATCGGCCTGCGGCAGCATCCGCTTGCTGGCGTTGCGGTAGCTGCCGTCGGGCAGGCGCACCCAGTAGCCGTTGTCGTAGGACGCCGCGACCAGCGCATCGCCGTCGTGGGCGGCCTTGAGCACAGGTGCCGCGCCGGACTCCACCTTGGCGTTCAGGGCCACCGCGCCGGACGGCTCGTAGGCGGTCAGGCTCATCAGCTTGCCAGCACTCGGCAGTTCCGGCTCGTGGGGATGGCCGTAGAGGACCTGCACGCCGCCGCCGACCGGATTGAGCCAGAGGTCGTGGGCGCAAGCCGGTGCGGTGAGGGCGAGGAACGCGGCGAGGAGGGCGGTGTGTCTCATCGTGGAGATGCTTCCCGTTACGGAATTTCGGGCGATGCCGGCCGGCCGCGGCGGACTGGTGAAGATCGCCGCAGCCGCAGCCGGTGGCGAAACCGTGGCCTGCGGATTCGGCGTCGGGCCCGGGACGGTCGTCGCCGACGTCATGGAACCGCACAGCGCGATGATCCGGATCTCCAACGATTCCACTGCGGCCGGATGGATGGCGTCGCCTGCAAGAGGTGTTCACCCCGAACGGCACCGGCCGATGCGCGCCGGTGCGTCAGGAGCGGCGACGTCGTTCGAGCCGGGGCTCAAAGCCTCGGATCGATACGGGATCGCAGCGCCCGAGTATGCACAAGCTACGCCATTTTACACCCATGCACGCCCCACGCAGATTTCGGGCATCGTGCCGTGGAGCGGGCACATGCGGATGCACCGCCCTCGACCGTGCGGCCCGGCGGCGCCTCGGGTCGGCTCACTTGATTCCCGGGACCGGACCTCGCGCCGCATGGCCCCTCAGGCAGCGACCTCGTCGCGCGGCTCCTGCATCGATGCGAGGGGGGCTTCCAAGCGGCAAACGAGACCGGTCGGCGCGTAGGTGAGCTTGACCTCTCCGCCGACCTCGGCGGCGAAGCTGCGCTCGATCAGGCGCGAGCCGAAGCCGCGGCGCGAGGGCTGGCTCAGGATGGGCGGCCCGCCCTGCTCGGACCATGTCAGGCAGAAGCGGGGCGCCTCGCCCTCGTGCACCACGTGCCAGCGCAGGTCGACGCATCCCGCCTCGTTGGAGAGGGCGCCGTACTTGGTCGCGTTGGTAGCCAGCTCGTGCAGGGCCAGGGCAAGCGAGAGCGCCGCCCTGGCCCCGAGAAGCACGCCCGGCCCGCTCGCGCGGATGCGCGCCGTGGCGGCGCCGCGATGGACCGCCAGAGCGCCCTCCACGATCTCGGCGATGGGCGCCTCGGTCCAGCTCGACCGGGTCAGGATGTCGTGGGCGCGGCCGAGCGAGATCAGGCGCGCGGCGAAGGCCTCGCGGGCTGCATCGAGATCCGGGGCGTTGCGGAGGGTCTGGCTGGCGATGGCCTGGACAAGGGTGAGCGTGTTCTTGACCCGGTGCTGCAACTCGCCCGTGAGCAGGCGCTGGTGCTCCTCGGCCCGCTTGCGCTCGCTGATGTCGAACATCGCCCCGATCATCCGCACCGCCGTCCCGTGCCCGTCACGGATGACGTAGCCCCGGTCGAGGATGTCGGCATAGGTGCCGTTCGCGCGCAGGAAACGGTACTCGTCGCTCCAGGCAGTGCCGGTCCCGTCGATGATCGCGTGGATGGAGGCGTCGATCCGCGCCCGGTCATCGGGATGGATATGGGCGATCCACCAATCGCCGGTCGGATCGACCGCCTCCGGCGGATAGCCGTGAGCGGCCGTGAGGGCCTCGTTCCAGAGGACTTGGTTGGTCGCGAGGTTCCAGTCCCAGATCGCGTCGTTGGTGGCGCGCGCCGCGAGGCGGTAACGCTCCTCGGTCTCACGCAGGGCCTGCTCGGCCCGTCGGCTCTGCGTGACGTCGCGCGCAGTGCCGATGAAGCGCACGGTGCGGCCGCCGGCGACGAAGGCCTGTCCCTTGGCGGCGACCCAGCGCTCGACGCCGTCCTCCAGCCCGATGGTCCGGTAGGCGATGTCGTAGCTGCCGCTGCCGGCCGGATCGAGCGCGGCCTCGACCGCCCGATCGACCCAGGCTCGGTCATCCGGATGCAGGCCGGCCAGGAACACGTCGTAGCCGACCGGCGCCTCAGGTCCCAGGCCGAACAGCGTGCGGGTGCGTGAATCCCATTCCAGCGTGCCCGTGACGAGGTCGTAGTCGAAGATGCCGGTTCCGGTCGCCTCGACGGCGAGATGCAACTGCTCGCGCGCCCGGTGTAGATCCTCGTCCGCCTGCCGACGGTCGTGGATGTCGCTGTTGCTGCCGAGCCAGCCGACCACCGCGCCGCTCGCGTCCCGGCGCGGCTCGGCACGGATCAGGAACCAGCGGTAGGCTCCGTCGCGGCGGCGCAGCCGCGCCTCGGTGTCGTAGACGGTCTCGCGGGTGCGGGCCGTCTCCCAGGCTTCGAGCAGGCCGCCCAGGTCGTCCGGGTGGATCGACTCGCCCCAGCCGAACGGCAGCGCCTGTTCCGGGGTCTGGCCGGTATAGGCGTACCAGCGGTCGTTGAGGTAGCTGAGGCTGCCGTCCGGATTGCCGAACCAGATGATGGCCGGCGCCAGTTCGGTGAGTGCCGAGAAGCGTTCCTCGGCCACCTTGCGCTCGTGGATGTCGAGGGTGGTGCCGATCCAGCTCCGGAGATCGCCCGCCTCGTCGCGGACGGGCTGGGCCCGCGACAGGAACCAGCGGAACTGACCGTCCGCGCGACGAAGGGGGAACTCGACCTCGTAGGCTCCCTGGCTTCGCGCCGCCGCGAGCCACGCGTCGCGGACGCGCTCGCGGTGATCGGGGTGGATCACGCCCATCCAGCTCGCCTCGCCGGTCTCCCCGGCGGGCAGGCCCGTGTAGTCGTACCAATAGGCATTGCAGTAGGTGATGTTGCCGGCCTCGTCGCCGAACCACACCACCTGCGGACTGACTTCGACGAGGGAACGGTAGCGCAGCTCGCTCGCCCGTAGCGCGGCCTCCGAAGCGCGGTGCCCGCTGCGGTCGCGTAGGATCTTGAGGAAGCCGATGACCCCGCCGTCTTCGGCCGTCAGCGGCATCATCTCGCCCGAGGCCCAGAAGCGGGTCCCGTCCTTGCGCATGTGCCAGCGCTCGTCCGGAGCGCTGCCGGCCTGCGCGGCCAGGCGCTTCTCGACCTCGGGCCGGCCGTCCGCCCGATCCTCCGGCGTGAAGAGGGCCTCGACCGTCCGGCCCAGCATCTCGGCCTCGGTCCAGCCGAGGATGCGCTCGGCGCCGGTGTTCCAGCGCGTGACGCGGCCCTGGGGGTCCATGGCCACGATCGCGTAGTCGGTGGCACTGTCGAGGATGCGCTCGTGCAGCAGGCGCTGCTCGGCCTGCTCACGCAGCGAGCGGCGCAGTTCCATCTGCGCCATCGCTTGGCGGGCGAGCCGCATCAGGCCGCGGCGCTGCCGCTCCGTGAGTTCGCGCGGGCGGGTATCGAGGACGCAGACGGTCCCGATCGGCTGCCCTTCGCCGGTCCTCAGCAGGGCACCGGCGTAGAAGCGCAGGCCGGGATCGCCGCCAACGAGCGGGTTGCCTTCGAAGCGCGGGTCGCGCGCGGTGTCGGGCACGTAGAGGAAGTCGTCGTGCAGGATGGCCTGCCGGCAGAAGGAGGTTTCGAGCGGCGTCTCGCGCACACCGAGGCCGACCTCCGCCTTGAAGAACTGCCGCCCGTCGCCCACGAGATTGACCACTGCGATCGGCGCCTCGCACAGCTCGGCGGCGGCCTCCGCGATCTCGTCGAAATCCTGCTCGCGCGGGGTGTCGAGCAACCGATAGCGCTCCAAGGCGCGAAGGCGCGCAGCCTCTTGCTCGCTCATCGGGGCGGGGTTCATCGTTCGGACAGGCTTGGGCTCGACACAGTGTTCCACCATGGAGGTCCGGCGGAGGCGAAAGTGAGGCCGGGCCCCGTTTCCACCGGAAGGCGGCGCCTCACCTGACGGCCGCATGAGAAACCGCCTTCACGCCCATCCCGGCCGGGCCGCTGCCGACGGCCGGATGCGACGGCCTACGCGCCTTCGAGACAGGGCCCGCCGAATGCCCGCCCGCGAAGGGCCGGCAGCCGCCATCGGCCTGCAGGATCAGCGGCGCGGTTGCCGGCGGCCACGGCCGGTTGCGCGAGCGCCGCGCTCAAGAGGAGCGGTCGGCGGTGCCGGAGCCTCCGGGAGGTGGCGCGCCGCCACCCGGGGCCGGGGCGCCCGTGCTGCCCGCGGACGATTCTGCCGACGCGCCGCTTCCGGGCATCGACACGTCAGGCTCCGACAGGGCGGCCTGCAGGCGGCTCTCCTGCTCCGGCGAGAGCGAGGAGCGGATGACGCGCCCTCGGAACCGTGACATCTCCGCGAGCACCTTTTCCGGCTGTGCCTTGCGCACGAGGATGAACAGCGCCGAGGTGTTCGGCTGCACCGCCTCGGCGACGGAGCGGATGAAGTCATCGTTGATGCCGTAATCCGCAAGCTTGCCCGAGAGGGCGCCTGCGCCCAATCCGAGAGCAGCCCCCGTCGCGAGGCCGAGCAACGGGTTGAGGAAGAGGAGGCCGACCAGCGAGCCCCACATCGCGCCCCAGATACCGCCGGAGGCTGCTCCGGCGCCGACCAGATCGACGCTTTGCTTGAGCCGCAGCTTGCCGTCGGGGCTCCGGACGGCGACGACCGCATCTTCGAGATCGATCAGATACTCCGTCTGCAAGCGGGCCAATTCGTTCAGGGCGCGGTCCGCCTCCTGCGGATCCTCGAAGCCGATCACCACGAGTTCTGCCATCCAATCCTCCTCAATGAATACGTCCGGCGGGGATTCCCGAGGGCAGCCGACCCGGACCGTCCCGTCGCCTGAACAATCCTGCAGCGCATCGACGCCGCGGCAGCGAAGGAGGAGATCCAGACTTGTCGCATGAGAGAAAGCTTTGCAGCTCCTCTCTCGGCACAGCCTTCGCCGGGATCCTTGCTGCGCAATCCCCTCAGGAAACCATCGCTCAGGGCCAATTCAGCGCTAACACAGGGGATGGACGGCCCGATTGCGACACATCAATGCCAACGCACCGGACTCATGGCCAAACAGGCCGACTTTCGAGGCTCAAAACCGCTTTTGCAGCAGGCCCTACGCCGGCGATCACGAGCCGATCACCCGCCTGACGGTCTCTCACGAAACGCCCGCTGCGCCGCCGTGCCCGGAGGGGCGACGATCGGTGATCGCGCGTTTCGTGAGGCCCTCTTATCCGTCACGCCGGCCCTCTGACGCCGGCCGTCCTCTCGGGAGACGCGCAATGGCCGGAGCCATTCCAGGCAAGGAAGGTCACGATTTCGTCGTCGAACCCGATGCATCGGCTGCCTATTGGCACAATCGCCCTGCCAATACGCTCCCGCCCCCCGACATGATGGGCGCCTACATGCGCAACCGCCCGGTGCCGGGGCCGCGGGTGGAGGGGCGCAAGGCCTGGATCATCGGCGGCGGCATCGCCGGGCTGGCCGCCGCATTCTACATGATCCGCGACGGCGGCATGAACGGCCAGGACATCACGATCCTCGACGCGTTGACCATCGAAGGCGGCTCGCTCGACGGCGCCGGCAACCCGGAGGACGGGTACATCATCCGCGGCGGTCGCGAGATGAACTGGAACTACGACAACCTCTGGGACATGTTCCAGGATGTTCAGGCGCTCGAACTCCCGGAAGGCTACAGCGTCCTCGACGAGTACCGGCTCGTCAATGATCATGACCCCAATTACTCCAAAGCCCGCCTCATGCATGAGCAGGGGCAGATCCGGGATTTCTCGAATTTCGGCCTCACGAAATCCCAGCAATGGGAATTGATCCGCCTGCTGCTCAAGCGCAAGGAGGATCTCGACGACATCACGATCGAGCAATATTTCAGCCCGGAATTCCTGGAGACCAAATTCTGGTTCTTCTGGCGATCGATGTTCGCCTTCGAGAACTGGCAGAGCCTGCTCGAGATGAAGCTCTACATGCACCGCTTCCTCGATGCGATCGACGGGCTGGCGGATATGTCGGCGCTCGTCTTTCCGAAGTACAACCAATACGACAGCTTCGTCCGGCCGCTGGTCAACCACCTCATGGCGCGCGGCGTGACCGTGCGGTTCGGCGTGCGGGCGTATGATCTCGCCATGAGCGTCGATGGCGATGCCCGCACCGTCACGGGTATCCACGTCAAAACGAAGGGCAAGGAAGAGGTCATTCCCGTTGAGAACCGGGACGTGGTCTTTGCTCTGACGGGCTCGATGACCGAGGGCACGGCCTATGGCGACATGGACCAGGCGCCGATCCTCGAACGCGGCCGACACGATCCGGGCCAGGAGAGCGACTGGGCGCTGTGGAAGAATCTGGCTGAGAAATCACCGGTCTTCGGCAATCCCGTGAAGTTCTACGGCGACATCGACAAGTCGATGTGGGAATCGGTGACGCTGACCTGCAAACCCTCGCCCCTCGTCGAGCGCCTGAAGGAGCTGGCGGTCAACGATCCCTATTCCGGCAAGACGGTGACGGGTGGCATCATCACCTTCACGGATTCGAACTGGGTGCTGAGCGTGACCTGCAACCGTCAGCCGCACTTCCCGGAACAGCCCAAGGACGTGTTGGTGCTCTGGGCCTATGCGCTCCTGATGGATAAGGACGGGAACCACGTCAGGAAGCCGATGCCCGCCTGTACCGGCCGGGAGATCTTGAGCGAACTTTGCTATCATCTCGGCATTGCCGACCAATGCGAAGCCGTCGCGGCCAACACCAAGGTGCGGTTGGCGCTGATGCCCTACATCACGGCGATGTTCATGCCCCGTGCGGCGGGCGACCGGCCGCATGTCGTGCCGAAGGGCTGCACGAATCTGGGCCTGATGGGCCAGTTCGTCGAAACCTCGAACGACATCATCTTCACGATGGACAGCTCGATCCGCACCGCACGCGTAGCCGTCTATACGCTGCTCGGCCTGCACAAGCTGGTGCCCGACATCAGCCCTGTACAGTACGATATCCGAAACCTTCTCAAAGCGGCGCGCGCCCTGAACAACAATCTACCCTTCCCCGGCGAACGTCTGCTGCATCGATTGCTGGGCAAGACCTATTACGCCCATATTCTTCCGCCCCTGCCGGCCTTGGAAGGCCCGAGCCGCGAAGCGGCCCAGTTGGAACTGCGACATCTGCTGGGGCGGCGTCGCCACGCCTTGAGCGCGATCGGCGAGTCTCTGGAACACATTCGCGGCTATCTCAAATCGCAGAAATGATGGCCGCGCCGGGGTTCGCAGTTCGGCGCCGCATCAACCTCGGGAGCGGTCCCGCGCTACCGGACCGTCCCTCGGCATCATCCCTTCGCCTGTCCCGCAATCATCCGGCCCAAAGTCCGCTCCGGTTTTACCCCCGCCCGACCATGATCTCGCCCCAGAATCGCCGAGTGCGACGACGCACTTGGTTAACGAGACATTGACCGGCCGGGGGATGCGCGTCGCAGGGCGCGTGCGTCGGCGGGACGGTTCAGGACCGGGGCGGAGGCCGCCCCCGGACGGGAATTCGGGCGGCGCATGGCACATCCTCTCCTCTCGTGGGCTCTCCCCTCGACCGCCTATCTGAGCGCGGCACTGATCCTGGCCTCCTCCGCGCCGTTTGGACGGATCGATCTGCCACCGCTTCAAACGGTGGCGGTTCCCGTTGCGGCCGACCCGGTACCGGATGCCCCCGAAGAGACGGTGGCCGAAATCGCGGAGAAGGCGCCGGACGCCGCGGAGCCGCCGGCCGAAGCTTTGGCCGAATCCTTGACCGAGTGGATGCCCCGGGCGTTGCCCGCCCCCGCCGAGGCGCGCTTCGGAACGGCTTCCCTGTTCTGGCTTCCGGATGCGCCGCCGGCGACGGCCCTCGCGCAGGTCGTGCCGTTGCCGGTGCGCCGCCCGGCCGAGCTGACGCGCCTCGGGGCGGCGGACGCCCTGCGCCGGGCCGAGCGGATGGTCGCGCGCCGGTCCACGGTTGCGGTGGCGCCGGCCCAGGCCGAGGACACCCGCACCTTCTTCGAGAAGTTGCTCGGCGTCGAAAAGCCTGCCACGCCGGCCCCAGCCCTCGCCTATGCGGCCCTGGAAAACGGCGCTGCCGAGTCGGCCGCCCGCCGGGTCCTGACCACACCCCTGCCCGCCGCGCCGCCCGTCGGCGAAGGCGGCATCGCGGTCTACGACATCAGCGCCCAGAGCGTGGTTCTGCCGAGCGGCGAACGGCTGGAAGCACATTCCGGCCTCGGCGAGAGCATGGACGATCCGCGCTACGTCCATCTCAAGATGCGCGGCGCCACCCCGCCGGGCACCTACGATCTGACCGAGCGTGAGGCCCCGTTCCACGGCGTACGAGCCCTGCGCCTCACGCCCATCGGCGGCAGCGAGGCGATCCACGGCCGCGTCGGCCTGCTCACCCACACCTACCTGCTCGGGCCCAACGGCGCCTCGAACGGCTGCATCTCGTTCAAGGATTACGACCGGTTCCTGCAGGCCTATCTGCGCGGCGAGATCCGCCGCGTGGTGGTCGTTCCGGGTCGCGGCCGTGACGCGAACCCTTTGGTTGCATCGCGCTGAGCACGCGCCACACCGCTCGCCGCTTTCTTTCTGAGAAAACTTAATTCTCAATACGCTCGATTCTGACTCGATCTTCGCTTAGGATCTCGGGCGTTGCCGGGACCCGCCCCGTGGTTTCGGCACCCCGGGGACAGCTCCGCCCCCGCACCGGGCGGGGGCGGCGTGTGTATCGGAGTCGTGGCGTATGCGTGTGATCCAACGCGTTCTGGGCAGCCGGTCGGAGGCTGGTCTCGCGGAGCGCCTGCATCACCTCGAACATCACGGCGCGGTGGACATCCTGCGGGTGCCGAGCGCCGACGTGGCCCGGCGCCGCCTGCGGGCGACGACGGTGGCCGGCGAGGAGATCGCGCTCGCCCTGCCGCGGGATCAGGCCCTGTTCGACGGCGCCGTGCTCGTCCTCGAAGATGGTCACGCTCTCGTCGCCCGCGTCGGCGCCGAGAGCTGGCTGCGGCTCGTGCCGCGTTCCACCGCCGATGCGCTCGAACTCGGCTACCATGCCGGCAACCTTCACTGGAGGGTCCGCTTCGATGGCGCGACGCTCCTCGTCGCGCTGGAAGGGCCGGCCGAGGATTACCTCGTCCGTCTCGGCGCCCTGGTCGAGGAGGGGCGCGTCGCCCACTCCATCGACGCGGCGGTTGAGGAGGCCTGAGGCGTTGCTTGCCGCCCTCACCGCGCTCCAGCAGGCCGACACGGCCTTCCCGAGCGGCAGCTTCGCCTTCTCGAACGGCCTCGAAGGCTTGGTGGCCGAGAACCCGGCCTTCGACGAGGCGGCGCTCGCCCGCACCGTCACGGCGGCCCTGCGATTCCGCTGGGCCGAGACGGACCGGGTCGCCCTGATCCTGGCCCACCGCGCCGGCGGGGCGATCGAACGCCTCGCTGCCATCGACGCGGCGGTCGAGGCGGCCTCACTTGCCGAGCCGATGCGGGTCGGCAGCCGCCGCAACGGCGCCTCGCTGCTGGCCTCGCACGCCCGCCTCGGCACGCCGGGCGCCACCGAACTGCGCGCGGCCGTGCGCGCGGGCCGGCTGCTCGGACACCTTCCCACCGTGCAGGGTGCATTGTGGCCCGCGCTCGGCCTCGACGAGCGCAATGCCGCGTCCGTTTCCGGATACCTCTTCGCCAGCGGCCTGACCTCGGCCGCAGTGCGGCTCGGCGCCATTGGGGCGATCGAGGCGCAGCGGGTGTTGGGGGGCGCGCTGCCGCTGATCGCCGAACTGCTGGAGCCGCCCGTGCCCGAGCCGGCGGGCGCCTTCGAACTCACCGGCTTCACCCCGCTGATCGAGATCGCCGCCATGCGCCAGGCCCAGGCCGAGTTGCGCCTGTTCGCGAATTGAAGGAGCCGCGCCGATGCTGCTGACGCCGACCGAGATGGAACGGCTCACGATCTTCACCGCCGCCGAACTCGCCCGCAAGCGGCGGGCGCGGGGGCTCAAGCTGAACTACCCGGAAGCGGTGGCGATCATCACCGACGAGATCCTGGAGGGCGCCCGCGACGGGCGCACCGTCGCCGACCTGATCGGCTGGGGCTCGACCATCCTGACCACCGGCGACGTGATGCCGGGCGTGGCCTCGATGATGCCGATCCTGCAGGTCGAATGCGTCTTCCCCGACGGCACCAAGCTCGTCACCGTGCACGAGCCGATCCGACCCGCGGAAGGGGCGGAAGCCGACACGCTGGAACCCGGCGCGATCCTGCCGGCAGAGGGCGAGATCGAGCTTGCCGCCGGGCGCCCGCGGGTCACGATCGAGGTCGTCAACACCGGCGACCGGCCGGTGCAGATCGGCTCGCACTACCACTTCTTCGAGGTCAACCGGGCGCTCGACTTCGACCGGGCCAAGGCGCTGGGCTTTCGCCTCGACATCCCGGCGGGCACGGCGGTCCGGTTCGAGCCGGGCCAGCGCAAGAGCGTGACGCTGGTGGGGTTCGGCGGCGAGCGCGAACTCACCGGCCTCAACAACCTGACGCAAGGCAAGCTCGACACCGACGCGGCCCGCGCCGACGCGCTGGCGCGCGCCAAGGCCCGCGGCTTCAAGGGCGCCTGAGGGAGACGCGGAAAAATGGTCACGATTCCCCGGCGCGACTACGCCGCCCTCTACGGCCCCACCACCGGCGACGGCGTGCGGCTCGCCGACACCTCGCTCATCGCGGTGGTCGAGCACGATCACGCGGTCTACGGCGACGAGTGCCTGCACGGCGGCGGCAAGACGCTGCGCGACGGCATCGGCATGGCGCCGGGTGTCACGGCGGCTGAAGGCGCGCTCGACTTCCTGCTCTGCAACGTGCTCGTGATCGATCCCGTGCTCGGCATCGTGAAGGGCGATCTCGGCATCAAGGACGGGCGCATCGTCGGCCTCGGCAAGGCCGGCAACCCGGCGATCATGGACGGCGTCGATCCACGCCTGATCGTCTCGGCCGGCACCACCGTGCGCGACTGCGAGGGGCTGATCGCGACGCCGGGCGCCATCGACGTGCACGTGCACTTCGATTCCGCCGGCCTGCCCGACCACGCCATCGCCTCAGGGATCACGACGCTGCTCGGCGGCTCGCTCGGGCCGATCACCGTCGGCATCGATTCCGGCGGGCCGTTCAACACGGGAAAAATGCTCCAGGCGGCGGAAGCCTGGCCCGTCAATTTCGGCTTTTTGGGAAGGGGCAACACCCACAAGCCGGCGGCCTTGAAGGAACAGCTTGAGACCGGCGTCCTTGGCCTCAAGATCCACGAGGATTGGGGGGCGATGCCGGCGGCGATCGATGCCTGCCTCGGCTTTGCCGACGAATACGACTTCCAGGTCCAACTCCACACCGACACGCTGAACGAATCCGGCTTCGTGGAGGACACGCTGGCGGCGATCGGCGGGCGCACGATCCACATGTACCACACGGAAGGCGCCGGCGGCGGGCACGCGCCGGACATCATCCGCGTGGCGGGGCTGCCCCACTGCCTGCCTTCCTCGACGAACCCGACCAACCCCTACACGGTCAACACGTTCGACGAGCACCTCGACATGACGATGGTGTGCCACCACCTCAACCCGGCTTTGCCTGAGGACGTGGCCTTCGCAGAGAGCCGCATCCGCGCGCAGACCATCGCGGCCGAGGACGTGCTGCACGATATCGGCGCGATCTCGATGCTCGGCTCCGACAGCCAGGGTATGGGCCGCATCCACGAGGTGATCTGCCGGACATGGCAGCTCGCCTCCAAGATGAAGGACCAGCGCGGCGCGCTGCCCGAGGAGCGGCCGGGCTTGGGCGACAACGCCCGGATCAAGCGCTACATCGCCAAATACACTATCAACGCCGCGCGCACCTTCGGCATCCAAGAGCACATCGGCTCGCTGGAGCCCGGCAAGATGGCCGACATCGTGATCTGGCGCCCGGCCTTCTTCGGCATCAAGCCCGAGCTCGTGATCAAGGGCGGCTTCATCGCCTGGGGCGCCATGGGCGATTCCGCGGCCTCGCTGATGACCTGCGAGCCGATGCTGATGCGCCCGCAATGGGGGGCCTTCGGGCTCGCCAAGCAGGGGCTGTCGGCCTGCTTCGTCCATCCGCTGGCGATTGAGGGCGGGCTTCGCGAGAATCTGGGTCTGCGAAAGAGCCTGCTGCCGGCCCGCGGCACCCGCCGGCTCACCAAAGCCGACATGCTCTGGAACGACGCCTGCCCGGACATCCGGGTCGATCCGCAGACCTTCGAGGTCTTCGTGGACGGGCAGCTCGCCACCTGCGAGCCCGCGACCGTCCTGCCGCTCGCTCAACGGTACATGCTGCGATGAGTGCGTCCGCTCTCCCCTCCCCTGCCCTCCCTGAGAGCGTCGCGGCCGCCCGCATCGGCATCGGCGGCCCGGTGGGCTCCGGCAAGACCGCGCTGATCGAACGGCTGATCCCGGCGCTCCAGGCCCGCGGGGTCGATCTCGCGGTCGTCACCAACGACCTCGTCACCAAGGAGGACGCCGAGCGCCTGCGCCGCTTGGGCCTCATCGACCCGGCGCGGGTGGAAGCGGTGGAGGCGGGGGCCTGCCCGCACACCGTCATCCGAGAGGACCCGACCCTCAACATCGCGGCCGGCGACGATCTGGAGGCGAAGTTTCCGGGGCTCCAGCTCCTGATTTTCGAATCGGGGGGCGACAACCTCGCCTCGACCTTCTCCCTCGATCTGGTCGATTGGTGGATCTTCGTGATCGACGTGGCGGGCGGCGACGACATCCCGCGAAAGCGCGGCCCCGGCGTGCTGCGCTGCGACCTCCTCGTCATCAACAAGACCGATCTCGCGCCTCATGTCGGCGTCGATCTGCCCGGCATGCTGGCCGAGGCCGCACGCGTCCGGGGCGAAAAGCCGGTGGCCGCCACCAATGCCCGCTCCGGCGAAGGCGTCGAGGTGGTCGCCGACGCGATCTGCCGCGCCGTGCTGTTCGCGCCCTGATGGCCCTGTCGCTGGACGGCCGTCCGGAGACGCCCACCCCGGCCCAGGCGCCCTCCGCTCCGGTCGGGCGCCGGGTGCAGGCGTCCCTCGTCTTCGCCCGCGGCGGGGGCAGCACCGTGCTGTCGCGGCAGGTCGTGCCGTACCCGTTCCACATCACCCGCGCCTTCCGGATGCATCCGGAGAGCCCCGACCTCGCCACGCTCTACCTGCAATCGGCCTCGGGCGGCCTCTACGCCGCCGACCACCTCACCCTCGCGATCACGGCGCGGGCCGGCGCACGGGCGCATGTCACGACCCAGGCCGGCACGGTCGTGCATCGCGGCGGCCCCGAACCCTCGCGCCAGGAGACGCGGCTCACCATCGCCGCGGATGCCTTCCTCGCGCTCAATCCCGATCCGCTCATCCTGTTTCCGGGCGCGCATCTCGCCGTCTCCACCGAGATCACCGCCGAGCCCGGTGCCCGCGCCATCGTCACGGAGAGCGTCGCCTGTCACGACCCCGCGGGTGAAAGCCGTCCGTTCGACCGGCTCGACCTCGGCCTGACGATCCGCACCCCGGACGGACGCCCCCTGGTGCAGGAGCGCAGCCGCATCGACGGGACGGCGTTCGCGGCGCCGGATTCACCGATGGGGCCTCACCGCGCCTTTGGCACGATGGTCGTGCTCGGCGCGCCCGACGACGCGCGACTGGCCGGCCTCCGCCTGAGGCAGGCGGCCGATGCCGTCGGCTGCCTGACCGGCGTGAGTCCGCTGCCCAGCGGCGCGGGGCTCGGCCTGCGCCTGCTCGCCCCGGACGGCGGTGCGCTGTCCGCCGGCATGGATGCGGTGTTCCGGATCGTGTTCGAGGCCTTGAGCGGGTGCGCACCCGGCCGTCGCCGGAAGTAGAGATTGCCCCGAAACGACCAGTCGGGCGGCAGATCGCGAGAAATATGAGCAGGCCGCCCAGCAATTCCCCTTGATACGTATCGTTTTCCTGAGACGAAATACGCAAGGGGGCATCGGCCTCGTTTGACGGCCACACAGCCGTCATTCGGACCGATCGGCCGGATGATGTTCGAAGGATTTCGAAGAGACATGCGCTCGCGTGACCGAAACGACGCCCACTTCCATCTCCGCCGCCGGCTTCTCCTCGGCCTTGCCGCCTCTCCGCTGCTGGGTGCCCTGCCCGGACGTGCCCTTGCGCAGACCGGCGCGGGCGCTCTCGCCGTCACCGACACGGAGGTGACCATCGGCATCCTGCACTCGATCAGCGGCACCATGGCGATGTCCGAGACCGGGGCGACGCAAGGGGAGAGGCTCGCCATCGAACAGATCAATGCGGGCGGCGGCATCCTCGGCCGCACGGTGAAGGTGATCCAAGAGGACGGCGCCTCCGACTGGCCGACCTTTGCCGAGAAGGCGCGCAAGCTCGTCGTCAACGACCATTGCGCGGCGGTGTTCGGCTGCGTGACCTCGGCCTCGCGCAAGGCGGTGCTGCCGGTCTTCGAGCAATATAACGGCCTCCTGTACTACCCGACCTATTACGAGGGCCTGGAGCAATCCAAGAACGTGATCTACACCGGCCAGGAGGCGACCCAGCAGACGCTCGCCGCCCTCGATTGGGTGACGAAGGAGAAGGGCGCCAAATCCTTCTTCATGGTCGGCTCGGACTATATCTGGCCGCGCACCACCAACAAGATCGCTACCAAGCACATCACCAACGTGACCAAGGGCACGATCGTCGGCGAGGAATACTTCCCGCTCGGGCACACGCAGTTCAACTCGGTCATCAACAAGATCAAGCTCAAGAAGCCGGACGTCATCTTCGCCACCGTCGTCGGCGGCTCGAACGTGGCGTTCTACAAGCAGATCAAGGCCGCCGGCATCGACCTCAAGAAGCAGACGCTGGTCACGGTCTCCGTCACCGAGGACGACGTCGATGGCATCGGCGGCGAGAACATCGCCGACGCCTATTCCTGCATGAAGTACTTCCAGTCGCTGAAGAACCCGGCCAACGAGGCTTTCGTCGCCGCCTTCAAGAAGCGCTGGGGCGACAAGACCGTCATCGGCGACGTGACCCAGGCGGCCTATCTCAGCCCGTTCCTGTGGAAGGCGGCGGTGGAGAAGGCCGGTTCCTTCGAGGTCGACAAGGTGATCGCCGCTTCACCGGGCCTCGAGCTGAAGGACGCACCGGAAGGCGTCGTGAAGATCCACGAGAACCATCACCTCTGGGCCAAGACCCGCGTCGCCCGCGCCCGGCCGGACGGGCAGTTCGACGTGGTCTACGAGAGCCCGGAGTTGATCGAGCCGAACCCGTTCCCGAAAGGGTATCAGTAGGCGGCTCGGGCGGGGTCAGAGGTAGCTCAGACCCCGCCACCGGCTTCGCCGCTTCAGCCGGACCATCCAGAGGCAGGCCGGGTAGAGGGCCAGCGCGAACACCGCCGCGATCAGCCAGATCTGAAACGGGGCGTCGGCTTCGACCCGGCCGGAGGGACCCGCAAGGCCGAAGGCGGCGAGGCCGTCGTAGGTCAGGCGCAGGACCCACAAGTGCAGCAGGTAGAAGAACAGCGGCGCCCCGCCAAAGACGGTGAGCCAGCGTAGACGCCGTTCCGGCAGGCGCTCGAACAGCGCGAGCAGCAGCAGGCCGGGACCGAGGGTCGCGAGCAGGAAGTCGGCCGAGGGCGGATACTTGGTGAGGTTGACGAAGGACAGCGCGGTCGCGCCCCAATCCTGACCCGCCTGCCATGGATGCGGATCACCGTAGCCGTTGAAGCCGCGCAGGATCAGGAAGGCGGCGAGGCTCGCGAACCCGAGGGCGACGAGGCGTCGGCGGCGCGTGCCCGGATCGACGCCCGCGCCGTAGAGCGGCCCCAGCGCGTAGCCCGCGGCGATCACGCCGATCCAGGGCAGCACCGGATAGGAGGTGCGCGCCGCGCCCCAGGGCAGCGGGATCAAGCCGCGCTGATGCAGCACCGCCCACAGGGCGTAGCCCGGCTGATCGGGCGCGAGCACGAGGCCGTCGAGCGCGTTGTGCCCCAGCATGATCGCCAGGCCTACGCCGATCAGCGCCGGACGCGGCAGCCAGAGCAGTGCGGCGAGCGCCATCATGCTGAGCCCGATCGCCCAGATCACCTGCAGGTAGAGGATCGGCGGTAGGAGGGCACGGGTCCAGGCCAGGTTGACCAGGGTCGCTTCGAGGGCGACCAGGAAGAGTCCGCGCTTGATGAGGAAGGCGGAGGCCGCGGCGCGGCTGGCGTGCTTCTGCCCGTAGAGGCTCGCCGAGAGCCCCGTCAGCAGCAGGAAGACCGGGGCGCAGACATGCGAGGCGGCCCGCGTCAGGAACAGGCCGGGTGGGGTTGCCGCGAGGTTCACCGGGTCGCTCACCTGGGCGTGCAGGTAGAAGAACTCCCGCACGTGATCGACCAGCATCAGCAGCATCACGAGCCCGCGCAGGGCATCGATGGCGCCGATGCGGGTGCGTGGCGCGCCCCCCGCCCCGATGGGAGCCGGGCCGGGGGCCGCCGCCTGGCGAGCCCTCATCAGAACCGCACCGTCATCGTTCCGGTGAAGCGGCGGGGCGCACCGGGATAGACCCGGAAGCGGTTGAGGGAGCTCTCGTAATACTCGGTGTCGAACACGTTCTCGATGTTCAGCCCGAAGCGGAAGTTCTCGTAGCGGTAATAGGCGAGCGCATCGACCGCGATGTAGGCTGGCAGGGAGAAGCTGTTGACCGCATCCGCCGCCCGCTCGCCGACGCCGCGCACGCCGCCGCCGAGCCCGAGCCCCTTCCACGGGCCGGCCTGCACCTCGTGGACGGCGAGCAGGCTGCCGGAATGGCGCGGCACGTTGATGAGCGGCGTGCCGGCCGGCAAGGTCGGATCTTCGGTGACCACGGCCTCTGCGTAGACGTAGCCCGCCAGCAACTTGATCTCCGGCGTGATCTGGCCGGCGGCGGTCAGCTCGAAGCCCTGGCTGCGCACCCCGCCGACCGCCACGGAGAAGCCGCTGCCGTTGGCCTCCGGCGTCAGCACGTTCTGCCGGTCGATCCGGAAGGCGGTGCCGGTCAGCGCCAGCGCGCCGCCGTAGAGGTCGAGCTTGGCTCCGACCTCGTAGCCGATGCCGGTCTCCGGCGCGAACGGCCCGGAGGCGGCGACGGCGGCGGCATCGGGACCGATATTGGGGCGGAAACTCGTGCCGACATTGGCGTAGAGGGAGAGTTCGGGCAGCGGTTGGTAGACGAGGCCGGCGCGGGGCGTCGCGGCAAAGTAGGTCTGATCGACCTGGGACCGCGGGATACGCTCGCGGAACGACTGTTCGAAGAAGTCGAAGCGCACGCCGAGCAGCGCCTTCCATTCGGGGGTGAGGCTGATCTGGTCCTGCGCGTAGAGGGCGGTGTTGGTGATCCGCTCGAGGTTGTTGCGCGGGATGGTGATCGGCGGCAGCGGCTGGCCGTAGCGCGGATCGTAGATGTCGATCGCGTAGGGGCTCGTGCGGAAGTTCGAACGCAGATAGAGCACACGGCTATCGGTGCTCTCGCGCTCGAAGCCCAGCAGCATCGTGTGACCGATGCCGGCGGTGTCGAAGCGCCCGACCACCTCCGCTTGGCCGATCGCCGTGTCCCAGCGGTAATCGCGCACGTTGCGATCGCGCGAGACGGTGCGGTTGTCGGCGGCGATGGCGCGGATCTCGGCGGATTCGCCCTCCAGCGTGCCGGTGTTGAAGTGGGTGGCCAGCCGCATCTGCCAATCGGCGTTGAAGCGGTGATCGATGCGGACCTGCATCGTGTTGTTGGTCTGATAGGTGCTCTGGCCCGGTTCGCCGAGGAAGCGCGAGATCGGCAAGAGCCCGAGCCGCCCGTTGATGGCGATGACGCCGCGGTCGAAGACGATGCGGTTGCGCAGGAACTCCGTCTCGACGGTGATGCACGTGTCCGGCGTGATCTGCCAGCTCAGAACGGGCGCCACGAGCAGCCGGTCGCTGTCCACGAAATCGCGAAAACTGCCCTGGCGGCCGGCGGCGAGATTGAAGCGGTAGGCGAGCGTGCCCTCCTCGTTGAGCGCGCCACCGGTATCGACCGTACCGCGGAACTGCCCGAACGAGTCCCACAGCCCGCCCATCTCGACGAAGCGCTCGGCGGTCGGCTGCTTGGTGATGATGTTGACGAGCCCGCCCGGATCGCTGCGCCCGAACAGCCCGCCGCCGGGGCCTTTGAGCACCTCGACGCGCTCGACGTTCTGGGCGTCGGGCGGGGGCGGCGTGCCGCGGTTCAAGGGAAAGCCGTTCTTGTAGATCTCGGACGTGGTCACGCCGCGGATGGCATAGCTGAACACCGACAGGCCGCCGAAATTGTTCTGCTGCGCCACGCCCGGCGTGTAGTTGAAGACGCGATCGACGCGGGTGGCGGCGAGATCCGTGATGACCTCGCGCGGCGCCACGGTGACGATCTGGGGCACGTCGCGCTGGGGCGTGTCGGTCTTGGTGCTGCTCACCGCGCGGTCGGCGCGGTAGCCCGGCGTCGGCCCGATCAGGCCGATCGTGCCGACGGCGCTGGTCCGGCCGTCCGATGCGCCATTGCCGACGCCGCGGCCGTCGCCCTCGACCGCCAGTTCCTCGAGGGTGACCGATTCCTGCGCCCGCGCCTCCGGGCCGTGCAGGCCGGCGCAGAGCAGCGCGGCGAGCATCCAAGGCGGGCGCCGGATCGAGACGTCGATGGCGTTCAGGCTCGTCCGAACTGTCACAAGGCGCGCTCTGGCTGTTCGGACGCGGGGCCCGAGCGGGTGCCCCGCCGGGAGCGCAGGGGAACGCTCTCGCCGATCAGGCACGCCGCCGGAGCACCCCGCCCGGGGGACATCGTCGCGCCAAGGCAGGTCTCCTGGCTCACGGGTCAGCGCCCCCGTTCCGGCCTTCCCGGTGCAGGGCACCAGTGACCTTCGACGACGGAGGCTCGCCGCTTACAGTTGCGGGGGCAGCTTCGGCCTCGCCCGGACGGGCTTACCGAATTCCCTCTTAGCCCTCGGACATGCATCCGGGGAACCTTGGCCGCAGCAACTTCGCTGCGATGCGGCGCAGGGTCAACATGCCAACGAATGAAATGTAACAACATTACACAGCCTGTGGCTCGCAGAGCACAAGGCTCGGCGACGCTCGCCATGACTGCACACCGCGCCCGTCCGGGGTGGGGGAAAGGCCGCGCCTCGTGGCGCGGCGCAGCCGTCGAGAAACAGCATCGAACGTTTTTCAAAGGACGTGACCGAGCTTTAGGCAAGATTAACCAAGATCCCGTTGAATGACGAAGGCTTAAGGTTGATCCTTCCCTAATCGGCGAAGCCATCTCGTTTTGTCATTCTGGCACAGATAGGCCGGGGATGACGGCGGGAGGCCGTGTGGGATCCGCGTTGTCGAGTACCGCCCGCAATGGACATCGCCGAGCTCGTCCAGAGTCGCTCCGCCCGGCCCGTCATCCGCCGTCGGCGCCGCCCGCCTGTCGCGGCACTCGCGCTGACCGCCCTCGGCGGTCTCGCGGTCGCCGGGATGCTGCAACCGCAGAATCGTGCCGCGCCCGCCCCCGTGGAAACCGCGCAGGTCTCGGGCGAGGCCGAAGGACCGGAGACCGTGCAGGCCGCGCCCGGCGCGTTGGCCTGGATGCTCGACCCCACCCCCGTTCTCGACACCGCGCCCCGCGGCTTCGTCCCCCGGACCCCGCAGGTGTCCGCCTTCCGGGCGCCGCCCGTGGCGGAGCCTGCCCCATCGGAGCCGGTCACGACCCTGGCCGCCCTCCCCGCGGATCAGGCCGCCGACACCGCGCCCACCGTCACGCCGCGCCCGGCTGTGCCGACGGCCCGCCTCGCCCTTACGGTGCCGCTGCCGGTGCGGCGGCCCAACGAATTCCGCTACGAGCCGCGCATGCAGACCGCCCGGGCGGCGACGCCCCGGATCGCCACCGCATCCACGGCGCGCGCCTCCGCCGAGCCGACCCGCAGCGTGTTCAGCGCCGCGGTCACCGACAACCGCAACTTCCTCGAGAAGATGTTCGATCTGCCGGGCTCTGCCGCGCCGTCCTCGGACAGGGCGATGGCCTATGCCGGGCTCGACAGCGGGGCGGTCGATTCGGCCGCGCGGCGCCGCGTCGTGCCGGGCCCGGTCTCCGAGCCGGGGGTCGCCGTCTACGACATCAGCGCCGCCACCGTCACGCTGCCGAGCGGCGAGGTGCTGGAGGCGCATTCCGGCCTCGGCGTCGCCCAGGACAACCCGGACCACGTCCATGTCCGGATGCGCGGCGCCACCCCGCCCGGAGTCTACGACCTGCGGGAGCGCGAGGCGCTGTTCCACGGGGTGCGGGCGATCCGCCTCAACCCGGTCGGCGGCTCGGCCGCCATCCACGGGCGCGACGGCATCCTCGCCCACACCTACATGCTGGGCCCGAGCGGTGCCTCGAACGGCTGCGTCGTGTTCCGGAACTACACCCGCTTCCTTCAGGCCTATCTGAGCGGCCAAGTCCGGCGTCTCGTCGTGGTGCCCGGTACCGCCCCCGGAATCTTCGCCAGCCGGCGCAACGCCACGCCGCGCCGCTCGGCCTCGGCGGATTAACGGGTTTCCAAAGGGATCATCCCTTTGGCGGGGCATCGGGGCGGCGCCCCGATCTCTTTCCAGGGCTCTGCCCTGGACCCGCGAAAGGACTTGTCCTTTCGAAACCTGCTTTGGGCCCGTCAGGACTTGGCGACGGGCTTGAGCTTGAGTTGGTCGATGGCCCAGCGCCACGTCCCGTCCGATTGCCGGCGGGCCGACTCGACCGAGAGTCCGCCGTTCGGCAGCCGCGCGAAGGTGAGCGCGAGGTCGCCGTTGCGGATCGCCGGCAGGGTCTCGGGTTCGGGGAAGTCCGATTTGCGCGCGAGCAGATCCGTGTAGAAGCGGCGGATCTCGTCGTGGCCGGTCGCCACGATATCGCCTGCGGCCACCACGGCCTGCGGCTCGTACAGGGCAACCAGCCCCTCGGCATCGCCGGCATTGGCCCGTTCGTGGAAGAGCCGGGCCAGATCCTCCGGCTCGCGTGCCACATCCCGCTGCGTCTCGCTCATCGCTCGTTCCTCCCTGTCTGTTTCAAGCCTGTCTATTTCAGACGGTTGCCCTGACCGTCCCGCACCGCGACCGCCACCGGAACGCCAGCCTTGACGCTCTCGGACACGGTGCAGAACTGCTCGAACTGAGCGAGCACCCGGTCGAGCCGGTCCATCGATTCGGCGGGCGCGCCGAGCGCGATATCAACCTCGATCCCGACGAGGCGCAGGCGGCCTTCCGCGTTGCGGGCCACGCGCCCGATCGCCTCGGCGCTCACGCCCCCGCCCTCCTGCCGGTACTTGCCGAGCGCGAAGGCGAGGCTCGCGCACAGACAGTTGCTCACGGCCGCAATCAGCACCTGCTCCGGCGAGGGCCCGGTGCCGCCACCGATCGGCTCCGGCTCGTCCGTCAGCAGCGGCACGAAGCTCTCGCCGAAATCGATCCGGAACGCATAGGCTTCGATCTGCCGGATCCGAATGCTGTGTTTGTCCGACATCGTGACCTCCTCGCCTTCCTATCAACCCGCCGCTGCGCGATCTCGTTCGAGTCCGGCCGGGCGATCGCTCGAACGCGATCCCCCCGGTTTTTGGCTGGCCTCAATCGCCGGGGCCCGCCGCCGCGGACCGTGTCGGTTCCTTGCCCGGCTCCCCGGGCTTTCACGCCGCCAAGCCGCTCAAGCGGGTTCGCGCAATGCCCCTGGCCAGTCCGCACTGTGCCTTGACCTGCCATTCGCATCTGGTATACCAGATGCCAATGACGAGCCACCGGAAAGAGTGATCTCGACCCGGAAGGCCCGAGACCCGGGAAGCCAAGGAGGCAACGCCTGCCATGACCGAACGCGGCATCCTCGACAGACATCGCATCTCTCCGCTCACAGCGCGGCCTCAGGGCTAGCCGGCGGCGGAAGGGGGGCAACGGATGGCCCAATCGCAGACCTTCGACACGTCCGGGCTCGTCGCGGCGATCGGTGACGCGGTGGTGATCTCCGACGCGGACGGACGGATCGTCATCTGGAATCCGGCCGCCGAGCGGATCTTCGGCTACTCGGAAGCCGAGGCGCTTGGGCAGAGCCTCGACCTCATCACCCCGGAGCGTCACCGCCGCCGCCACTGGGATGGCTACGCCAAGACGATGCGCACGGGCGAGACCCGCTACGGCACGTCGCTGCTCAAGGTTCCGGCCCTGCACAAGGGTGGCCGGGCCCTGTCCATCGCCTTCACCGTCGCGCTGCTGCACGGCGCGGAGGGCGAAGTCACCGGCATCGCCGCGGTCATCCGCGACGAGACCGAGCGCTTTCAGGAAGAGCGCTCCCTGCGCCGCCGCGTGGCGGAGCTGGAAGAGGCTTTGGGCACCCTCGTCTGCGCCTGAGGCGGGGCGCCCGAGCCATTCAGCAATATTACCGACCGTAATATTTTTCGATTTTCCAACAACGACGACCCACAACGAAGTCGAAATAGGGAGAAGACTGAGATGACCCAGCCGCTCGACGGGATCAAAATCATCGATTTCACCCACGTCCAGGCGGGTCCCGCCTGCACCCAGCTCCTCGCGTGGTTCGGGGCGGATGTGATCAAGGTCGAGCGTCCGGGCTCGGGCGACGTGACGCGCAACCAGCTTCGCCACGTCGAGGACGCGGATGCGCTCTACTTCACGATGCTCAACTCCAACAAGCGTTCGCTGACGCTGGACACCAAGAACCCGCAGGGCAAGGAAGTCCTGGAAAAGCTGATCCAGGAATCCGACGTGATGGTCGAGAATTTCGGCCCCGGCGCGCTCGATCGCATGGGCTTCACCTGGGCCCGCATCCAGGAGCTCAACCCAGGCATGATCCTCGCCTCGGTGAAGGGCTTCTCCGACGGACACCACTACGAGGATCTGAAGGTCTACGAGAACGTGGCCCAGTGCGCCGGCGGTGCGGCCTCGACCACCGGCTTCTGGGACGGCCCGCCGACCGTGTCGGCCGCCGCGCTCGGCGACTCGAACACCGGCATGCATCTCGCCATCGGCATCCTCACGGCGCTTCACCAGAAGACCAAGACCGGCAAGGGCCAGAAGGTCGCCGTGTCGATGCAGGATTCGGTGATCAACCTCTGCCGGGTGAAGCTGCGCGACCAGCAGCGCCTCGATGCCATCGGCTACCTCGAAGAATACCCGCAATACCCGCACGGCGAGTTCTCGGACGTGGTGCCGCGTGGCGGCAACGCGGGCGGCGGCGGCCAGCCGGGCTGGGTGCTCAAGTGCAAGGGCTGGCAGACGGACCCGAACGCCTACATCTACTTCACGATCCAGGGCCATGCCTGGGCCCCGATCTGCAAGGCGCTCGGCCGCGAGGAATGGATCGACGATCCGGCCTACAACACCGCCCGCGCTCGCCAGGACAAGATCTTCGAGATCTTCGCCATCATCGAGGATTGGCTGGCCGACAAGACCAAGTTCGAGGCCGTCGATATCCTGCGCAAGTTCGACATCCCGTGCTCGCCGGTGCTGTCGATGAAGGAGATCGCCGCCGATCCGTCGCTGCGCGCGAGCGGCACCATCGTCGAGGTGCCGCACCCCAAGCTCGGCTCGTATCTGACCGTCGGCTCCCCGATCAAGTTCTCGGACCTGAAGGTCGACATCAAGGCTTCGCCGCTTCTGGGCGAGCACACCGACGAGGTCCTCGCGGGCCTCGGCTACTCGCCCGAGCAGATCGCCGCGATGCACGAGTCGCGCGCGGTCTGAGGGGAAGCGGCAGCGCGGGTCTCCGCGCTGCCCGCACAGGATGGCCAGTCTCTTACGGCCATGATCCTCCCGGGACGGGGCATCGCCCCGGGAGCGCATGACCGGGCATGACGCCCGGGTTTCTTCCTCCTCCGATGACTTTCCCGGGCCGACTCCGTCGGTCCGGTTTTTCGGTGTCCGGGCCCCTGATACGGCATCCGTTTGATCGAACTTGCGTCACGGCGGAAGCCGAGCGTTCCCCTCTCCCCGCGGGCGGGGAGAGGGGAAATCCGCCCTCCCGCAGGGATCAACCGGATTGAGACTGTCTCACTCACAAAACTCTCGATCTCTGACCGTTCTCGCGTTGGCGAGGACGGCGCGGCGGGCGTTTTCGAGAGACACTTGAATGGAGGCGCGTTCGCCCGCGCCGCCTAACCGAAGAAATCGCCCAGGAAGAAGTCTACGGCCTGGCTCACCACGTCGGGATGGTAGGCATGCGGACCGTCATACTCGACGTAGGTGAGGTCGTAGCCCGCCGCCCGAAGCAGCCGGGCGTGGTTGCGGGCGCTCCGGTCGATCGGAATCTGCTCGTCGCGGGTGCCGTGCGACAGGAAGATTTTGGGCGCACCCGCCTGCACCTGCACCGACATGAACCCAGCGGACGACACGATCAGGTGGCTGACCCGGTCACCGTTGGTGAGCCCGAGGGACAGCGCGTAGCTGCCGCCGTCCGAATGGCCCGCGAAGGCGAGATGGCCCGGATCGATCAGGAACCGGTCGGCCACCTCGGCGAGCGCCCGGTCGAGCCGCTCCCGGTCCGGCCCGTTGCCGGCGATCACGAGATCCCAGGTCGGGTGCAGCGATTGCGGCGCGAGCAGCAGGAAGCCGCGCTGGTCCGCATGGGCTTCCAGCATCGGCAGGATCTTTTCGGCACTGCCGCCGCCGCCGTGGAACAGGACGACGAGCGGCGTCGGCAGGCGGGGGTCGATGTGCTCGGGCACGCGGAGCATCGCGTCGCGGGTCTCGAACAGACCGAGCGCGTGGCGGCCCGGCGGCAGCGGCGGCTTGCCCGGCAGCCGCGGCAGGAAGGCGAGCCGGCCGGCGAGCCGGGGATCGAGGGCAACCATCGGATCGAAGGGGGAGGAGGACATGGGGCGTCTCGCAGGTGGAGCCCAACGCCGCCCCTCATGCTGAGGTGCCCGCGACAGCGGGCCTCGAAGCACCTCGGACCGGTCCTTCCCCATGCCCGGGAGGGACATCGGAAGGCTGTCTCGGGTCGTTCGCCGCGCGTGCTTCGAGGCTTTCGCTTCGCTCCGCACCTCAGCATGAGGGACGGAGGGGCTTGCCGGACAAAAAAGGACCGCGGCGCCCATTTCGGGCACCGCGGTCCGGCTCAGTCGAAGCGGTCGGAGGGCAGTGCCCGCCTCACTTCTTCTTCAGGGTGCTCTGCGGGTTGAGGCTGCCGATATTGCCGCTCTCGCTGCCGGCGGCCGGGTCGATCTCCGCATTGATGAGGGTCGGCTTACCGGAATTCATCGCCTCGTCCACGGCCCGCTTCAGCTCGTCCGGCGTGGTGACGTTCACGCCGACGCCGCCGAAGGCCTCCATCATCTTGTCGTAGCGGGAATTCTTGACGAAGACGGTGGTACCCGGATCGCGGCCGGTCGGATCGGTGTCGGTGCCGCGATAGATGCCGTTGTTGTTGAAGATGACGATGCAGACCGGCAGCTCGTAGCGGCAGATGGTCTCCACCTCCATGCCGGAGAAGCCGAAGGCCGAGTCGCCCTCGACCGCCAGCACCGGCTTGCCGGTCTCGACAGCCGCCGCGACGGCGAAGCCCATGCCGATGCCCATCACGCCCCAGGTGCCGACGTCCAGGCGCTTGCGCGGCTGGTACATGTCGATGATGCCGCGGGCGAGATCGAGGGTGTTGGCGCCCTCGTTGACGAGGATCGCGTCGGGCCGCTCCTTGATGACGGTCCGGAGCGCCCCGAGTGCCGAGTGGAAGCACATCGGCGAGGAGTCCTTCATCAGCTTCGGGGCCATCTTGGCGATGTTGGCCTCGCGCTTGCTCCGCAGCGTCTCCAGCCAGTCGGAGGGCGCGCCCTTCCAGTCCTTGCGGATGCCGTCGAGCAGCGCTTCGACGCAGGACCCGATATCGCCCACCACCGGCGCGACGATCTCGACGTTCGAGTCCATCTCGCGCGGCTCGATGTCGATCTGGATGAAGCGCTTCGAGCCGGGCTCGCCCCAGGTCTTGCCCTTGCCGTGGGAGAGCAGCCAGTTCAGGCGGGCGCCCACCAGCAGCACCACGTCGGAATCCTTGAGCGCGGTGGAGCGGGCCGCACCGGCCGAGAGCGGGTGGGTGTCGGGCAGGAGGCCCTTGGCCATGCTCATCGGCACGTAGGGGATGCCGCTCTCCTCGACGAGCGCGCGCACCGCCTCGTCGGCCTGGGCGTAGGCCGCGCCCTTGCCGAGGATGATGAGCGGACGCTCGGCCGACTTCAGCACGTCGAGCGCCCGGGCGATGGCGGACGGGGCCGGGAGTTGGGCCGGGGCCGCGTCGATCACCTTGACCAGCGAGCGCGCGCCGAGATCGGCGTCGATGACTTGCGAAAAGAGCTTGGCGGGCAGATCGAGATAGACGCCGCCGGGCCGGCCGGAGACGGCGGCACGGATCGCGCGCGCCACGCCGATGCCGATATCGGCGGCGTGCAGCACGCGGAAGGCGGCCTTGCAGAGCGGCTTGGCGATGGCGAGCTGATCCATCTCCTCGTAGTCGCCCTGCTGCAGATCGACGATCTCACGCTCGGAGGAGCCGGAGATCAGGATCATCGGGAAGCAGTTGGTGGTGGCGTTGGCCAGCGCGGTCAGGCCGTTGAGGAAGCCCGGCGCCGAGACTGTAAGGCAGATGCCCGGCTTCTTGGTGAGGAAGCCGGCGATCGCGGCGGCGTTGCCCGCGTTCTGCTCGTGGCGGAAGGAGATGACCCGCAGACCCTCGGCCTGGGCCAGACGGCCGAGATCGGTGATCGGGATACCGGGCACGTTATAGATCGTCTCGATGCCGTTGAGCTTGAGCGCGTCGATGACGAGGTGGAAGCCATCCGTCAGCTCCGGCTCCTCGTGGGGCATCGCGCCCGCGGTGATCGCGTCGATGTTCTGGGCCTGGACGGTCATGCGGCGTTCTCCCTTATGGTGCGGATGCTCTTGTCCGGCGCGGGGCCCGATGGCGTCAGGCCGGGCTCGTTTCGCGCCTGCTGCTGCGCCGCGCGCAGCGTGCGGACCGGTCTCGAGTGGCCGGTCTTGTTGCGACACATCTGGCATACCAAATACCAATGAGTCGGTCAAACGAAACACGTGGCTCTGCGTGCCCCCACGTGAGGCGCCGGAGGAGCGGTCGAAACAGGGGCTGCGGGGGTCGCCGGATCCAGGGTTTCGGGGATGACGCGTCGAGAGACAGGCCGCCCGGCATCCGGCGGCCATGGTTCCTCGAAGGGAAGTCCGACGGCGGACTTGTCTTCAGCGTTTTCTGATCACACTCGGCACGGTCCCGAAGCGCGATCCGGCCTCGTCGTGGGTCGCCGGCCAGATTGGCTACGGGTCGAGACACCGGCCCGCTGTGACACCGCGAAAGCGTTGAAGGCATGGTTGGCGAAGGGCGGCCGAGGGGCCGGCGCGAGGAACTCCGCTGCCGGGAGTTCGGCTGGGGCGGCCGCCGCCTCGACGCGAGCCGTCGAGGCGGCGGACCATCATTCGAGGCCCTCAGGCCAGCGTCACGGCGCGAGCTTCCGCCGCGTCGGCGATCTCAGCCTCCGCCGCGAGGTAGCGCCGCCGCATCGGCTTCAGCACGAAGACCGCCAGCGCCGCGGCCAGGATGTTCAGCCCGATGATGAGGCCGAACACCGCCGACCAGCCGTAGGACGCCGACAGCACGCTGGCGAAGGGGACGAGGAAGGCCGCCGTACCCTTGGCCGTATAGAGGAGGCCGGCGTTGCTGGCGGCGTAGTTCGAGCCGAACGTGTCGCCGCAGGTGGCTGGGAACAGCGAGTAGATCTCCCCGAACACGCCGAAATACATCGCCGTACACAGAACGAAGACGACCGGATTACGCCCGTAGCCGAGGAGCAGAATGCAGGCCGTCGCCGCAATCACGAAGGCAATGAACATCGTGTTCTCGCGGCCGATGTTGTCGGACACCCAGCCGAAGAAGGGCCGGCCGAACCCGTCGAAGATGCGGTCGAGCGAGATCGCCAGGGTGAGCGCGGCCATCTGCAGGCCGAACAGGTTCATCGTCACGTCGGCGACCTTGAAGTCGTGGGCGATCGGCGCGATCTGCGCCGCCGCCATCAGGCCGCCGGAGGCGACCATCACGAACATCGCGTACATCGTCCAGAATACGGGGGTGCGCACCGCTTCCTTCGGGCTGCGGTCGATCTTGGTCTGGGGAAGGCGCAGGTTCTTGCGCCGGATCGGCACGGCGACCGAGGGCTTGCGCAGGAAGAAGGACAGCAGGACGACGACCGCGCCCTGGCCGAGGCCGAACACGAGGAAGGCCTGGGCATAGCCGCTGGCGGCGATCATGTTGGCGATCGGGATCACCGTGATCGCCGCGCCCGCGCCGAAGCCCGCCGCGGTCGCGCCCGCCGCCAGCCCGCGCCGGTCCGGAAACCATTTCAGGGCGTTGCCGACGCAGGTGCCGTAGACCGAGCCCGCGCCGATGCCGCCGATCACCGCGGCGGTGTAGAGCAGGAAGAGGGAGTCGGCATAGGCGTTCAGGGCCCAGGACAGGGCGATCATGACGCCGCCGAAGCAGACCACGATCCGCGGCCCGTAGCGATCGACGAACCACGTCTCGACCGGCACGAGCCAGGTTTCGGTGGCGACGAAGATCGTGAAGGCGAACTGGATCGCCGTACGCCCCCATTGGTGCTGCGCATCGATCGGATCGACGAAGAGCGTCCAGCCATACTGAAGGTTGGCGATCATGGCCATGCAGAGCACGCCGAAGGCCAGTTGCCACCACTTGGTGGAAGGCGCATCCGAAGGCGCCTGGAGCGGCGCGTGTTGCTCTGCCGGTTGGTGTACCATCCGGTTCTCTCCCTGAACGTTTCTCGTGCTCCCCTGGCGCCGCATCATGCACAATGATGCTAGGCATACAATATACCAGAGCAGAAAGTCCGTCCGCGATGCTGCGGCAACCCGGCACACCGGGCGACGGCATCGGCGCGCGCACTTCAAAGAATGCGCGGCGTCGGGACCGGAAAACGCGTCGGCGCGCACCGGGCGTCTGAGCCCGGCACGCGCCGACATTCTTCGAAAGGCCGGGCGGCGGCCCGGCCTGTGCGCGGCCTCAGTGGGCGGAGACCGTCTCCGGCTTGGCCTCCAAGGCGGCCGACTCCCGCGTGTAGGCCTGCCGCATCGGCTTGAGGACGAAGATCGCCATCAGCGCCGCGAGGATGTTGAGCGCGGCGGCCGCCAGGAACACCGCGTGCCAGCTCCCCGTCATCGTCGTGAGGATGCTGGTATAGGGCACGATCAGCGCCGCCGTGCCCTTGGCGGTGTAGAGCAGGCCGGCATTGGTGGCGGCGTATTTCGAGCCGAAGGTGTCGCCGCAAGTCGCTGGGAACAGCGAGTAGATCTCGCCCCAGGCGAAGAACACCAGACCGGTCAGGATCACGAACAGGATCGGGTCCTGGCCGAACTGGCTCAGCAGGTAGATGCCCACACCCTCGATGCCGAAGGAAAGGAACATCGTGTTCTCACGGCCGATATGGTCGGAGATCCAGCCGAAGAGCGGGCGCGTCACGCCGTTGAGCACCCGGTCGATCGTGGCGGCGAAAGTCAGCGCCGGCAGGGTGATCCCCAGCAGGCTCACCGGCACGTCGGCGATATGGAAGTCCTTGGCGATGGGGCCGAGCTGGGCGGTGGCCATCAGGCCGCCGGCCGCCATCATCACGAACATCGCGTACATCACCCAGAAGATCGGGGTGCGCACCATCTCGCCGGGCGTGAAGTCGCGGCGGCTCTGGCTGACGCGGGCGATCTCGGGCACCTGCCCCTTCTTCGGCGCCACCAGAAACAGCGCGATCAACATCACGATCAGGCCCTGGCCGATGCCGAACCAGAAGAAGGCGGCCTCGTAGCCGTAATGGTGGATCACCGCCTGGATCGGCACAACGGTGAGCGCCGAGCCCGCGCCGAAGCCCATGGCGGTGAGGCCCGCAGCCAGACCGCGCCGGTCGGGGAACCACTTCAGCGAATTGCCGACGCAGGTGCCGTAGACCGCGCCCGCACCGGTGCCGCCAACGGCCGCCCCGACATAGAGCAGCCAGAGCGTGTCGGCGTAGGCGTTGATCACCCAGGCCAGCCCGCACAACAGGCCGCCGACGAGCGTCACGGCCCGCGGGCCGTACTTGTCGACGAACCAGCCCTCGATCGGCACCAGCCACGTCTCGGTGAGGACGAACAGGGTGAAAGCGACTTGGATCGCGGCGCGGTCCCAGCCGTGCCGTTCCTGCATCGGGTTGACGAAGAACGTCCAGCCGTACTGCATATTGGCGATCATGCACATGCAGACGATGCCGAACACCAATTGCAGCCATCGGCTCGTCGGTGGTGGAACGTATGTTGTCGTGGGTTGGGTCATGGACGCATCTCCAGTGTACGCTCGATTTTTCCGAGCTTTTTGGCCGCTCAATTTCTCGATTATTTTTCGAATATGACTTTAAATATTCTCTGACGCGAAATGACTGCCTGAGCAGACCATCGCGTTCTTCCGGTCGATTCTTGGGGCCGCATCCCACTCGATCACATCGGATCGGCGGATCCGGACCATCGTTTCAACGCGCCCTCTTTCGACGAACCGGCAGCTACCTCGTCGGAATGCGCTCACGAAGCCGAAGGCACCGCCCCGGACGAACTCTCCCGGTTCCCGGGGACACCCTGCGAGGACGACGGCAAGGCTTTCGCGCAGCCCTGGATCAGGGGCAGGACATGCCTCGGATCATGCCGCACCGGCCTAACGGAGGACGTCCAAGCAGGTCGATTTGGCGGGTCGATCTTGCCAATCCCGCCCGGACGCCGGCACCATAATTCAAAACGCAGGATTGACAATAGGTATGCTGTATACCAGCCTGCGTTCAAAGGCGGCCCCGTTCGAGAGGCATGCCGATGGAGGAGCGCCGTGTTTGGAACGATGCGCCGTGAGCCGGATGCCGCGGGCGTCCGCACCATCCACCGGGACCGATCCGTGGCCGAGGCAGCGCAACTCCTCGCCCAGCCGGGAACGGGCGCGCTCGTCGTCGTCGAGGGCGATGCCGACGCAACGGTGACGGGTCTGCTGACCCAGCGCGACATCTTCCGCGCGGTGGCGGCCGAGGGCCCCGAGATCTACAGCCGCAGCGTCTGGCTCATCACCGATCACGACTTTCCCGCGGTCGATGTCGGCGCTTCGGCGCAGGAGCGGCTGAAGACCTTCTGCGAGCGGAAGGTCGATCACATCGCCCTGATGGATTCCTGCCGCATCAGCGCGATCCTGAGCATCTGGGACTGCGCTGGCCAAGGGGTCGGTCAAGGGGTCGGTCAAGATCGTAGCCGAGATCTTGGCCAAGCACCGGCGACAAACCCGCCGGCATTGCCGCATACGTGAAGGCGCACGGCTCACAGTGAGCGCAAATGGAGCGCCGGACACGACGCATCTCGTTATGGATTCATGCCTGCCGGGAGCAGGCACCGTTTACCGAGCGTTGTGCGAGAACGATCCGGAACAGGTTGGAAGACGAGTCCGAGAAAAGGCGTCAGCCATGGAAAACCCGATGAAATATCTGACCGTCGTCGAATGCCCGATCGTCTTTCCGGGCGAGAACGAATTCGGTGCGTCGAGCATCGATATGCTTCCCCGTCTCGGCATCGCCGGCGGGCTGGAGAGCCGCCACATCCGCGTTCTGGACGAGCGCATCATCGCGGTGTGCATCTGGCGCAGCTCGTTCTGCGCCAAGCTGTTCTTCGACACCGCGTGGCACGAGCGGGCGGCGAGCCTGTGGGGCGAGGCCTACCAGATCCGGTTCGAGGCGATCGAGAACGCCTCCGCCGCCTGATCGAAACCGGGAGGGGCGAGCGATGACCGACGCCGCGCCGCCCCTCTCCGACAGGTTTGCAGACGAAACCGCCGGCACCGCCCTCGCGGACGAGCCGGCCTTCCACGCCTGGAATCCCGGCCTCGAACCCGGCCTGCCGCGGGCGATGCGCCCGCTCGCGACGGTGTTCCGGCCCGAGAACGTCCGCCTGCCCTTTTCCGAAATCCTCGAACTGTCCGATTTCAGCGGCCTGCCCCCGACGCAGCTCGCCCTCTTCCGGCCTGAGCGCCTCGCGGTCCACGAGGTGCTGATCCGGGTCATGGCCGATATCTCGGTCCCCGTCGGCGAAGTCTACGCCGATCTCGGACTGAACTTCCGGCGCATCGTCGGTACGCTGCTGCGCGAGGGCGTGATGCACCGCCTGGACGCGGTCGCGGCCATCCTCGACGCGGTCCGCGCCGAGGCCGATGCGGCGCTGGAGTGCGAGCTGTCGGCCCTGTTCGACGAGGCGCCCGCGCCGCCGCCCGAACCGGTCTCCGCCTGGGCCGGGTGGCTCCGCCGCCTCGGCCCACGCGAGCCGCCCTCCCCTTGCCCGTCCCCTGCCCCATCGCCTTCTCTGGCCGGCGACGGGCAGGCTCGCATCCTCGCCCGCCTCGACGAACGATGCGCGGCCGCGAGCGAAGCCGAGAGTATGGAGAGCGCCGCCCGCGAGGCCCTGCGCACGGTGTTCGGCCATGTCATCGCCCGCCAGGGCATGCTGATCCGCGACCGCACGCTGCTGCGGCGGCTCGCCGGCATCCTCGTCACCAACCGTTGCGGCAGCGACCGGATCGGCGCGCTGATCGCGCCCTGGATCGAGTCGGTCGCCGCGGCGCAGGGCTACCATCGGCCCGCACCGCAAGCGCAGCCGGTGGTGATGACCGTCAAAGGTGCCTCGGCCTCGGGCAAGAGCACGATCCGGCCCTATCAGCGCGACCTCGCCGGACGGATCGGCGCACAATGGCAGGACTTCGCCGTCATCACGCCCGACGTCTGGCGCAAGTTCCTGCTGGACTATGACAGCTTGGGCGAAGCGCGCCGCTATGCCGGGCCGCTGACAGGCCACGAAGTCGAGATCATCGATGCCAAGCTCGACCGCTACATCACCCGCAAGGCGGCCGGCGGCCGCCTCTCGCACCTGCTGATCGACCGATTCCGCTTCGACAGCTTCTCGACGGAGGCCGGCAGCGACGGCGCTGGCCAGCTCCTCACCCGGTTCGGCCAGCGCGTCTATCTGCAATTCATGATCACTCCGCCCGAGGAAACCGTGGAGCGGGCCTGGAAGCGGGGCGAGGAGTTCGGACGCTACAAGGCGGTCGAGGATCTGCTCGCGCACAACGTCGAGGCCTTTACCGGCATGCCGCGGCTGTTCTTCACCTGGGCGCTGCGCCGGGACCGTCCGGTCACTTACGAATTTCTCGACAACAGCGTGCCAAAGGGCGCGCGTCCGCTCACCATCGCCTTCGGCACGAACGACGCGATGACGATCCTCGACGCCAAAGCCCTGCTGGCGATCGAGCGTTATCGGCGGATCGATATCCGCGCCCGCGCGGCGGCCGACGTCTATCGCGGCGTCGCCGACGCGCCGGAGGCCGAGGCGCGTTTTCTGCGGGAGGCCTTGCGGCAAGTGTCCGTGGTGCGCTTTGCCGATCGGGAGTCGGGGCGGGTCTTCGCGCGCTTCGAGAACGGTCGTCTCGTCGGCCTCGACCCGGTGGGTCTCGCCGCCGCATGCCGGGAGGCCGGGACCGCGCGGGCGCTCTCAGCGACGGGCCTGACGAAGCACACCGCGGGCGTCGCCCCGCTCGACGAGGTTCTCTGCCCGGACGAAACCTCGACCCTCGGCGCATGGGGTCCGAAGGCAGGCCGAGCGACCTCCTGAACCGCTGCCATGCTGCGGTGCGACATCGGCAGGCGTCTGTCACGCCGTCGCCAGCGGCAGGGATTGCCGCCGGATTCGCGCGCCGTCAGATCAAGGCACAACATTCACATGCACGTGACGCATGCATGTGTCTGGTATTTTGTACTTCATATCCCAAAGCGAGCGGCTTATCCGGGATTCGTTCGCACCGCACCATAGCCCGTACCGACGGAGACTATCATGCTCGCCACTTGGCTCGCCGCGCTTGTTTTCCTCGTCGCCGTTCAGGCTCTGTTCGTCGTGAAGCTGGCCGACCGGTTGACCGTCTCGAGCGCTGCCCAGGATGTCCCGACGGGCCGCGGCATTGAGGCGCCGCAGACTTCCGGGCGCTACGCCCGCGCCGCCTGAACCGCGACCTCACGTCCGGCGAATCGCGCGGCAGCCAACCATTCGGGTCCGGCCGGTTTGGCGGGCGAGACTGCGCAGCCCATCTCGGCCACGGACGGCGTTGCATCGAGAAAAGCCTGCATCTCGGCATCGGAGTAGTGACCGAACGCGTCCACGAGATCCGCCAGAGCGCGGTCCGCGGCGTGGTCTGGGACGTTTTCGGCCATCACCGTATCCTCCGGTCGCCGGCCCGAACGGTGCGCAACGCCGCCGTCTCGGGTCTCGCTTTCTCATTGGTATCTGGCATACCAGACGCGGGAAATCAAGTTCCGAAGGCTTCGGTATTCGGCAGGATAGTGCCGCGCGCTACTCCGCAGCGATGCGGTGGACGCCGCCTACCGCACCCGAGCCGAGGATGTCGCCGATCTCGGCATCCGTGCAGCCCAGCACCTCGCGCAGGATCTCGTCGGTATGCTCGCCGAGCAGCGGCGCGCGGGTGATCTCGGTCGGGCTCGCCGACAGCTTGATCGGGTTGCCCACCGTCAGGTAGGTGCCGCGGGTCGGGTGCTCGACCTCGACCACAGTGCCGTTCGCCCGCAGCGTCGGATCCTCGGCGATCTCCCGCATCGACAGGATCGGTCCGCACGGGATCTCGTAGGCGTTGAGGATCTCCATCGCCTCGAGCTTGTCGTGCTTCATCGTCCACGCTTCGATGCGCGTGAAGATCTCGTTGAGATGCGGCAGGCGGGCCTTCGGCGTCGCGTAGGCCGGATCGGTCTTCCAGTCCGGCTCGCCGATGATGTCGCAGATCGGTCCCCAGACCGCGCCCTGCGTGATGAAGTAGATGTAGGCGTTGGGATCCTGCTCCCAGCCCTTGCACTTCAGGATGCGGCCGGGCTGCCCCCCGCCGGAATCGTTGCCGGCCCGCGGCACCGCCTCACCGAAGGGGACGCCTTCGCCGTACTGGCTGTATTCCATCAGCGGGCCGTGGGCGAGACGCTGCTGGTCGCGCAGCTTCACCCGGCAGAGGTTGAGCACTCCGTCCTGCATGGCACAATCGACGCGCTGGCCCTGCCCCGTCTGGGTGCGCTGGTAGAGGGCGGTGACGATGCCGAGTGCGAGGTGCAGGCCCGTGCCGGAATCGCCGATCTGCGCGCCCGACACCATCGGCACGCCGTCGCGCCAGCCGGTGGTGGAGGCCGCGCCGCCGACGCATTGGGCGACGTTCTCGTAGACCTTGCAATCCTGGTAGCGGCCGGGCCCGAACCCCTTCACCGAGGCCAGGATCAGGCCCGGATTGGCGGCCTGCAATTTCTCCCAGGTCAGCCCCATGCGATCGAGCGCACCGGGTGCGAAATTCTCGACCAGCACGTCGCACTCGGCGATGAGCCGCCAGAGGATCGCGTTGCCCTTGGGGTTCTTGCCGTCGAGCGTGATCGAACGCTTGTTGTGGTTCAGCATCGTGAAATAGAGGCTGTCCACGCCGGGAAGGTCTTGAAGCTGCTGGCGCGTCGCATCGCCCGCGCCCGGCCGCTCGACCTTGATCACGTCGGCCCCGAACCACGCGAGCAGTTGCGTGCAGGTCGGCCCCGATTGAACATGGGTGAAATCGAGGATGCGAACGCCCTCGAGTGCCTTGCCCGGTGCCTTGCTCATCGCAGGTCTCCTCCCCAGGAGAGTGGCATGTTGCCGGGCGCTGATCGGCCGATGGCGTCGGCCGTGTGCGCCCGCGGGGTTCCGTGCCGGTCTGGTTCCGTACCGGTCTTGGGCTCCGGCATGGCTGGCGTGCGCGACTTGAGTGCGGCTCAGGGCATCATCAGCGAGGCTGCCCTGCACCCGGCGAATGCCGCCGACATCGACTCCCCGGCTTTCTTCTGGCATACCAGATGCCAGAGGTCAACATTTCGGCTCGGAGACCGGAGATCCGCACAGTCTCGTGCGGATTCCGCGGGGAGAGCCGGGACGCCGGAGTGCGGGCTGCCTTGTCTTCCGAAGGATGAGACGCCATGCTCCCGCCGCTCGATGTTTCCACTCCGGACCCGCAACCCCATCGGCATCAAGGTCGATCCGAAGTGATGGAAAATCTCTCGATCAAGCCAATCGTTCCGGCGACGAGCCTGCGGACGCTGGCCTACGAGGCGCTGAAATCCGCCATCACCAACATGGACATCTACGGCCAGACCGGAGATGTGCGGCTCGATGAGCGCGGCTTGTCGCAGACGCTCGGCGTGAGCCGCACGCCGATCCGCGAGGCGCTGACGGTGCTGGAGCAGGAAGGCTTCGTGCGCAACGAGCCCCGACGCGGCGTGTTCGTGGTCAAGAAGACGAAACGCGAGATCGTCGGCATGATCCAGGCCTGGGCGGCTTTGGAGAGCATGGCGGCGCGGCTCGCCTGCACCGCCGCCTCGGACGAGGATCTGGCCTGCCTGCGCCGCTCCTTCCCGGAGTTCTTCGACGGGCAGCCCTACGAGCATCTCGACGAGTACTCGGAAGCCAATATCCGCTTCCACCAGAAGATCATTGCGCTCGGCCACAGCGCGGTGATCACGGACCTGACCAGCAACCTGCTGATGCATGTGCGCGGCATCCGCAACACGGCGCTCCGCCAGGGCGATCGCGCCTCGAAGTCGATCGAGGAGCACGTGCGGATCATCGAGGCGCTGGAGGCCCGCGACGCGGAGCGCGCCGAGCGCCTCGTGCGCGACCACGGCCTCGGCCTCGCCGACCACGTCCAGCGCTACGGCGACCACCTCGACTGATCGGCCCAGGACAAAGCGGCGCCGACGACCGTCTCCGCTCCCGGCCTGCTTCGTCTCAGGGCGTGCCATGAGGGTGCTTTAGGCTCTCGTTTTCGCATCATCTTTTTTCCGAAAGTCGGGAACCGCCTTCCGGGATGATGCTCTAGCCGGGACGAGTAACGCCGCCCGCTATCCCCCCGGGATCGCCAGCGGATTGTCGGTGAGCGCCGCCCGGTCCGGCGTGTCCAGGGCGGGTTTGCCGAGGAAGGCGTCCCAGATCCGGCGGACGAAGGCCGGGTCGAGGTCGCGCACGATCAGTACGAGCCGCGAACGGCGATCCGCGTCGGGCCAGGCCGGCAGCGTCACGGGCGCGTGGACGACGTGCTGCACCCCGTGCACCACGACCGGCCGCTCGGGATCGTCGGCGAGCGCCACGAGACCCTTGAGGCGCAGGAGCTTCGGCCCGTGCGCCGAACGCAGGAGATCCAGGAACATCTCGAAGGCCGGGCGCGGCACCGGTTCGTCGCTGGTGAGGTGAAAGGCGCGGATCGCCGCGTCGTGCCGGTTCACATCGTGATGATGGTGGCCGTGATCGTGGTGATGGCCGTGCGCGCGCTCTTCCGCGCCGAGCCAGGCACGCACGTCGTCCCCCTTGCCGTCGAGGCCGAACAGGCCGCCGAGCAGGCACTCGGCCGGCACGTCGGGCCCGTGGATCCGAGCCCCCGGATTGAGGGCGGCGAGCCGCTGGGTCAGCGCCTCTGCCCCGGCGCCGGGCAGGTCGCCCTTGGTCACCACGAGATGGTCGGCGACCGCCGCCTGTCGCAGGGCCTCGCCGTGCGCGTCGAGGGTGTCGGCGCCGTTGACCGCATCGATCACGGTCACCACGCCCTGCAACTGAAAGCGGATCGCGAGATAGGGGTGGTAGATCAGGGCGTGGAGGATCGGCGCCGGGTCGGCGAGCCCGGTGGTCTCGATCACCACCCGGCGGAACGGGTTGATGCGGCCGTTGTCGCGGCGGCGCAGAAGGTCTTCCAACGTCGAGATCAGGTCGCCGCGCACGGTGCAGCACAGGCAGCCGGCGCCGAGCAGGATCATCCCCTCATCGACCGTCTCGATCAGCAGGTGATCGAGTCCGATCTCGCCGAACTCGTTGACGATCACCACCGTGTCGGCGAGCGCCGGATCGCCGAGCAGGCGGTTCAGCAGCGTGGTCTTGCCCGCGCCGAGGAAGCCCGTGAGCACGGTGAGCGGGATCGGCGCGGGGCGGCCGGGTCGTTCGGAGGAGGACATGGTTGGACGGCCTTCGAAGTCTGATCCGCCGCACATTTCCTCTCCCCGCCCGCGGGGAGAGGCCGGTCTGCACCCTGTCGTTCAGGCCGGAAGCGGAGGTGAAGCCGAAGCGGCGATGAGGGGGCGGTGCCGGGGCCTTCGAAAACCCCTTACGACTCGTCGTTCTTCGCCTTGGCGGGCTTCTTGTCCGCTTTCTTGGCGGCAGGCTTGGCCGCTTCGGGCTTTTTGGCGGCCGGCTTGTGCGCCGGCTTCACGGCCGCCTTCGGAGCGGGCTCCACCGCCGTGTAGGCGCTGGTCGTGGCCGGCACGCCCTTGTCCCGCCCGGCGGCGGTCTTCGTGGCGGGCTTGGGCGCGGTCACGGCGGCGGCGCGAGCCTTGGCGGCCTTCTCCGAGGCGGCCTGCTTGGCGGCCTCACGGGCCGCGTCCTTGGTAGCCTTGGCTTCCGCACGCTTGCGCTGGGCAGCCTCCTGCGCGGCCTGCCGGGCCGCCTGTTTGGAAGCCTGCGCCTCCTGTTCCTCGCGGGCCAGCGCCATCGCACCTTCCGTGGGACTGCTGCCGATCCAGACCGGGATCGGCTGGAGCGGCGCCCGCGGCGGCAGGGTGCGGCCGCGGACGTTGGCGCTGCTGAGCGCGGCGAAGGCGAGGTTGGTGGCGTCCGGGGTCGCCGAGCCGAGGAGCTGCGTCGTCGCGCTGTCGGCGCCGGGACCGCTCGCGGTCAGCGCGCCGGGGCCTTCGTCCACCGGCATCGGCTTGCGCTTGTCGCAGATGTAGGGCCGCATGTCCGGCGGGGCGGCGACGTTGGAGGGCGGCAGTGATTCCAGAGTCGGCGCGGTCCAGCCCGCCGACTGGCCGAAGCCGTAATCGAACAGGTCGGCAGCCTTGATGTCGCGCTCGCGCGCGCTCGGCTGGCCCATCACCACGGTGATGATGCGCCGCCCTCCGCGGGTCGCAGTCGCCACCACGTTGAAGCCGCCCGAGCAGATGAAGCCGGTCTTCATGCCGTCGGCGCCGGGATAGCGCCCGAGCAGGCCGTTATGGTTGGCCATCACCGACTTGCCGAACTGGATCGCCGAGATCGAGAACAGGTTCTGCTGGTTGGGGAAGTCGCGCATCAGCGCGCGGGCCAGGATCGCCATGTCGCGGGCGCTCGTCCATTGCCGCGGCTCGGGCAGGCCGTTGGGGTTGTACCAGCGGCTCTCGCGCATGCCGATCCGGTGCGCGGTCTCGTTCATCATGTCGGCGAAGCCCTCGACGGAGCCGCCGAGCCCCTCGCCGATCACCCAGGACACGTCGTTGGCCGACTTGACCATGATGATCTTGAGGGCGTTGTCGAGGGTGATCTGCGTGCCGGGCTTGAAGCCCATCTTCGAGGGCGGCTCGGCGGCGGCGGCGGGCGAGACCGTCAGCAGCGTGTCGAGCGAGACCTTGCCCTGGCGCACCATGTCGAGGGCGACGTAGGTGGTCATCAGCTTGGTGATCGAGGCCGGATACCAGGGGTCGGTCGCGCCCTGGCTGTAGAGCACCTTGCCGGACTCGGCATCGACGACGAGGATCGGTGCCGTCACCGCCGAGGCCGCCCCCGCCATCAGGCCGAGGGCGGTGAGCGAGCCGATCAGCCGTCCCCAAACACGGTTCACCATCGGGCCAATCTCGAAAGGGTGGGAGGGCGCGGGACGCCGCGGAGCAGGAATTCCGTTGCCGGCTCCGGGGCTTCGTGAAGAAAGCGCCCGGAAAGGGTCGGATCGAGAGTACCCGTTCATCAACGTGCCCTCCGTGGCGAGAGCATGGCAGAGCCCGGCGTTTTGCCCAACGGTACGCTGCCGATCAGGGTTGCGCTCCGCGAAATCGTACACCGCTTGGTCTTCCGCGCCTCCCGGGGGTATGGGCAAGCCCTGGCAGAAAAGCGCAACGATGTCCTACGCGGTCAAGGAACTCTTCCACACACTTCAGGGTGAGGGCGCCCAGGCCGGGCGCGCGGCGGTGTTCTGCCGGTTTTCCGGCTGCAATCTCTGGTCGGGCCGCGAGGAGGACCGGGCGGGCGCCGCCTGCCGCTTCTGCGACACCGATTTCGTCGGGATGGACGGAGAGGGCGGCGGGCGCTTCGCCTCCGCCGAGATCCTGGCGGACGCCGTCGCCGCGACCTGGGCCGGGGGGGCGGCCAACCGCTACGTCGTGTTCACCGGCGGCGAGCCGCTGCTGCAACTCGACGAGGCGTTGATCGCCGCCGTTCATGCCCGCGGCTTCGAGGTCGCGGTGGAGACCAACGGGACGCTTCCCGCGCCGCCCGGCATCGACTGGATCTGCGTGAGCCCCAAGGCCGGCAACCCGCTGGTCCAGACCTCAGGCGACGAGTTGAAGCTCGTCTTCCCGCAGGCCGAGGCCGCGCCGGAGCGTTTTTCGGATTTGCCCTTTCGACATCATTTCCTGCAGCCGATGGACGGTCCGGAGGCCGCCGCCCACACCGCCGCGGCGGTGGCCTATTGCCGCTCGAACGCCCGCTGGCGGCTCTCGCTCCAGACGCACAAGATCATCGGGATTCCGTGAGGGCATCGTCCCGAAGGACGGCTTTCGGCTTCGGCTGACAGCGATGCGTGGGCAGGTGGGTGGGCAGGCGGAACAGGTGCGGCCGGCGGTTGCATCCGCCGTCAACCTCGACCACCTTCGCGCGCAACCGCGGCCGGCCTGCGCATGGCCGAGAGGATGCCCGATGACGCCCGATTCCACCACGCCGGACGCCACGCTCAAGCTCGATCACTCCTCCGTCGCGGAACTCAACCTCGCCCTGCGCCACTACCGGCGCCTGATGATCCGCCTGCCCCTGATCCTCGTCCTCGGCTTCGCAGCAGCGATCGGCCTGTCGTATCTCGGCACCGCGCTGTCGCCACCCTACGGCGTGTACATCCTCGGCTGGGATCTCATGACCTGGGGGCTGCTCGGGGTCCTCGCCGTTCTCTTCGCCGAACTCTGGTGGGAGGGGCGTCAGATCGGGCGCGCCCTCAACAGTGTCGAGATGCAGTCCGCGCCGATCGCCTCACTCTTGGGCGGACAGGCGCTGATCGGGGAGCGCGCCCGCGAACACGGCATGAAGCCGGGCCCCTTCAACGGTCCGCTCCGGCCGATCCATAAACACCAGCCTCCGAGCGCCAGCCGGGCTGACGAGCGACCGAGGATTTAGGTCGAGGCGACCGAACGGTCTGACCTGGTCCAGCGTTAAGGGTCCCCAGGTCTGAGGATCCGAGGATTGATCGATGTGGAGCTGGCGGATCATGGATCGGGCGCCCCGTGATGGCCGCTGGATCATCGCCATCAACCGGGGCGAGCCGGACCGCCGAGCCGTCATTCGCTGGGATCCGCGCCGTTTCGGTGACAGCGAGCCCTGGCGGGTCGCTTCGTGCGACCACGGCTACGCATCGGACGCGTTCACGGACTGGATGCCTTTTCCACCCTGGCCAGTTCAAGGCGACGAAGCAGACGCGAGTCAGGGCGAGACTCCGGCAGCGCGAGGCGGTGAGACGGTGCCGAACGGGCTGTGAGGCCTCGAAGGCTCAGCACGACGCGGGTGCCCTCGCCGACTTTGGTGTCGATCCGAATCCAGCGGCTCGACGGATGAGCCGTACTCAGCCCGCTCCGGCGCTGCCAGCATCAATGGCGGGGGGTTCCCGGTTCGGCTCCGGCGATGCCGCGATTGGCTTTTGATCCGAACGGGTGCGCGGGTCCGCCGATCCGAGCGAGAGGTGAGGCCGGGCGACCCCTCAGTTTGGTTAATTGACCACGTAAATACAGGTATGGTCTCGCAGGCATCCGCTTCAGCAGACGAGAGCGTCTCGCGAGCAGGAGCCTGAAGAAGGTGGGTGCGTTGTAGCGGATGTAGCGTGGAAGGTTCTCGAACCATTCCGCACTCAGCCGCGCATCGCGTTGCACGCGAGCGAGGGCGCGGCGGCGTCGATGGTCGAACGCGTCGAGGGCGCGGGGAAGGCTGTCGTGCTCGCCCAAGGCCGAGGCGAGCGCGATCGCGTCGTCGATGGCCAGACGCGTTCCCGAACCGATCGTGAAATGTGTCGTATGCGCGGCGTCGCCGATCAGCACCAAGTTGTCCGCGTGCCACTTTCGGTTGGCCAACCTGCGGAAGCTCGACCATGGCAGCGTGTGGCCATGGCCATCGCGGCTGATCAGTTCGTGACCGTCGAGATACTTGGCAAAGATACTTTCCAGCACCCGCAATTCGGCATCCGCGAGCATCGTGCCAAGACCGAGCCCATTCCACGTCTCCGGCGCGCATTCCACGATGAACGTACTCATTCCCTCCTTGAAGGAGTAGGCGTGAAACCACACCCATCCGGCGCTGGTCGGAACGAATCCGAACGTGAAGGAAGGGAATCGCTGTGTCGTTGCGAGCCAGATGTATTTGTTGCGGCCGGCTTCGATCTGCGGCCTGAACTGATCCGCGCGGTGCCGACGCAACTGACTCGCGACACCGTCGGCCGCCACGATGAGGTCGGCGTCGGCGACCTGACTCAGATCACTGATCTCGCTCTCGAACCGCACGTCGACGCCGAGCGCGAGCGCCCGCTCGATGAGGATCTGCAGGAGGCGACGACGGCATAGGCCGTAGCCCCCGCCTCCGTAGCGAAGCGGCGGTTGCCCCTCGACGTCGACCACTTGCCCGGACCAGGGAACCGCCTGATCCGCGATCGCCTGCGCGCTGTCCGGATCGTTGGTCCGCAGGGTGGCAAGCAGATCCTCCCAGAAGACGACACCCCACCCATGTGTCGTTCCCGCTGGGTTTCGCTCGTGGACGACGATCTCATGGTTCGGGTTGCGCCGCTTCATCACGATCGCGAAATACAATCCGGCAGGCCCCGCACCGACGCATGAGATCTTCATCAAGACTCTCCATCTCGCCTGATGCTTCCTGCATCATGACATGAGACAACTCGGCCAGACCGCATTCCGAAGGAGCGGCCACCGGTTCGTCGAAAGACTACGCATCAAAACAAAGACCGAGAGCCGCCAGCCTGATGCAATCAGGTCGGATACGGCTCCAGGCCATGATTTTATGTGCAATTTGGCTGCCGCACTCGCGACGACAGGAGTTCTTTCTGCATGCAGCGCGAGCACCGGCGGCTTTTGAAGGGTGCAGGAATGCTGACGAGCATCCTGCGCGACAGTTCAGTCGTGGCAGTGCGACGAAAGCTGGCGACGAGAGCTTGAGATGAACAACCAACGCGCGCAACGTCGATTATGGATGGTGGCCGTAACCCCAACGGGCCACGATCGCTGCTTCGTGCGCCGGGATGGGCGTGACATCTCTCCCCAGCCCGCTTGGGCGTCGGAGCCGCCTCCGGCCGACCGTCGCACCCGCGTTCGTTGATCGACGCTCACCCCAGGGCCGGGCCGCCAGCGCTGCGTGCGCCGACCGGTGACGATCGTGCCTCCACGCGCGATCGGGTCCGAACGCCCTCCGCAGTCTCCCCTTGAACCCGAGCCCGATCTCGAACGAAGCGTCCGAGCGGTCCCAGGCGACGAGGCAGGCTCGGTTCGAGGGGCCGCGCCGGTCGATCACCCCACGCGGCCTCGCGGCCGCAAAGACCGGATAGAGGGTGCATTTCGGCCGATGTGGTGACATATCCACGATCTCGGTGCGCCGGCCGGCCGCCGTCAACCCGCTGCGCTGTCCGCGGCGGGACCGTTCCGGACCTCGTGAAGATCCCGCGATGAAGATCACCCAGGCCTTCACCTTCGAGGCGGCCCACCGCCTGCCGAACGTGCCGCAGACCCATCGCTGCCACCGCATGCACGGGCATTCCTACCGCGTGGAGCTGACGGTCTCCGGCGCAGTCGATCCGACGAGCGGTTGGGTGGTCGATTTCTACGACATCGAGAGCGCCTTCGCCCCACTCCTGGAGCGGCTCGACCACCATTGCCTCAACGAGATCGAGGGGCTGGAGAATCCCACCGCCGAGCATATCGCGGCCTGGATCTGGCATCGCGCCAAGCCGGCGATTCCGGGGCTTTCCAGCGTGCGGATCTTCGAGACGCCCTATTCCTGGGCCGAGTACGAGGGCGACTGACCATGCCGGAGGACGCGGCCGTGGCGAATGGTGAGGCCGGGGCGCTGGTGCTGTTCTCCGGCGGCCAGGATTCGGCGACCTGCCTCGCCTGGGCGCTCGACCGCTTCGCGCATGTGGAGACGCTCGGCTTCGATTACGGCCAGCGCCACCGGGTCGAACTCGATCGGCGCGCGGCTTTGCGGCAGGGCCTGACCGCCCTCGATCCGGCCTGGGGCCGCCGGCTCGGGCCGGATCACACGCTGGCGCTCGCCGCGCTCGGCGAAATCTCCGACACGGCGCTGACCCGCGACAGCGCGATCGCGTTTGCGCGCGACGGCCTGCCCAACACCTTCGTGCCCGGCCGCAACCTCGCCTTCCTCACCTTCGCCGCCGCGCTCGCCTACCGCCGCGGCCTGCGCCACATCGTCGGCGGCATGTGCGAGACCGACTATTCCGGCTATCCCGATTGCCGCGACGACACGATCAAGGCGCTGCAGGTCGCGCTCAACCTCGGCATGGAGCGCCGCTTCGTGCTGCACACGCCCCTGATGTGGATCGACAAGGCGCAGACCTGGGCGCTCGCGGAAAGCTTGGGCGGACGCGCCCTCGTGGATCTCGTCGTCGAGGAGAGCCATACCTGCTATCTCGGCGAGCGCGGGGCGCGCCACGCCTGGGGCTACGGCTGCGGCACCTGCCCGGCCTGTGACCTGCGCGCCAAGGGGTTTTCGCGTTATCTCGCCGCGCGAGCGGAATAGGAGGCTTCCCATGCGTGCCGACGCCTTCCTCGAGGCCGTGAAGGCCCTGCCCATCGCCCCTCTCGCCACTCTGGTGCCGGACGGGGGCGGCCTCGTCGTGGTCGCGCCCCACCCCGACGACGAGAGCCTCGGCTGCGGCGGGCTGATCGCGCAGGCCGTGCGAGAGGGCCGAACTGTCCGCGTCGTCATCGTCAGCAACGGCTGCGGCTCGCACCCGAATTCCAAGGCCTATCCGCACGACCGCCTGCGGGACTTGCGCGAGGCGGAGACCGTGGCGGCGATGGCCGAACTCGGGCTGAGCTCCGAGCATGTCCATTTCCTGCGCCTGCCCGATGGCGGCGTGCCGAGCGAGGGCGCAGGCGCGGAGGCGGCGGCGGACCGGATCGCCGACATCGCCCGAGAGGCCGGGGCGAGCGCCCTGTTCGTGACCTGGCGGCACGATCCCCATTGCGACCACACCGCCTCCGCCGCCATCGTCGATCTCGCGAAGGCGCGGCTTCCCGATATCGCGGCCTATGCCTACCCGGTCTGGGGCTGGACCCTGCCGCCCGAGCGCGAGGTCGGACCGCCCCCCGAAGGCTATCGCCTTACGGTGGAGGACGAGCGCGCGGCCAAGCGCCGGGCGGTGGAGGCGCATGCCTCGCAGGTCTCCGGGCTGATCACGGACGATCCGTCCGGCTTCCAGTTGCAGCCGGCGATGATCGACCGGCTCTGCGGCCCGCACGAGTGGTACATCGCGCTGCGCTGATCCCCTTTCGCTGCCCCTCTTCATTTGGGTTTCAGGTTGGGGCTGGCAGGACGGGTACGACCGTAAAGCTTGGCCCGAACCGGAATCTCCGTGAGCACCATCAGCGTCGTCACGCTCAACAAGGGGCGCGACGCCCATCTCGCCCGACTGATCGAGGGGCTCGCCCGCGGGCCTGCTCCCGCCGAATGCGTCGTCGTCCAGATGGGCCCCGCCCCCGAGCCGCTGCCCGCAACGCCGTTCCCGCTGCGGCCGATTGCCTTCCCGAGCGCCGGCCTGCCGCTCGCCGCCGCGCGCAATGCCGGCCGGGCGGCGGCCTCCGGCGACATCCTCGTCTTCCTCGACGTCGATTGCATCCCCTCCGCCGGCCTTGTGCCGGCGCTGGCTGCGGCGGCGGCCGCGCATGACGGCCTCGTCTGCGGGCCGATCCGCTACCTGCCCGCGGGCGCGGTGCAGGACGGCTGGCAGGAGGCCGACCTCCTGCGGGCCGGACTCCTCCACCCGGCCCGGACTTTCCCGAATGGCGGCGTGGCGGAAACGCAGAATCCCGGCCTGTTCTGGTCGCTCGCCTTCGCGGTGCGCGCCTCGACCTACGACCGGCTCGGCGGGTTCGACGAGGGCTATGACGGCTACGGCGCCGAGGATACCGATCTCGCCTTCCGCGCGGCCGAAATCGGCGTGCCGGTTCTGCTGGCGGGCGCCCCGCCGGCCTTCCACCAGCATCACCTCTCCTGCGACCCGCCGCTCCAGCACTTCGCCGACATCGTCCGCAACGCCCGCCGCTTCCGCGCCCGGCACGGGCTCTGGCCGATGGACGGCTGGCTCGATGCCTTCGCCCGGCTCGGCCTGATCGGCGAAAGCCGCGAGCCCGACATCACCCTCCTGCGCGGCCCGAGCCCGGAGGAGATCGCCGCCGCGCGCGTGCCACCCGAGCGGCCGTTCTGAGCGGTTTTTGGGGCGCGGATGCCGTCGATCCCCTTCACGACCTTACCTTGAGAGGCACAAGCGGAGCGGCGGCCTCAAAGAAGCTCCGAGCGTCACGCAGGATTTTCGCCGCCGGACGGCGGATCGGCCTCCCATCACGGATGACGCGCCGTTACAGTTTCGGTCGCGTGGGCTCGGCCCGCCCCATGATCCTGCCAAGCAACATCCGTGGCGCAGCGTAGCATTGACGGCTCGCACGCACGTGTAGCGCCGATCATTCCGGCCCTATCTCTTGTACTGTGGCGCGATGATCCGCCGCATCGCGTAAAAATTTTTCGGCACTCGGCGCGAACTCTTTGAGATGCGGATGGTTCTCCGGGGATCTCATCTCTCCTTTGAACCCAGGAGCCTCGCTGACCGCCAAGCCCCCGCCCGTTCCGCCGGCCAGCCGCTCCGACAAGGGGCAGGGAAGCGCCCCCGAGACCGCGACCACCCAGGGCCGAACCTCGTCGCAGACGAAGGACCCGGACAAGATCGGCCAAGCGGGCAACTCGAAGATCAACACCACCCATCAGGGTCATCAGCAGGATCGCTGAATGAGCACCTCCAGCACGCATCCCAACGCCGTCCGTCACCATGGCGGGCCGGGCAGCAGCCATCAGGACCGGTCGAAGCCCTCTGCCGAGCCGGATCACGGGCCGACACCGGGCAGCCCGACGAATGGCTCCAAGTCCGGCGTGTCCGGAGGCGGTGGCGAGCGCGACGCACACCACGCCCATCGCGGTCCGGGCCATGCCCCCGACCGCACCGACCGCTCTCATTAACGGCAGCGCACTGCACCGACATCGAGCGGAACGATCCGCTCCGCATCAGGAGAACCGCTATGGACGAGAGCCGCAAGCACGATTCCCTGCGCGACTTCAACGCGAATGCCGACCGTAACGGGCAGGATTTCGGGCAGGACCGTCCCCTCGACGTCGCCCGCCCCGCCGATCTCCAGCGCGCCCTCCAGGAGGATCCGGGCGGGGAGGCCCAGGTGGCGCGCACGGCCTCCGACTTCGACCGGCGTGATTCGATCGCGGGCGGCAGCATCGAGTCGGTCGAGGCCACCGAGGCGGAGACGCCGCCGGAGAACCTGCGCCGCATCAGCGACCCGAGCTACACGCCCAAGCGCTGATCGGCCCGGCCACGGAGCATGGAGGCGCGGCGGTTGGGTGAGTGCCCGCCGCCGCGATCCTATATCTTGCGACCCTCGCGCCCGCTCCGGCCCGGAGGGTCAACGGGCCTGAGCGCTCGTCAGCCCGCATCCCGGCACAGGGTCTCGATCGCGGCGGCTGTCCGTGCGAGCGCGTCGGGCTCGGCGAGGCGCCGAACCACGTCCGGATCGAGGGCGAGGCCGCGGGCGACGAGGGTGGTCCAGGCCGCGGGATCCGGCCAGCCGCGTTGGACGACGGCCGCGCCGAGCCGTTCCAGCGCCTCCGCCTTGGCTTCCTGCTCGTCATAGGCACGCGGCTCCGGCAGGCACAGGAAGCGCTTGCCGAGACCCGCCACGGCGGTGACGAGCCCGTCGCCCGCCCCCCCGATCACGAGAGAGGCCGGGGCGAGATGCGGGCGCACATCCGTGACCCAGCCGTGAAGATGCAGGTTTTTCGGAACCGCGCCCGCGCCGGTCACCGGCCCGAGGACGTGCCAAGCCCGGTCCGGGACGGCGTCGGCCGCCTGAACGAGCCTGTCCAGACGCCCGCCCTCGCCGCCACGCCCGAACACCACGACGATGCGCCCATCCTCCTCGGAGATCGCCCCCGCCGGAGCCCCCCCGAGGAAGCCGCCATAGATGGTCTTTTCACGCATCCAGGCCGGCACATCCCCGCCGTCGAGGGCTTCGGGAAAGGGGGCCAGCAGCCGCGAGGCGGCGCGGAACGCTTCCAGGTGCGGCGGGTCCGTGCGGGTGCCGGAGAGGCGCACCACGAGGCTCGGCACCGACAGGAGCCGGACCAGCAGCGCCACCTCGGCCGAGACATCGACGACGATCAGCACCGGGTCGTTCTCCGCCGCCCAGGCGGCGATCCGGCCCATCCGCGCGCGGATGCCCGGATGGTTCAGCGGCACGTAGTGGAAGCATTCGGGCCGCTGCCCCACGCCGTCCTGCCCGTCGAAGCTCCGGTCGAGTCGGTCGTCGGGCAGGTCGAGGACGGGGCCCGGCGCGCCTGAGATGTCGAGCCCGGCAAAGCTGCCCATCAGCGTGCAGGGCCGCCCGAACGCCTCGAGCGCCCGTGCGAGCGCGATCGCCCGCTGCAGGTGCCCGGCGCCCTGATGGTGGACGTAGTAGCCGACCGGACGCGTCATGCGGGCTCCGAGACAAGTGCGGCGCGAGGCGGCAAGACCGCCGGGACGACAGGCCGGCGTCAGGCGGCTTTATCGCGCCCCAGGGCCGCGGCAAGGTTTTCGAGGGCCGCCAGCGCCTCGTCGAGGCCGCATTCCGGCGCGGGGCCGTCCCGCGCGTCCAGGCGGGCATGGGCCCGCTCCACGAAGGCGATGTCGTTGGGGCAGGCCGCCGGATCGATGGCGGCGAGGTCGTCCGCATCGAGCCCGAGCGCGTGCAGGGCGGCTGGCGCGGCGCCCTCGCGATAGGCGCGGCGCAAAGCGGCCCGGCGCAGGATGATCCGCTGCCAGTGGGCGGCCACCGGCAGCCGGTAGGCCTCGCCCTCGCGCACGACGCGGGCACGGCGCAGCATCTCGGTCGCCATGCCGCCCTCGGCCCGTCCGGCGGTGCGGGCCGAGACGAGCACCGACACGGCGGGGCAGTGGCGCAGGCGCCCGCCCGCCCGCTGAACCGCGGCGACCAGGGCGTTGTCCTCGCCGCGGGGCAGAGCCGGCAGGCCGCCGACGGCGCGGTAGAGCGAGGCCCGGAGCGCGAGACTTCCGCCGGTATGGTCGCCGTGGCGCGGCGCCGGGTCGTGGGACGGCGGATCGAGGGCGTCTTCCAGCGCGCGCACACCCGACCAGTAGCGCTCGACCCGCGCGTGGAAGACCGCGAGCGCGGGGTCGGCCCGATCCTCGTCGTCGATCACGAGCCTGCCGCCGACGATCTCGGCGTTCTCCAAGGCGCGCAGGTTCGCCGCGACCCAGCCGGAGGCGAGCCGCGCATCGGCATCGGTGGTGAGCAGCGCGCCGTCCGGCGCGCCCTCGCTCTCCAACCACGCGGCGCCCGCATCGAGGGCGCGGCGGCGGGCGGTGCCGACATGGGCCTCGGACGGGGCGAAGGTCGCCTCGATCAGACGCAGCGCCAGGGTGTCGAGCGCGCCAGAGTTTTCGAGCGCGCGCACCGCCTCGACCGTGCCGTCGGTGCAGTTGTTGCTGACGATCACGACCTTCAGGGGGGCGGCCGCCGAGAATCCCTGCTGCGCGGCGAGCGCCCGCAGCAGGCGTGGCAGGCGCTCGGCCTCGTTGCGGGCCGGGATGCAGACGACGGCCGGGCTGGAGGGCGCGGGCATCGTGTCAGGCCGCCGGGCGTTCGAAGAGGGCGGCGCGGGAACTCTGGACCGGCGCCCCCGCCAACACCTCGCGGTAGAGTTCCTCGTAGCCGTCGGTCATCACCTGGGCGTCGTAGAGCGTCTCGGCCCGGCGGCGGCAGGCGCGGCGGTCGAGGCCGACGGCGCGCTGGATCGCGCGGGCCAGCGCCGCCACGTCGTCGGCGGGCGCGAGCGCGCCGGAGAAGCGATCGACGATGTCGGGGATCGCGCCGCGGCCGAAGGCGGCGACCGGGGTGCCGCAGGCCAGCGCCTCGGCGACGACGAGGCCGAACGGCTCTTCCCAGCGCGGCGAGACGATGGCCGCCCGCGCCCCGCCGAGCTGGCGGGCCAACTCCCGGTGGGAGAGGTGTCCGACATAGGCCGCATCCGCTCCGAGACGCGGGGCGATCCACTCGTTCCAATAGCGCGGGTTCGGCTGCGGGCCGGCAAAGCGCAGGGGGATCCCGGCGCGGCGCGCCGCGTCGATGGCCAGATGCGTGCCCTTCTCCGGCACGATCCGCCCGCTCCAGAACACGTAGCCCGCCGGGTCGGCCTTGGGGCTGAAGGCGAAGGTCGAGAGGTCGATGCCGTTGCCGATGACGCGGGCATCCGGCACGAGCGGTTGCCATTCCTGCGCCAGCGACGGCGAGACGGCGGCGAAGATCATGCCGGGCTTGGCTGCGCGCACGCCCTCGGCCAGCGATTCGAAAGGCGGCGTGTGCAGCGCCGTCGTCATCGGCACCGGGAGCGTGTGGCTCGCGCGCAGCGGCAGATCGTGCAGGCTGTTGTTGTGCACGATGTCGAAGCCGCCGCGCGCGACCGCTTCCATGATCCGCTCGTAGGCCACGAGTTCGGCGCGCTCGATCCGCTCGCAGGCCACGGGATCGCCCAGGGCGTCGCCGGTCGGCGGGCAGACGGGGTTCGGCACCAGCGCCGGATCGGAGCCCTCCGAGGCGAAGAGCGTGACCCGGTGCCCCCGCGCCCGCAGCGCGCCGGCCAAGTGATGCGTGTGCATCTCGAGGCCGCCCAGATAGGGCTGTCCGATCGGGAACTTGAGATGGGCGATGACGGCGATCTTCAAGGGCATTGTCCGACGTCGGTGGCGGGAAGGACTCTGGGATGAGTCCAACGGCCAGGCTTCCAGCCGCACCATCGCCGTTCGTCTAGGAACGCCCGATGAACGAACCCTTCAGGAAATGGAGAGCTTGGGGAATAAAAGTGCCGCAGGTTGCCGACGGGTCCCAAATTCGTGTGTGACGCCGCCAAGCACCGCGCCAACCGCGTTCGGGCAGTAACCTGCGCGCGGATTGTGCCCGGAAACGCTATGGCCCGAGGCGCGATCGACGCGGCGACCTGTCGTCGACATCACGGCCCGTGCCGCGATGGGACGCTCTACATGGGTGTCAGCTCTAACCGTCCGCGCCGTGCCTCAGCGCGTCGGGAAGGATTGATGGACGACTTCACCACCTGCGACGGCGCGAGCGGCTGGTCTGGCGCGAACCATACGAGGCGATGAAGCGACACCATCGCTCGCAAGCACGAGCGGCGCCGTCGCGCCCAGGATCGCCTTGCCGCGCGAGACGAAGCGGCTGAGGACTACTCGTCCTCGCCGAACTTGTCGGCGAGCAGCGCCTCGATCGCGTCGAGGGCAGCTTGCCCGTCGTCGCCGACGGCGACCACGGCGATGGAAGTGCCCTTGGCGGCCCCCAGCGTCAGCAGACCCATGATCGAGCGCCCGCCGACGGTCTCGCCGCCGCGGGTCACCGTCACGGCGGCGGTGAAGCGCTCCACCGTCTGCACGAACTTGGCCGAGGCGCGGGCATGCAGGCCGCGGCGGTTGATGATCGGCAAGATCCGGACGAGGCCACCCTCGGGCACCTCCGGCTGCGGCTCGACCTCGCCGTCCACGCTCTCTCCCATCGCCCCTGGCACTCCCTCCCCCGCCGCTTCGGTGCGGACCGGCGACGCGTCGAGGCGCGCCGTTCCGGATGCGGGACGATGTGGTTAAGCCGGGAGCGGGGCGAAGAAAAGGCCGTGCGGGGGTGAGACCGGGCTACTTGCCCGCAAGAACCCGCGAGGCGACGTTGATGTACTTGCGGCCCGCCTCCTGCGCATGGAGCACGGCGTCGCCCAGGCTCTCGGCCTCGCGCACGCTGGCGAGCTTGATCAGCATCGGCAGGTTGATCCCGGCGACCACCTCGACCTGGCCGCCGTTCATGCACGACAAGGCGAGGTTCGACGGCGTGCCGCCGAACATGTCGGTGAGAACCACGACGCCCTGACCGGAGTTGACCCGACCGACGGCGGACATGATGTCGCCGCGGCGCAGCTCCATGTCGTCCTCCGGGCCGATCGTAATCGTCTCGACCTGCTTTTGAGGGCCGACGACATGCTCCAGGGCGGCCTTGAACTCGGTCGCTAACAGCCCGTGTGTGACGAGCACCATTCCAATCATCGAAGCGTGTTCCAACGCCCTGTGAGCGGAGACGCCATCTTGTGCAGCGCAAGGTGAAGCGCAAGCGGGTCGCGTCGTTTTGCGCGACACAACGGGCTCACCATGACACGGCCGCGGCAGCCGCGCTACACATCGTGGACACCGCCGGGCACAAGAGCCGCCGGGTGCGTCCGCATTGCCACGCCGGCTCGAAGCGCCTCACGGATCAGGTATTCGCGGGGATGGCGCGGTTCAAGGGCGAGGCGGGGCAGCTCGACCCCGAGAAGCATGGCGGTCGCGGCGTTATCGGGAAGGCGCTCGGCCTCCACCACGAGATCGACCACGAGGCGCAGCACCGCGGCCGGTGCATGCGCCGCCAGACGGCGAAGGCCGAGGCCGCGGATCTCGATCAGGCCGGCGAGCGCCGGATGGGGCCGGGCCACGACGCGGCCGTGATGGACCTCCAGCCGGATGCGGTCATCGCCGACGAGGCGGGCATGGCGCCCTTCCAGGAAGAAGCGGTCGAGCAGAGCGAGGCAGAGCGCCGACTTGCCCGAGCCGGACGGCCCCCGGATCAGCAGGCCGGCCTCGTCGAGGAGGACGCAGCTCGCATGCACCGTCTCCCGGGGTCGCCCCGGCGCGGCGCCCTCCCCGCTCATGCCGCGAGGTCGTCGTCGCCGTAGCGGTCGGCCCGGGGGGCTACGGGCAGGCGCACGATGAAGCGGGCGCCCCGCACCGTCGGGTGCCCCTCCTCGTCGGCCGGGCCGGGCCGGTTCTCGGCGCGGATCGAGCCGTGATGGGCCTGGATGATCTGCCGCGAGATCGACAGGCCGAGCCCGGAATTCTGGCCGAAACCCTGTTCGGGCCGGTCGGTGTAGAAGCGCTCGAAGATCCGCTCCAGGGCGTGTTCGGGGATGCCCGGCCCCTCGTCCTCGACCACGAACTCGACCTCGTTCTTGAGGCGGCGCAAAGCCACCCGCACCTTGGCGCCGGGCGGGGAGAACGAGCGGGCGTTGTCGAGCAGGTTGTTGACGACCTGCCCGAGGCGGCTGTCGTGGCCGATGATGAGGAACGGGTCCTCGATCTCGCCGCTCGGCCGCTCGATGTCGAACTGGATCACCGCCGCCTTGGCGCGGCGCCGCTCGTTCGCCACCGATGTCACGGTGGTCAGGAGCTTGCCGAGATCGACCCGGCGCGCCTCCGCGCGGGCGAGCTCCGCGTCGAGGCGGGAGGCGTCGGAGATGTCGGAGATGAGCCGGTCGAGGCGCTTCACGTCGTGCTGGATGATCTGCATCAGACGGCCGCGCGATTCGTCGGTCTTGGCCAGCGGCAGGGTCTCGACGGCGCTGCGGAGCGAGGTCAGCGGGTTCTTCAGCTCGTGGCTGACATCGGCCGCAAAGCTCTCGATGGCGTCGAGCCGCCGGTAGAGCGCCTGCGTCATGTCGCGCAGCGCACCCGAGAGGTGGCCGATCTCGTCGGTGCGGCTCGTGAAGTCGGGAATCTCCTGGCGCGACTTGATGCCCCGGCGCACCCGCTCGGCGGCGTCGGCCAAGCGCCGCACCGGCCCGGCGATGGCGCCCGCGAGCAGGATCGACAGCACCAGCATCACGGCGGCCGCGACGAGGAACACCTGGAGCAGGCCGAATCGCTCGGAGGCGATCACCCGGTCGATGTCGCCGCCTTGCGTCGAGACCATCAGCACGCCGCGCACCGAGCCCGCGCGCTGGATCGGCACCGCCACCGAGACGATGGTCTCGCCGCGCTCGTTGCGCCGGGAGATCGTGCCGCGCGAGCCCTTGAGCGCCGCCTGGACCTCGCGGAAGGCGCGCCCGTCCTGCGGCCCCGCCTCCTCCTGGGCCGAGCGCTCGCTGATGACGAGGCCGAGAATGCGGGTGCCGACGAAATCCCAGATCCGCTCCAGCACGTTGGGCTTGGGCGGCTTCACCACGGTCTCGCTGCGGCCGATATCGCCGCGGGCGTAGAGCGTGCGGGTGTCGAACAGCAGGCTCCCCTCGCTGTCGTAGACCCGGGCGCGGTTGCCCGTCGGGGTCACGAGGCGTCGCAGAAGCGGCGCGACCTTCTCGGGATTGAGCGAGAAGGCGAGCGAGGCGGGATCGTCGTCGAATTCCCGGCCCTCGCCGGCCTGCTGCTGCAGGAGCTTGTCCGGATCGACGCGGATCGTGTCGGTGTCGACGGAGGCCTGGGCGGCGATGGCGCCGGCGATGATGTCGCCCTGGATCAGCAGGCTCTGCACGCGCGCCTGGATCAGCCCCTGGCGGAACTGGTTCAGGTAGAGGAAACCGAACAGGAGGACGATCAGCCCGACGAGGTTGAGCACCACGATGCGGCGCGTCAGGCTCGACGAGGCGCGCTGGCCGACCGCGTTCCAGAGGTCGCGCGGCCAAGTCAGGGGCGGGCGGGTGAGGGAGCCGACGAGCCGCGCGAGGACGCCGCGGCGCGCGTGGGCCTCATCGGAATCGGGCTGGCGGGACAGGGGGGCGAGCATCGACGGACGGGACCGCGGGGGAATCGCCTCAACCCTCCTTGAAGCGGTAGCCGACGCCGTAGAGCGTCTCGATCATGTCGAAGCTCTGGTCCGTCACCTTGAACTTCTTGCGCAGCCGCTTGATGTGGCTGTCGATGGTGCGGTCGTCGACATAGACCTGATCGTCGTAGGCCGCGTCCATCAGGGCGTTGCGGCTCTTCACGACGCCGGGGCGCTGGGCCAGCGCCTGGAGGATCAGGAACTCGGTGACGGTCAGCGTCACCGGCTCGCCCTTCCAGGTGCAGGTATGGCGCTCGGGGTCCATCATCAGCTGGCCGCGCTCGAGCGAGCGGGCGGCGGCCTCGGCGTCGCGGGCGGCCGCGCCCGGAGTGGCGTCCTTGGGGGCGAAGCGGCGCAGCACCGCCTTCACCCGCTCGACCAGCAGGCGCTGGGAGAACGGCTTATGGATGAAGTCGTCCGCGCCCATCTTGAGGCCGAACAGCTCGTCGATCTCCTCGTCCTTCGACGTCAGAAAGATCACGGGAAGGTCCGATTTCTGCCGCAGGCGCCTGAGAAGCTCCATTCCGTCCATGCGCGGCATCTTGATGTCGAAGATGGCGAGATCGGGCGGGGAGTGACGCAGACCGTCCAGCGCCGAGGCGCCGTCGGTGTAGGTCTGGATGCGGTAACCCTCGGTCTCCAGCGCGATCGAGACGGAGGTCAGGATGTTGCGGTCGTCGTCGACGAGGGCGATCGTGGGCATGCAGTTTCCCTGACTTGACGGCGCGCGCGCCGCCCCTGGCGCGTCCTTGGCGGGGCCCGCAACGGCGAGGCTCGGTACCCGCAAATCGGGGACCGCCAGCCGTGCGGAGGGTCTCGTCCTTTACGACCATCGTTCGAAAAAAGCGAGCGGCAGTCTAAGCTTGGCCGTGTCGGCCGGCTTGGATAAGAGCGTTGGGATGGGGAAAAAGGGCGGACAACGCGCCGCGCCCAGCGCCGGCATCGCCCCTCGTGCGGAGCGCTCGCGCCGCGCTATGCTCCAGCCCGAAACCGGGAAGGAATGCTTTCATGGCCAACGACGCGATGCCGCCTGCGGGGGAACGGCGCCGGCCGGCCGAACCACTGCCCGCCTCGGAAGCCCCGTTCGATGCGATCGGGCTTGCCCGGCATCTTCTGCGCAGCGTGCGATCGGGCGCGCTCGCCACGATCGACGCGGCCGACGGCACGCCTTTCGCCTCCCTCGTCACCCTCGCCACCGACAACGACGGCACGCCGGTGATGCTGCTCTCGCGTCTCTCGGCGCACACGCGCAACCTCGATCACGACCCGCGCGCCTCGCTGCTGTTCTCGGTGGGCGGCAAGGGCGATCCGCTCGCCCATCCGCGCCTGACGGTGACGGGCCGCGCCGCGCGCTCCGACGAGCCGCGGATCCGCGAGCGCTTCCTGGCCCGCCACCCGAAGGCGAAGCTCTACGCCGACTTCCCCGATTTCGGCTTCTTCACCCTCGCTCCCACGGCCGGCCACCTCAACGGCGGCTTTGCCAAAGCGGCGACCCTGACGCCGCAGGAACTGCTCCTCGACATGGCCGGCGCCGAGACGGTCGTCGCGGGCGAGCGCGGCGCCGTCGAGCACATGAACGCGGATCACGCCGACGCGCTCGCCCTCTACGCCGCGGGCGCCGGCGAGCCCGGCAGCGGCTGGCGGCTCACCGGGCTCGATCCGGAGGGGCTCGACCTGATGGCCGGCGACCGCACGGCGCGGGTGCCCTACCCCGAGCCGGTGCGCGACATGGGCGCCTTGCGCAAGAGCCTCGTGGCGATGGCGGCCGCAGCGCGGGCCGGCTCCGCGGCCGAGGCCGCCCCTAAGCCCGACGGGCCGGCCTGAGCCCGTTCGGCAGGCACGCCGCGCAAACAAGGCAAGCGCCCGCGGCGCCCCCCCGCCTTGGCGTGCGTGCCCGCCGCTGCTATCTCCGCCCCGGACAATCCCGACAAACCTGCCGTGCGCCGCGTCAGCCCCGCGACGGGACCGCCGTGCCGGAGACCCCGATGACCACCCGCACCATCGACAACATCCGCAACTTCTCCATCGTCGCGCATATCGACCACGGCAAGTCGACGCTCGCCGACCGGCTGATTCAGACGACCGGCACCGTGGCGCTGCGCGACATGAGCGAGCAGATGCTCGACTCGATGGATATCGAGAAAGAGCGCGGCATCACCATCAAGGCCCAGACCGTGCGCCTGGAATACCGCGCGGAGGACGGCAAGGATTACATCCTCAACCTGATGGACACGCCCGGCCACGTCGACTTCGCCTACGAGGTGTCGCGGTCGCTGGCCGCCTGCGAGGGCTCGCTGCTGGTGGTGGACGCGAGCCAGGGCGTCGAGGCGCAGACGCTCGCCAACGTCTACCAGGCGCTCGACGCCAACCACGAGATCGTGCCCGTCCTCAACAAGGTCGATCTGCCGGCCGCCGAGCCGGACCGGGTCAAGGAGCAGATCGAGGAGGTGATCGGGCTCGATGCCTCCCAGGCCGTGCCGATCTCGGCCAAGACCGGCCTCAACATCGAGGCGGTGCTGGAGGCCATCGTCACCCGCCTGCCGGCCCCGAAGGGCGACCGCGAGGCGCCGCTCAAGGCGCTGCTGGTCGATAGCTGGTACGACGTCTATCTCGGCGTCGTCGTGCTCGTGCGCATCGTCGACGGCGTGCTCAAGAAGGGCATGACCATCCGCATGATGGGCGCGGACGCCGCCTACGGCGTCGATCGCATCGGCGTGTTCCGCCCGAAGATGGCCGATATCGGCGAACTCGGCCCCGGCGAGGTCGGCTTCTTCACCGGCTCGATCAAGGAGGTGGCCGACACCCGCGTCGGCGACACCATCACCGAGGACAAGCGCCAGACCACGCAGATGCTCGCGGGCTTCAAGGAGGTTCAGGCGGTCGTGTTCTGCGGTCTGTTCCCCGTGGACGCCGCCGATTTCGAGTCGCTCCGCGGTGCCATGGGCAAGCTGCGGCTCAACGACGCCAGCTTCTCCTACGAGATGGAGACCTCGGCCGCGCTCGGCTTCGGCTTCCGCTGCGGCTTCCTCGGCCTGCTCCACCTCGAGATCATCCAGGAGCGGCTGGAGCGCGAGTTCAACCTCGACCTGATCTCGACCGCGCCGTCGGTCGTCTACCGCCTGCTGATGCGCGACGGCGAGCACAAGGAGCTGCACAACCCGGCCGACATGCCCGACCCGATGAAGATCGAGACGGTCGAGGAGCCGTGGATCCGCGCCACGATCCTCACGCCCGACGAGTATCTCGGCGGCGTGCTGAAACTGTGCCAGGACCGGCGCGGGGTCCAGATCGACCTGAACTACGTCGGCAAGCGGGCCATGGTCGTCTACGACCTGCCGCTCAACGAGGTGGTGTTCGATTTCTACGACCGGCTGAAGTCGATCTCGAAGGGCTACGCCTCGTTCGACTACCACGTCTCGGATTACCGCGAAGGCGACCTCGTGAAGATGTCGATCCTGGTCAACGCCGAGCCGGTCGATGCGCTCTCGATGCTCGTCCACCGCACCCGCGCCGAGTCGCGCGGCCGGGCGATGTGCGAGAAGCTGAAGGACCTGATCCCGCGTCACCTGTTCCAGATCCCGGTCCAGGCGGCCATCGGCGGTAAGATCATCGCCCGCGAGACCATCCGGGCGCTGTCCAAGGACGTGACCGCCAAGTGCTACGGCGGCGACATCTCGCGCAAGCGCAAGCTTCTGGACAAGCAGAAGGAAGGCAAGAAGCGCATGCGCCAGTTCGGCCGCGTGGAGATCCCGCAGGAAGCCTTCATCGCCGCGCTGAAGATGGACGATTGAGAACTGGTTCAACGGAGTTGCTTGGCAATCTCGGCGCTCCTCATGCTGAGGCGCCGAGCGGAAGCTCGGCATGAGAGCGTCACAGAAGTCGGAGAAGGCACTGGCAAGGCCGCGGCGACGAAGCCGCACGAGCAACAATCGAAAAAAATCCCTCCCGCGTGTCGAATCGGCGTCCTTCTTTCATTTGTAAGAAACCGGTCGCGTCATACCCCCGTCAAGCCGCCACGGTAACGGCGTAATTCGGGAGCTTCGGTTGCGCGCAAGCGAAAGCCGAATCATCCGGCATGCGGCGCGCCGTTCGGTGGCATCGAGGCGCCGGGTCGAAACGGGATCAAGACGCAAATGGGCGGGGCGCACGAGGAAGATCTGACGCCGCGGGCGGTGCGGCTGCGGACGCAGTTGCTCGTTGCCTGCGTGCTGGGGGCCGGCGCGGCCGCCGCCCTCTGGTACGGCCGCCCGAAGGAAGTCGATGCCGCCGTGCCGATGCCGGCCGCCGTGACGGCCGCCGCACCGGGGCGCTTCGTGCTCACCGAGAGCCAACTTGCCACCGTCACCACCGTGGCGGTCGAGCAGCGGCTGTTCTACGAGGACATCGCCACAGAGGGGAAGATCAGCGTCGACGAGTACCGCGCGACGCCCGTCTTCTCGCCCTATGCGGGCCGGGTCATCACCATCTTCGCCCGCTCCGGCGAACAGGTGAAGCAGGGCGACAAGCTGTTCTCGCTCCAGGCCAACGAGATGGTCCAGGCGCAGAACGATTTCCTCGCGGCGCTGAACGTGCTCAACAAGACGCGCTCGCAGCTCTCCTACGCCACCAACACCGAGAAGCGCCTGCACGACCTCTACGATTCCCGCGTGACCACGCTGAAGGAATTGCAGACCGCGCAGAACGACCTCACGACGGCGCAGAACGACGCCAAGACGGCGGAGGTCGGCCTGGAGGCGGTGCGCAACCGCCTGCGCATCCTCGGGCTCGCCGACGACGACATGAAGGCGCTCCAGACCAAGGGCGCGATCAACCCCGAGACGACGATCAATGCGCCGCTCTCCGGCACCGTGATCCAGCGCAAGATCGGCCCGGGCCAGTATATCAACACCGGCGGCTCCGACCCCTCCTACCTCATCGGCGATCTCGGCCGGGTCTGGATCGTCGCGCAGTTGCGCGAGACCGACGCGGCCAAGGTCGATCTCGGCGAGCGCATCCGCTTCCGAACCCTCGCCTACCCGAACCAGACCTTCGAGAGCCGGATCAACTACATCGGCGCCTCGGTCGATCCCGCCACCCGCCGCATCGTCGTGCGCGCCGAGGTCGATAATCCGAAGGGGCTCCTGAAGCCCGAGATGTATGCCAGCGTCCACATCATCAACGAGCGCGAGACCGTCTCCCGCGCCGTGCCGCGCCAAGCGGTGATCTTCGAGGGCGACAAGGCGCGGGTCTGGGTGCTCGGCGCCGGCAACACCGTCGAGAGCCGCGCGGTGAAAACCGGGTTCCTCGACGGCAACGACATCGAGGTCACGGAAGGGCTCGCGCTCGGCGAGCGGGTGATCTCGAAGGGCGCCCTGTTCATCGACGGCATGACCGACCAGCCCGGCTGAGGAAGCCCGGCCCACCGTTTCTTCCGCGAACACAAGCATTCCGAGCCGGGGCCGTCCCCGGCCGCGCCCGACGGCGCGAGGTTGGAACCGCCCCCATGAACGGCATCGTCGCGCTCGCGCTCCGGCAACGGCCCCTCGTCATCCTCGCCTTCGTGCTGTTCGTGGTCGGCGGCTTGGCCGCCTTCCAGAACCTCAACATCGAGGCCTATCCCGACCCGACCCCGCCGATGGTCGATGTCGTGACCCAGACCGACGGCCTCTCGGCCGAGGAGATCGAGCGCTACGTCACGATCCCGATCGAGCGGATCACCTCGGGCATGCCGAACCTCAAACAGGTGCGGACGATCTCGCTCTACGGCCTGTCCGACGTGAAGCTGCAGTTCGGCTTCGAGTTCGATTACCTCCAGGCCGAGCAGCAGGTGCTGAACCGCCTGCAGCAGCTCGATCCGCTGCCCGCCGGTGCGAAGCCCACCATCTCGCCGATCAGCCCGATCGGCGAGATCTTCCGCTACAAGCTCACGGCGCCGCCAGGCTACAGCGTGCTCGACCTGCGCACGCTCCAGGAATGGGTGCTGAAGAAGCGCTTCCGCGCGGTGCCTGGCGTGATCGATGCCATCGGCTGGGGCGGCAAGACCAAGACCATCGAGCTCTCGGTCGATCTCGACCGGCTGATGGCCTACGGCCTCTCCCTCGCCAACGTGGTCAAGACCCTCAACGACAGCAACCTCAATGTCGGCGGCAACCGCGTCGCCATCGGCGGCCAGTCGGCGGTGGTGCGCGCGGTCGGCCTGATCCGCGACATCGACGACATCAACGGCACGGTGCTGACCCAGGTCGGCGGCGCGCCGGTGCTGGTCAAGGATGTGGCCACCGTCACGATCGGCCACCAGCCGCGGCTCGGCATCGCCGGGATGAACGACGAGGACGACATCGTCCAGGGCATCGTCCTGATGCGCCGCGGCGAGAAGAGCACGCCCTCGATCGAGGCGGTGAAGGCGGAGGTCGCCAAGATCGAGGCCGCCGGCATCCTGCCGCCGGGCGTCACGATCGAGCGCATCTACGACCGCGCCGACCTGATCGCGGTCACCACCCACACCGTGCTGCACAACATGGTGGTGGGCATTCTGCTGATCCTCGCGATCCAGTGGCTGTTCCTCGGCAACCTGCGCTCGGCCTTGATCGTCGTGGCGACGATTCCCTTCGCCCTGTTCTTTGCCGTCGTCATCCTCGTGGCGCGCGATGAATCCGCCAACCTGCTCTCGGTCGGCGCGCTCGATTTCGGCCTCATCGTCGATGGCACCGTCATCATGGTCGAGGCGATCTTCCGGCGCCTGTCGGGCCACGGCATCCCCGGCTACCCGCCGCCGGGACTCGACGCGAAATCGGGGCGGATCGCGCTCGCGGCCGGCGATGTCAGCCGCTCGATCTTCTTTGCCGCGGCGATCATCGTCACCGGCTTCCTGCCGCTCTTCACGCTCACCGGCGTCGAGGGCCACATCTTCGGGCCGATGGCGACGACCTATGCCTACGCCTTGCTCGGCGGCCTCATCGCCACCTTCACCGTCACGCCCGCGCTCGCCGCCTACCTTCTCCCCGCCCATATCGAGGAGAAGGAGACGATCCTCGTGCGCGCCCTCGACCGGATGTACCGCCCGGCGGTGCGCGCGGCGCTCGGCGCCCGGCTCGTCACGGTGGCCTGCGTGGCGCTGATCGCGGTCGGCGTGGGACTGGCCGCGCGCAACCTCGGCTCGGAATTCCTGCCGAAGTTGGAGGAGGGCAATCTCTGGGTCCGCGCCACCATGCCGGCGACGATCTCGCTGCGTGAGAGCAACGGCTACGTCAACGAGATGCGCAAGATCATCGCCTCTCTGCCCGAGGTCGAGCGCGTGGTCTCGCAGCACGGGCGCCCGGACGACGGCACCGACGCGGCCGGCTTCTTCAACGCCGAGTTCTTTGCGCCGATGAAGCCGCTCGAACAGTGGCGCCCCGGCGTGGACAAGGAGAAACTCACCGAGGAGATGCTGCACAAGCTCCAGACCGCCTTCCCCGGCGTCGATTTCAACCTGTCGCAGTACCTTCAGGACAACGTCGCCGAGGCGGTCTCCGGCATCAAGGGCGAGAACTCGTTCAAGATCTTCGGCAACGATCTGCAGAAACTCACCGACAGCGCGAAAAGCGTGATGAAGGTGCTCTCCACGGTCCGAGGCGTCGAGGATCTGGCGGTCTTCCAGTCACTCGGCCAGCCGACCATCGAGATCGACGTGGACCGGGTGCGCGCCGCCCGCTACGGCCTGACGCCGGGCGACATCAACACCACGGTGCGCACCGCCATCGGCGGCGACTCGGCCGGCGATCTCTACGATCCCGGCTCCGAGCGGCACTACCCGATCATGGTGCGGCTTGCGCCGCAATTCCGCCAGAGCATCGAGGCGATCGCCAACCTGCGCATCACCGGCCAGAGCCCGGCCAACGGCGCGCCCGTGCAGTTCCCCCTGAGTGCGGTGGCGCGGGTCGAGCTCGTCTCCGGCCCCGCCTACATCTACCGCGAGGCGCAGGAGCGCTACCTGCCGGTGAAGTTCTCCGTGCGCGGACGCGACCTCGGCAGCACCATCGAGGAAGCGCGCGCCCGCGTCGCCAACGAGGTGACGCTTCCGCCGGGCTATCGGCTGGAGTTGGTCGGCGAGTTCAACAACATGAAGGGCGCGATCGCCCGCCTCTCCGTGACCGTGCCGATCGCGATCGGCATCATCGCGATCCTGCTGTTCATGAACTTCTCGTCTGTGGTGGACTCGCTGCTCGCGCTCAGCGTGATCCCGATGGCGATGGCCGGCGGTATCCTGGCGCTCTCGCTGACCGGCACCTCGTTCAGCGTCTCGGCGGCGATCGGCTTCATCGCGCTGCTCGGCATCGCGGTGATGGACGGCATCATCGTGCTGTCCTTCTACAACGACCTCCTCGCCGCGGGCGTGCAGCGCGTGCCGGCGATGCTGCGCACCTGCTACACGCAGATGCGCCCCGTGGTGATGACCTGCGTCGTGGCCGGCGTCGGCCTGCTGCCCGCAGCCTTCTCCACCGGGGTCGGCTCGCAGGTACAGAAGCCGCTGGCGCTGGTGGTGGTGGGCGGCATGGCGCTGGCACCTCTTCTGATCCTGCTCGTGCTGCCGGTGCTGATCCTTACCTTCTCGCGCCGTAAGCCCGCCGTGCATTCCGAGGCCTCGGACCGGGTCGCGGCCGCGCAGGCTTCCCACGCCGGAGCGCATTGAGGGGCGTCAGCGCCCCGCGTACGAAATCCGGCGCGTTGCTTCGCACAGTGAATTTTCGTCTGTCGCTCGGGCGCCCGCGCGGGCTTGCTGAGACAGTCACCGCTCGAATCAAACGGGGACTGTATCACCCCCGCCGCGTCGAGCCCCGCAACACCGCCCGCCCGCTCAGCGTCACCTTGCGCACCGGCTGGCCCGGATGCTCGATCCGCTCGAACAGGAGGCGCATCGCTTGGGTGCCGATTTCGGCCACGGGCTGCTCGATCACGGTCAGGCCGGGCTCGACCAGATCGGTCCAGGGCTCGTTGTCGAAGCCCGCGAGCGCGAGATCCTTCGGCACGGCGAGCCCGAGGGTCCGGGCCGCGCGCACCGCCCCCATCAGCGTCAGACCGTTGGAGAGGATCAGCGCCTCGGGCCGGTCGGGCTGTGACAGCCAGCGCGCCGCCTCCGCTTCCGCGGCCGCCGCGTTCGGCGCCACGGTGCGGGCGAGCGGCGCGAGGCCGGAGCGGGCCATAGCGGTCTCGTAGCCGGCCTGACGCTCCCGCGCGGTCGAGCTGGTGGAGCCGAACAGGCCACCGATGCACCGGAAGCCCTGCGCCACGAGGTGATCGACCAGGGCCGAGGCGGCGGCGGCATTGTCGAGCACCACGCTGTCATGGGCACCGGGCAGGCCCGAGCGGTCGATGAACACCGTCGGGAAGGACAGGCTGTTCGCCGTCAGCCCCTCCGCCGTGGTGCGGGTGGGCGCGAAGATCACGCCGGTGACGCGCTCCTCCTCCATCAGGCGGAGGTACATCGCTTCGCGGGCCGGATCCTCGTCGGTGTTGCACAGGATTACCCGCATCCCGGCAGCGTAGGCCGCATCCTCCACCGCCCGGCTCACCGCCGTGAAGAACGGGTTGCGGATGTCGGCGACGATCAGGCCGATGGTCTGCGCCGCCTTCGAGCGCAGGCGCCGTGCCGAGAGGTTCGGCCGGTAGCTGGTGGCTCGCACCGCTGCCTCGACCTGTTCGCGCAGGGCGGCGCTCACCGGCCCACGCCCCAGCGCGCGCGACACCGTCGCCGTCGAGACACCCGCCATGCGGGCCACGTCGCGGATTCCGACGCTCAGCGAATGGAAAACGTTTTCACCGGCATGAAAAAGTTCTGCCATCCCGCAACAAGGCGAGCAAGCATTAGCCTGTACTTTGATCCAAACCCTTTCCGGACACCTTTCAGTAGAACGTTTTCACTAAGAACAACAGATCAGACCCAAACGCCGACGAAGACCAATGCTCCCGGCAAAGCCAGACGGGGCAGGTCTTAGGTTGAGCGCGCGCCATGCCCGCGCTGACGCCGCCGGCTGTATCGACGGCGCTTACGGTGCCAGCAAGCCGCGCCGCGAGGGAATAGCGGATACCTGTCTCGGCCACGGCGTCGTCATCCCGTGCGGCATGGTCGATGACTGCCCTCTGGTGCGTGAGAACGGACTCGCCCTCTTCCAGATCCCCGGCGGCATCGAAGGGCCCGACGGTCCAGTCGCCCATCTCGTGGTCGCCCGCGCTGCGCAGTCGAACACCCAAACCACCGTGCTGAGCTGCCTCACCCGTCGGATTCAGGACGAGGCCGTCGCCATCGCACCGTGGCGTTGCGAGACGAACCGGCCGACCAGCTCACGCCTTCAATGGATGGCGCCAAGCATCAGATTTCACCGGCGAGCAGAACGGGGGATCAGCCCAACAAAAAGCGGCGCGCCTATGGGGCGCGCCGGATGAGGTAACTCGCGGTCTCAGGAACGAGTCGTTGTACTTTATCCAGTATACCAGCGCGTGTCTGTGCCCTTCCGGTTACAGACCCCTTCCTGCTCACACTTTTGTGAGAAACAGGTGACACGGGCGGATGTGCGCTACCGCTTCGCCAGGGCGTCGGCGAAGGCGACGATGCGGTTGCGGGCGTAGGTCGGCACGCCGGCGCTGATCGAGGTGCCGGTGTTGAACGAGGAATTGCCCATCAGCACCTGCACCGGCAGCAGGTTTTTCAGCACCGGCACGCGGGCATATTCCTGCTTGCGCTCCAGCACGTCGGCCTTGATGGCGAGGGCCATGTAGGTCGTCACCACGGTCCGGTTCGGATCGTCGGGGGCCGGCTGCATCACCGCCAGGAACTTGCCGAAGCGCAGGATCTGATTGACCCAGAAGATCGTCTGTTCGAGCCCGCCCGCCACGGGCGTGTCGATCTTCGTGAGCGCCGCGAGACCCGCGGCCTCGGCCGGCGGCAGCACCCGTAACTCGCTCTGGAACGAGACGAACTCCGCGACCTTCTTCGAGCTGCCGAGTTCGAGCTTGTTGGCGAGCTTCACGCCGAGCGGCAGCTTGCCCTCGAGATCGTAGCGCGACTCGATGCACACGCCGCCCGCCCCGCACCAGGGCCGGTCGGGGCGCTTGGCAAAGGCGGCAGCCGGGTCCTTGGTCGGGGTCACCTCCGCCGGTTCGAGCCGCTTGTGGCGGATCACCGGGTCCATCTTGGCCAGGAAGTCGAGATTGGCGAAAGCCGACAGGTCGATGGCGGAGGGTGGCTTGGCCACGACGAAGCGGCCTTCCGCAACGTAGACCTTCAGGGTCTCGTGGCGCGGCTTGGCGACGCCGTTCACCGTCTGGGAGTAGTCGGGCTCGACGTAGCCGGGCCAGGGGCTCAGCGCGGCGGCCTCCGCGGCCCGCGCCTTCCGCCACGCATCGAAAGCGATCAGCCCGCTCTCCGGATTGGCCGAGGCGGCCTCGCGGTGGTCGGTGAACAGCACCGTGCCGGGCTTGAGGCTCGTGGCGTCGCCGGGCGTGAGGGCCGGCACGTCCTTGACCCGGTCGGAGACCAGGGCGGCGGGCTTCGGGAGATCCTTGGGGAAATCTTTCGCCGCCTCTTGCGCGCGGGCGGGCACCGCCAGCGCGAGCGCGACGACAAGGGCGGCCGGAAACTGCCTGGGCAAAGCGGACCTCGGAGGAGTCGATGAGGGAGGGCGTCGGAGGGCGCAGGCTCAGTAGCCCGGGTCGTCGCCGAACGGGTAATCGGGATCGCGGCGGCGCGGGCGCGTGCGGGTGTCGCCATCGTCGTCGAAGGGCGAGCCGAACGGAACCGGGTTGACCTGCCCGTAGCGGTCGCGGCCGGGCCAAGCCTGCGGCTCCTCCCGGCGATCGCGGCGCAGCCCCCAAGGGTCGGCCGTCCGGTCGGAATCGGTCTCGGCGCTGCGCCGCTGCGCGAACGGGTCTTCGGTGTTCCGGCGCCCGCCCGGCAGGTTGCCGAAGAGGTCGCCGGCGACGTCCGCCCCGTCCTCGGCGTTGGCGTAATCGCCGTCCTCCGCATCGGGACGCATGGCGTAGAGCGTGTCGCGGGGCACCAGCACGTATTGCGTGTCGGCCACTTGCCCCCCCTTGAGGCGGAAATGCTCGACGACGCCGCCACTCGCGACGCGCTGGCCGCTCCTCGGCTCGATCGGCAGGTCGGCGATCAACGCCTTCGCCTCCGGAGAGGGCGGCGCCAGCGGCGTGCGGGCCACGCCGTGGGCCCAGGCCGCCTGGAAGATCGCCCGCGCGATCGGCACCGAGACGTGGCCGCCGGTCTGGCCGCGGCCGAGCGTGCGGCGCACGCCGTCGGCATTGTCGTAGCCGGCCCAGACCACCACGGTGATCTCGTTCGAGAAGCCGGCAAACCATGCGTCGTTCTCGTTCTCCGAGGTGCCGGTCTTGCCGGCGACGTAGGCCGATATGCCCGAGAGCGCGGCGGCGGTGCCGTGCTGGGTCACGCCCTGGAGCATGGTCTTGAGCTGGTAGAACGCCACCCGGTCCGCCGAGCCGATCCGCACCGGCGCCTTGTCGGGATGGCGGTAGACCGGTTTGCCGTCGCGCTCGACCGCTTCCAGGGCGTAGGCGCTCGGACGCGCACCCTCGTTGGCGATGGCGGCGTAGAAGCTCGCCAGATCGATCATCCGCACCGGCTGGGCGCCGAGCACGAAGGGATAGTAGCGCTCGCACTCGGCATAGAGCTGGGCCTCCAGCGCGATGTCGCAGACCCGCTGCAGGCTGTCGGGCGCCTTGGGCGCGATGCCGCCCTGGAGCAGGCGAGCGGTGACGAGGTTCTTGGAGAATTCGAGCCCGCGCCGGATCGTCGTCGCGCCGGAGCCGCCGCCGTCGTAGTTCTTGGGCGACCACGAATCGCCGACTCCGCCGATCGGCGGCAGGGTCACGGCGGAATCCATCACCAGGGTGTTGGGCTGAAGCCCCGCATTCAATGCGGCGAGGTAGGTCAGCGGCTTCAGGGTCGAGCCCGGCTGGCGCACGGCCTGCGTCACGCGGTTGAGCTGGCTCAGCGGATAGGAGAAGCCCCCGCTCATCGCCAGAATCCTGCCCGTGCGGTTCTCCAGCACGATAGCGGCCCCCTGGACGGTGGGGCGCACGCGCAGGTCGGCGCGGAGGCTGCCCTTGCCCTCGCGCAAGCGCACCCGGACGGCATCGTACACTTGAAGCTTTCCGCGCGCGGGGCCGGGCTCCAGGCTCGCGACCCGTCCGTCGGGCAGGCCGATCCTGGTGCCGTTCTTGCCCGTCTGGAGCACCACCGCGAGCGGCCAGCGCACGTCGTAGAGCGGCGGCCGGGCGGAGACGAGCGCGCGCTGCCAAGCCGGCTGGACGGTGGGCTGGGCCGGCGCCTTCGCGGCCGCCTTGCCCACCCCCTTACCCACCCCTGTCTTGGGCCCCCTCTTCGTCTCGGGCGCGGGGGCCGGCTCGACCGCCGGCGCGGGCGCCGCGGCCTCGATGCGCTTGATCGCCTCGGACAGGTTCAGTTCCGGTCCCTCGTAGCGGGCGCGGCCGGTGCCGCGCTCGTAGGTCGCCAGCCCCTCCTGCAGCGCCGCTTCGAGCGCGCTTTGCAGGCCGGCATTCACCGTGGCACGCACGGTGTAGCTCGCGTTGGTGAGCGTTTCGAGCCCGGCGAAGGTGCGCGTCTCGCGCGCCACGTGATCGACGAGGTAGAAACCGGAATCCTGGCGCGTGGCATCCGGCGGCTTGATCCCGAGATCGGAGGCCAGCGCCGCATTCATCTGCGCCTCGGTGATCGTGCCCTCTTCCTTCATCCGGCTCAGCACGTAGGCGCGCCGCTCCCGCGCCCGCTCCGGGTATTTGTCGGGGCTGTAGTAGTTCGGGCCCTTCGGCAGGCCGGCGAGCAGGGCGGCCTCGGGCAGCGTCAGCGCGCCGACCGACTTCCCGAACCACGAGCGCGCGGCCATCTCGATGCCGTAGGCGCCGCGGCCGAGATAGATCCCGTTGAGGTAGAGCCCGAGGATCTGCGGCTTGGTCTGGAGCCGCTCCAGGCGCGAAGCCACGATCATCTCGCGGATCTTGCGCTCGTAGGTGACGTCGTCGCCCACCGACAGGTTTTTCACCACCTGCTGCGTGATGGTCGAGCCGCCGGCCGGGCGCCCCGGCGAGGCGAGGTTGCCGACGAAGGCGCGGATCACCCCGCGCTCGTCGATGCCGTGGTGCTGGTAGAAACGCTTGTCCTCGGCCGCGACGAAGGCCTTTTGCACGAGGTCGGGCACGCCTTCGATCGGCACGACGAGGCGGCGCCCATGCGTCTCGAAGGTTTCGGAATAGGGCTTGCCCGCCGCATCCAGGATGACGCTGGCACTGGGAAGCTTGATGTCGCGCAGGGCCTCAGCCGAGGGCAGATCCTTCACGGCGTTGTTGTAGAAGGCGATCACCGCCGCCGCCTCGAAGGGGGAGTTGGCAGGGTTCTCGCCCTTGCAGAATTGCTTGTAGCTCGTGTTCAGCTCGGCGATGTCGAGCCCGTGCAGGATCTTGGGCGCGTTGTCGCCCGCCACCGCGCTCGGATCCTCCATGGCGGTGGAGATCAGCTCATCGAGATTGATGTCCTCGATGTCGAAGGACTTGCGCATGTGGGCGCAGCCGTCGCGCAGGATCGCCACGACCTGCCCGCCATCCTTGGCCGGGTCGAACTGGGTCCGCACCGCGTCGGGCCGCGTCGTGACCTGGGACAGGGTCAGAGCGGTCGCGAACAGCTTGATCAGGATGGCGTTCATCGAGCGGTTGGGGTCCCCGGCCGGCACGCGACGGAGAGCGTACCAAGTCCGATCAAGCGGCGCACAACGCGGCTGATTTATGGACAGGCTCGCCCGGACGCCACGGGGCGGGGATGCGTCGACGGCGGGTGTGGACGCCAGCCCCTCCAACGAAAAAGGGGCGACCGCTTCGCGCGATCGCCCCCGAAACCCACCCGCCTGCGACGACCGATGCCGATCAGCGCAGGAGCTGGAGGATGCCCTGCTGCGCTTGGTTGGCGAGCGACAGCGCCGAGATGCCCAGCGACTGACGGGTCGAGAGCGCCTGGGAGTTGGCTGCCTCCTCGTTGAGGTCGGCATTGGTCAGGTTCGAGGCGCCGGTATCGAGGATGTTGACGAGCCGCTTGGTGAAGTCCTGCCGGTTCTGCACCACGGAAAGATTCGAGCCGAAGGTCGAGCTCGCCGAGCGCAGGGTGTCGGAGCCTGCCGTCAGCTTGGTCAGCGTGCCCTTGATGTCGGTGTCGAGCAGGAAGTTGCCCTGGCCGTTCACTGACGTGCCCGAGTTGCCGGTGATCGAGGTCAGGAGCAGGCCGTCGGCCGTCAGATCCTGGCCTTGGATGTCGAGATTGGCGGTGTCGCGCTCGTTAAAGGCGATGTGCAGCTTGTTCGAGGGGTCACTGTTACTGATCAGATTCACGCCGTTGAAGCTCGAATCCTTGGCCAGCTGCGTGATCTGGGTCAGCAGGCTATTGTACTGCTCGGCAAGTTTGGCGCGGGTATCTACGCCTGCCACCGTTAAGTTGGTACCCGAGGTTACGACATCGTTGCCGGTGCCATACTTGGCAACCGTAGCGGCGCTGGTTGTGCCGGTGGCAAAACCCAAGGCTGACTGACCGGCCGTGGTGGCGAACTCGACCGCCGCGCTGGCGTTCAGCACGATCTTCGTCCCGGTCGTGTCCTTGGAGAACATCGTCGAGCCGGCTGCGGTGTTGAGCGCAGTGATGGCGCCGTCGATGGTCGAGTTGGAAGCGATGCTCGCCGTCGTCGCCTGTCCGTTCACGTACAGTTTAACCGAAGTCGCGGAACTCGTAGTAGCGTAGGCAGTGCCCGCGGTACCGGTCGTCGTGATCTGCGTCGACAGCGCCTGGTTGGCGGTGGACTTGGCCGAGTCGATCAGCTTCTGGATCGAGGTGATGCCCTGGTTGGCCGCCTGGATCGTCTGGATGCCGTTCGAGATCGAGTCGAGCAGCGAATTGAGATCGCCCGATCGACTGTTGAAGGACTGCGCGGTGAAGAAGTTCACCGGATTATCGAGGGCCGACGAGACCTTCAGTCCCGTTGCCAGCCGGTTCTGAGTGGTGGCCGTCAGAGCCGAGGTGTCCTGCAGCGAGAGCAGGTTCTGACGGGTGGCGGCGGAAAGCGTGACGCTCGAAGACATGGGTAACAACCCCGTTCAGATCGATACCGATCCGGTATTAGGGTTAATTCACCATGCCCATGGTTTCTTTAGCGTTAACGATCTTTTTTCGGCCGAATAATTTTCAATTTTGGAATGGGGAGACGGTCGGAACAAGGTCCCGACCGTCTCTTTTGCTGGTGCGATGCGTCTCAGGGAACGCGATCAGCGCAGGAGCTGGAGGATGCTCTGCTGCGCCTGGTTGGCGAGCGACAGCGCCGAGATGCCCAGCGACTGACGGGTCGAGAGCGCCTGGGAGTTGGCTGCCTCCAGGTTGAGGTCGGCGTTGGTCAGGTTCGCCGCACCGGTATCGAGCACGTTGATCAGGTTCTTCGAGAAGCTCTGACGGTTCTGCACCACGGAGAGGTTCGAGCCGAAGGTCGAGCTCGCCGTGCGCAGGGTATCGGAGCCTGAAGTCAGCTTGGTCAGCGTGCCCTTGATGTCGTCGTCGAGCAGGAAGTTGCCCTGGCCGTTCACTGACGTACCCGAGTTGCCGGTGATCGAGGTCAGGCTCAGGCCGTCGGCCGTCAGATCCTGGCCCTGGACGTCGAGGTTCGAGGTGTCCTTCTCGTTGAAGGCGATGTGCAGCTTGTTCGTAGGGTCGCCGTTGCTGATCAGGTTCGTGCCGTTGAAGCTCGAATCCTTGGCGAGCTGCGTGATCTGGGTCAGCAGGCTGTTGTACTGCTCGGCAAGTTTGGCGCGGGTATCTACGCCTGCCACCGTTAAGTTGGTACCCGAGGTTACGACATCGTTGCCGGTGCCATACTTGGCAACCGTAGCGGCGCTGGTTGTGCCGGTGGCAAAACCCAAGGCCGTCTGACCGGCCGTGGTGGCGAACTCGACCGCCGCGCTGGCGTTCAGCACGATCTTCGTCCCGGATGTGTCCTTGGAGAACATCGTCGAGCCGGCTGCGGTGTTGAGCGCAGAGACGGCGCCGTCGATGGTCGAGTTGGAAGCGATGCTCGCCGTCGTCGCCTGTCCGTTCACGTACAGTTTAACCGAAGTCGCGGAACTCGTAGTAGCGTAGGCAGTGCCCGCGGTGCCGGTCGTCGTGATCTGCGTCGACAGCGCCTGGTTGGCGGTGGACTTGGCCGAGTCGATCAGCTTCTGGATCGAGGTGATGCCCTGGTTGGCGGCCTGGATCGCCTGGACGCCGTTCGAGATGCCGTCGAGCAGGCCACCCAGATCGGTCGAGCGGTTCGACAGGTTCTGCGCGGTGAAGAAGTTGACGGGGCTATCGAGGGCGGAGGAAACCTTGAGGCCGGTGGCAAGGCGGTTCTGGGTGGTGGCCGTCAGCGAAGAGGTGTCCTGCAGCGAGAGCAGGTTCTGACGGGTGGCGGACGAAAGCGTGATGCCGGAGGACATGGGGGGCGATCCTTGTGGGTCTTGATACCGCCTTTTTGGCGACACCCGGACCCTCCACCCCGCGCCTTGCCGAGACCTTAATCCGATCGTCCGATTCCGCCGCTTTCGCCTGTCAAACGCAAGCATCGCGCAAAGCCTTGTCATCGTGGTTAAGAGAACATCACGACCTTTGCTTCGTTTCGTCCCACCAAGGAACTGTCCACCATGGCCCTGCGCATCGAGCTCAAGCCCCAGGAGCGGCTGATCATCAACGGCGCGCTGATCCGCAACGGCGACCGCCGCTCGACCTTCGTGATCGAGAACCAGTGCAAATTCCTGCGCGAGAGCGAGATCATCACCGAGACCGAGGCGGACACCGCGGCCAAGCGCCTCTGCGTGACGCTCCAGTTCATCTATCTCGCCGACAACCCGCCGGAGGCCGAGGATCTGTTCGTGCGCCAAGCCACGGAGATCATGAAGGCGTCGCCGAGCATGGCGCCCTACATCCTCGCGATTCAGGACGAACTCTCGGCGCGCCAGTATCACCGCGCGATCAAGCGTGGGCGCGAGTTGATCGCCTATGAGCGCCAGCTCCTCGACCATCTCGAGGCGAGCCGCGATGCGGATGCGCATCAAGGCTGAGCGGCCGAGGCCGGCGCGGGAGCCCGAAGCCTCGTCCTGAAACGAGGATCCAGGACGACGCTTTCACTGGGCCGGGGATCGCCCCGCCCTTTGCGGCCTCACACGATGCCGCTCTTCTCGTAGGGCCAGGGCTTGCCGAGATGGGCGGCGACCCGGGCGGCATCGGAGCCCACCGCCTCGACCGCCGCCTGCACCTGCTCCGCCGGCACCTCGAACCGACGCGCCCAGTAGGCGCGGTCCCGCGGGGCGTCGAGAACCACCTGGGCGGGATCGCCGCTCACCGCATGTCCGACGTCGGACGCTTCCTGCACCATGCCCCTGTCCTCCCGATCGCGCCCGCACGAGGAAGCGGGCCAAAGGGGGCAAACCGGCGGGCGGGGCCGGATGGTTCCGCCGACGGCCGTCCGCTCATGCCTCCCGTGGGGCCGCCGCCGGCCGCAGGCGTGCCGGCGCGGCCGCGATGTGGAAGGCGGCCGGGCGCCGGAACAGAAAATCCAGGCGGGTGCCGCGTATCAGCCGCTCGAAGGCGAGCGGCACCGTCACCGCCGCCACGGTGACGACGAGGCTCGCGAGCCCGACGTCGAGGGCGAGATCGGGCTGTGCGTCGTTGAACCGGGCGATCAGGGTTCGGGTGAGCGCCATCGGCAGGAAGAAGCCGAGATAGATCACGATGGAGCGCTCGCCGCAGGCGCGCAGCGCCGCGGTGACGGGGCCGCCCGCACGGGTCATCAGCCCGGCAAAGGCGACGATGGCGAGCGCACCGACCGTACCGAGCGCCAGGCTGACCACCGGCAGGCGCGCGAGCGTCGGCAGCGCCTCGATCCCCGTCGGCGTGAACACGAACACGGCCTCCAGCACGGCCCACAGGGCGAGGCCTGCGACCGCGAGGCCGGCCCGCTCGCGCACCCGATCGGCGAAGCGGAAGATCCACTCGGCGAAGAGGTAGCCGCCCAGGAAGTAGACGTAGCGCTCACAGAACTCGTCCAGGAGTTCCGGCAGGCCGCTCGTCGGCAGGATCTGCAGCACGGCCGCCGCGACGAGCAGCAGGGCCGGCGGCACCCGGCGGTGGAGCAGCTTCGTCACCACCGAGAACACCGCGAGCAGGTAGACGAACCACAGCGTCGAGTAGGGCACCACCAGCGCCTCCGCGAGGTGCAGGCCGAAGGCGGCGAGTTTCTCCGCGATCCCGTCCGCCCCGCCGACGATCGAGCCGGCCTTGAACAGCGACTGGATCACCACCCACAGCCCGTAGAAATAGGCGAAGTGGACCACGCGCCGGTCCGCGAACAGCCGCCAGTCGCGGTCGATCACCCGGCCGAGGAAGAGCCCCGAGAGCAGGAAGAAGTCGGGGATCCGGAACGGCTTGGCGAATTCGACGACCGTATGAAGGAAGCCCTCGCCGCCCAGGGCCTCGCCGGTGCCGAGCGTCGAATGCATCATCACGACGAGGATGATGCAAAGGCCCTTGGCGACATCGACCCAGGCGAGCCGGGCGGCCTCTTCGGGAAGCGGGCGGAGGGGGCGGGTGGCCGCGGTGGACGCTATGGAGGGCGCTGCGGTCATGGCGGGCGGACCTGGTGCGGGCGGGATCGAGCCGCGATGGTGGCGCCGAAGCGTTAAGCGCCCGCGAGCACGGCCCGGCGATCTCGCCATGCGGTTAACACCGCAGCAACACGGCCGGACATTTCCCACCGGTTGCCGCGCCCTCGGCTGAAACGCCGTATTCGCCCCTGGCAAACCTGCGGATGCAGTAACACGCAGAGTCCGTTCACCATCCGGCCGGGTCGCCGTCGCGGCGCAACGCTTTCATCAGGCTCTGCGAGCAGTGTTCCGGCCGAAGAGCAAGAGGACGGATGGGGGGAAGTCATGCACATCGTGTCGGGCAGCGAGGAGGAGACCAGGACCGTCCAACTTTCGGAGATTCTCGGCGCCCTGAGCCACGCCCTCGATCTGACGGAGGGCCAACCCGTCGGGCATTGCGTGCGCGCAACCTGGATCGGCTTCCATATCGGCCGGCAGATGGGCCTGCCCGAACTGCAGCTCTGGGAACTCTACCACACCGTGATGCTGAAGGATCTCGGCTGCTCCAGCAATGCCGCGCGCATCTGTGAACTCTACCTGTCGGACGACCTGAGCTTCAAGCGTGACTTCAAGACGGTCAGCGACAGCCTGCCGAAGGTTCTGGGCTTCGTCTTTTCGCATACGGGTCTCAAGGCCGGCTTGGCGGACCGTTTCCGGGCGGTGCTCAACATCCTGCAGAACGGGGGTACGATCGTCGACGAACTGATCCAGACCCGGTGTCAGCGCGGCGCCGAGATCGCCCGGCAGTTACGCTTCCCGGCCAGCGTCTGCGAAGCCATCCACGCCCTCGACGAGCACTGGAACGGCGGCGGCCGGCCCGATCGGCTCGCCGGCCCCGCGATCCCGCTCTATGCCCGCGTGGCGCTGCTCGCCCAGGTGGTCGACGTCTTCCACGCCTCCGCCGGCCGCGCCGCAGCCCTGGCCGAGGTGCGGGCGCGCGCCGGCACGTGGTTCGATCCGCAGATCGTGGCCTGCTTCGAGGCGGCCGCGGCCGCCCCCGGCTTCTGGGAGACCCTGGCCTCCGACAGGGTCGAGGCGGCGGTGTTCGCGCTGGCGCCCCGCAGCCCGATCGTGGTGGACGAAGACTACCTCGACGACATCGCCCGCGCCTTCGCGCAGATCATCGATGCCAAGAGCCCGTTCACCTCGGGCCATTCGGAGCGCGTCGCGGTCTATGCCGACATGGTCGCGGCCGAACTCGGCTACACGCCGGAACGCCGACGCTGGCTGAAGCGGGCCGCGCTGCTGCACGATGTCGGCAAGCTCGGGGTCTCGAACGCGATCCTCGACAAGAACGGCAAGCTGGACGAGGCCGAGTGGCAGGACATGCGCAACCACGCCTCGATGTCGGAGACGATCCTGACACGGGTGGCCGCCTTCCACGAGATCGCCCGGATCGGGGGCGGCCATCACGAGCGGCTCGACGGAAGGGGCTATCCGCGCGGGCTGAAGGGCGAGGCGATCGCGCCTGAAACACGGATCGTCTCGGTCGCCGACGTGTTCGACGCCCTAACCGCCGACCGGCCTTACCGGAAGGCCATGCCCGTGGAGAAGGCGCTCGCCATCATGCGCGGCGATGTCGGCACCGCCTTCGATCCCGACTGCTTCGCGGCGCTGGAACGGGCCATCGCCGGGCTCGACGTGGAATTGGCGCAGGCGCACGAGGCGGCATAGGGCGAAACGCACGGCTCATCCGAGATCACGCGCGAGGTCACTCGGGCACCCCGCCGGAGCGTCGGAGCCGACAATGCCCGCTCGGCCGAGTGAGTCTCGCCCTACCGCCGCACGCCCCCGTCGCCACGCCGGTCGCGGGTCTTGCGCGTCGGGGCGTGGAAATCGTCGGGCTTGCCGCGCACCCAGTCGAGGAAGCGGGCGATCTCGGGATCGGCGCGCAGCGCCTCGACCTCGGCGAGCCGCCGGGCGATCTCGGCCTCGCTGTAGCGGGCATGGATCGCCGAGTGGCAGATCTGATGGAGCCGCACGGTCGCCCCGTGGGCGCCGCCCTTCATCTTCGGCGTGAGATGATGCAGGCTCTGGCGCGCATGGGCTGGAATCGGCCGCTCGCAGAGGGGGCAGACCGGCGTGGCCGCCGGCTTCGGTCCGTGCGTCTCGGGATCCGCGTCGCGCCAGCGACGGGCGCGCCGCCCCACCACCCCGTGTCTCCGTTCAGCGGCCCGGTCCCGCCGGGCGCCAGGGAAACGGACGGGAAGCCGCACGGCTCCCGCCGGGCCCCCGCGTCACGTCCGCCGCCTCGATCGCGCGCCTTACCTTGTTGCGGCGAAGGGTGCACGCTACGCCCGGAGCCCAAGCGGCGATACGGGGGTGGGCGGCATGAAGCGGACAACCATCGATTCGAAGCTCTCCGTGGCCGGCCAGCCGAGCCTCGCGGAGATCGAGGCGCTCGGTGCCGAGGGCGTGCGCCTCCTCATCAACAACCGCCCCGACGACGAGGAGCCGGGCCAGCCCGGCACGGCGGCCGAGCGCGCGGCGGCGGAGGCGGCGGGCCTGGGCTACCTCGATCTGCCGGTGACCGGCCCCACCCTCACCCGCGAGGCGGTGGAGCGCTTCCACGCGGCGGTCGAGGCGGCGCCGGGCCCGGTCGTCGCCCATTGCCGCAGCGGCACGCGCTCGCTGACGCTCTGGGCGATCGGCGAAGTCCTCGCCGGACGCTTGGGCAGGGACGAGGTGGCCGCCTACGGCGCCCGCCACGGCTACGACCTCTCGGGCGCCGAGCGCTGGCTCGACGCGAATGCGGGCTGAGCGAAGACGCCGCTACGGTCCTGGCATGGTCAGGATCAGCGGACCGTTGCGCGTGGCGACGACGGTGTGCTCGTACTGGACCGTGAGGGCGCGCGGCCGGCTGTAGAGGGTCCAGGGATCGTCGCCGTCCTCGGCGAAGTCCGCGCCCAGCGACAGGAACGGCTCGACGGTCAACACCATGCCGTCCCGCATGATCCGGCGCTCGGACGGATCGGGCCAGGTCGCGATCTCGGTCGGCTCCTCGTGCAGCGACAGGCCCACGCCGTGACTCGCGAGGTTGCGCACCAGCGTGTAGCCGTTCTTGTGCGCGAAGGTGCCCACCGCCCGGCCGATGCCCGAAAGCGGCTTGCCGGCGCCGACCTGACGCAGGCCCGCCCACATCGCCCGGCGCCCGTCCTTGCACAGCCGCTCGACCGCGCGCGTCACCGGCGGCACGGCGAACGACGCGCCCGTATCGGCAAAATAGCCGTCCCGCTCCGCCGAGACGTCGATATTGACCAAGTCCCCCGGCGCGATACGGCGCTCGCCGGGGATGCCGTGGGCGATCTCCTCGTTGACGCTGATGCAGGTCGCGCCCGGAAAGGCGTAGACCGCCTCCGGCGCCGAGCGCGCGCCGGCCGCCTCCAGGAAGGCCCGCCCGACGTCATCGAGTTCGCGCGTGGTCATGCCGGGCTCGATCGCCCGGCCCATCACGGCCAGCGTATCGGCCACGATGCGGCCGATCTGCTTCAGCCCCGCCAACTCGTCGTCGTTCGACACCGTCATGTCGCGTCCTTTCGCAGGCTCGGGGTCCGGCATTCCCGTCCCGGCCTTCGCAGAGAGCCGTGGGCTTCTCGAGCCGAGGCGCCCGCCGGACGGTTCTGCCATCTTCGGGCGATCCCGCGAAGCCATCGGCGTGGCGCGGGCCGTGGCAATGCCTGCATGAGAGCGGGCGGTTCCTCGTCGAAATTCGAGAGGGCACGCCGCGTCGGTCGCACCGGGACACGCCAAGCCCTTCGATCACGCATGGGGCCGCTAGAAACGCCGCGAAAGGTTCCCGGCGCAGAATCCGAGAAACCCTCGGATGTCTCTTGCCACATCCAAACTTGATGCCGGGGTCCGCGAGTTCAGGATCGAGCAAGCGGCATCTCGAACAGCGGATCTGCCGTAGTTGATCCCCACCGAAGCGGATCGGATACGCTTCGCCTCCGCCGGAAACCCAACCGTCCTGAGTACGGGCACTTGCGAATTGGCTTCGTCATCCGGCCCTATCGGGAGGCGGGGGAACAGGCAGCTTTAAGTTGCGTTGCACAACCGATGGGACGCGCGTGCCCGGTCCGATCCGGCCGCAGCGCCGACCTTGCCCAACCTTCCCGGAGGAGTGTGAGATGGCTGGAACGTCCGAGACATCCGGTGCAACGCATCCGTCCGGCTTGCCACCGACCGGATCGGCCCGCCTCGACGCGATGAGTGCCGTCCTGGCCCGCAACTGGTGGCTCGTGGCCCTGCGCGGGGCGCTCGCCATCCTGTTCGGAGCGATCGCCTTCGTGGCGCCGGGGGCCTTCGTGCTCTCCCTGGTGCTGTTCTTCTCGGCCTACATGCTGGTCGACGGCTTCTTCGGCATCGCCGCAGCGGTGCGGGCGGCACGCCAACACGAGCGCTGGGGGTTCCTGCTACTCGAGGGGCTGCTCGACCTCGTGGTCGGCGTCGCAGCGTTTCTCGTGCCGGCCGCCGCCGTCTGGGCCTTCGTGCTTCTCGTGGCCGCCTGGGCCCTGCTCTCGGGCGGCCTGATGATCGCGGCGGCCTTCCGCCTCCACCCGCATTACGGCCGCTGGTGGCTGGGCCTCGGCGGGGTGATCTCGGTGCTGTTCGGGATCGCGCTTCTGATCAATCCCGGCATGTCGGCTTTGGTGCTGACGTGGTGGCTGGGCGCCTACGCGGTGGCCTTCGGCGTGATGCTGCTGATCCTCGGCTTTCGTCTGCGCTCCCATCACACGGGGCAGGCGCAGCCGCTCTCGGGGAGCGACCACGCCCGAACCTCGGGCTGAACGCTGCCCGGCCCGCCTGAGGCGGGCCGGTTCGTCACTCGCCGCCCCCCCCCGGCCCCGCGGCGCTGTTGCGCCGAACGAGGACGCGGTTCGGAACCTGATCTGCCTTCTCCGGCCGCCAGAGCGGCACGAGGAAGCGCAGCCAAGCGCGTGTCTCTTCGCCGCCCAGGTTGCGCTGTGCGATGTCGCGGGTGACGAAGGACTGGACCGTGAACGTATCGAACGCGTAGGCGACGAGGGGACCCATGGCGACCTGTCCGACAGGCCGGTAGCCCTGCCGGTTCGTCGGCAGGTCGGTCGAGCCGAAGGCGACGGCACCGAACGACCATTTGCCGAACCGCTTGGTCGCGGTCAGGTCGAGGTTGAGGTAGTCGGAATAGTGCACGTTGGTGGGCGAATTGTCCGCCAGCATCGTGCCGTAATGGAGGTTGGCCGTCACGTTCCAGCCATCGCCGACATAGCTGATCGCGAAGCGCTGGGCGATCGAGGCCGAGCGCAGGGCAAACAGCGTGTCGGTCGGCCAGAAGCCGCCGATGAAGTAGCTCACGCCGAGGTTGTCCGCGACCTTCCAGGCGATCTGGGCCGTCGTCAGCGACTGGGCGAGGCCGGCCTGCCAGGGGCCTTCCTGCGGGCTGACCGCATTGAACGGGAAGGACTGAAGGAACCGCAGTTGCCCGCCCAGTACCTTCCAGGGCGTTGACCAGAGGAAGACGGCGAGGTTGTTGTTGCCCTGGCTGTCCCGCGGCTGCGTGCTGCGCTCGGCGAAGCTCGTCGTGATCCCCAATTGCACGCCTTCCGGGACCTGCCAGCCCGTCGGAAGACCGACGGTGATACCGGGCAATGCGGCGGAGCGGGCCAGAGCCGAGGAAGACGCCCCGGCCAGGCAAGCGCCCGCTACGCAAACAGACGTGACGACCTGCGCGGCGCGCCGCACTTTCTGTCCGAATTTCAAGTCGATTCCCCTGGAACTTGCGCCTGAACCGCCATCCTCGACTCGGCACGCCTTGCTCGTTGAGCCTCCTTCTAGGAGGGTCGGCCCAGGGGGGAGAAGCCGAGCTTCGGCCGATCAATTGATAAATTTCGAGACTTGTTACAATTTTAATCCAAAAACAACAGACTAAAAATATCTGCGCGATTTCAAAAAAAGGGGGATTAAAAATCGTCCTGGCACAAAGCCACATGTGAAGCCGTTTGGGAGCGCCACCGCCGAAGTAGATGCCGGCCCGGTATCAAGCACAGCCTCACGGACCGGATCGCAAAGTGCCGCCGATACGAACCGGCCCAGCGCCAGCGCCGGATCGGGCGTCCGGGGAGGCCCGGAGCGGGTCAAGCCATCAGCGCCCGCGCGGTGTCGGCATCGGCCAGCGGGCGCCCGAGCAGGCGGGCGCCCTCCGCGGCGCGACGGATCTGGGCGGCATTGCTCTCGGCCGGGTGGCCGTCGGGCGCGAGCAGGCTGTTCTCGAAGCCGACGCGCACGTGACCGCCGAGGCCCGCCGCAACGAGGGCGCAGGCATTCTCCCGCGGGCCGAAGGCGCAGATCGCCCAGAGCGGCACCCCCTCCCCGCCTGCTGCGAGGAAGGGCAGCAGGTCGGCGGGCCGCGAAACCTGTCCGGGCGTATAGCGGCCCAGCACGAAGAGCGGGAAATCCCCGCCCTCGCCGAGCACGCCGCGGCTTTTGAGATCGGCGTAACGGGCCACCTCGGCCGGTTCGTACAGAATGATCTGGAGGAGGACGCGCTCGCGCCGCGCCCAGGCGAAGAACGCTGCCGCCGCGGTCTCGGCCCCGGCATCCGGCACGATCTCGCGCAGCGCCAGCGACACCGCCTCGGGGCGCGTGGCACGCACCACCGCCATCTGCTCCGGGGCTTCGTAGCGCCCGGCGGCCTCCGAGGTGATCTGGACGACGAGGCGATCCCCGGCCTCGGCGCGGATCGCGGCGGTGACCGCGCGATAGGCCTGCGCGTCGAGGAGGTGGCGGCCTTGTCCGTCGCGGACATGGACGTGGATCAGGGCGGCACCGGCTTCCGCGATCTCGGCGGCGGTGCGGGCGATCTCGCTCTCCGTGATCGGCAGGGCGGGATGGTCGGCCTTGCTGCGGGTGGCGCCGTTCGGGGCGTTGGCGAGGATGAGCGGCGGCCAGCCGGCGTCGTGCGTCACGGGTTCGGTCTCGCGTTCGAGAAGAAGTCAGTCGCTGGCGCCCAGGCCCAGGCGCCGCATGCGGTCGGAGAGCGTCTTGCGCGGCAGGCCGAGCGTCCGCGCCGCCTCGGCGATGCGCTGGCCGGAGGCCTTGAGCGCGTCCTCGATCACGAGGCGCTCCACCCGGTCGAGGAGGGCGTCGAGGCTCGGCGCCGCGCCGGGGCCGCCGGCGAGGTCCGGGCTGAGGAAGCCGAGGACATAGCGCTCGGCGGCGTTCTTGAGTTCGCGCACGTTGCCCGGCCAATCGGCGAGCATCAGCGAGCGGCGCAGGGACGGCGGCACCTCGATCACCGGGCGCTGATACTTCACCGCCGCCTGGACGAGAAAGCGCTCGAACAGCAGCGGGATGTCCTCGCGGCGCTCGCGCAAGGGGGGCAGGGTCAGCGTCACCACGTTGAGGCGGAAGAACAGGTCGCGGCGGAAGCGGCCCGCCTCCGAGAGTGCGTCGAGATCCTCCTTCGTGGCCGCCACCACCCGGAGATCCACCGGCACGCTGGTGTTGGAGCCGAGCCGTTCCACGCGCCGCTCCTGCAGCACGCGCAGCAGCTTTACTTGAAGCCCCAGCGGCATGCTCTCGACCTCGTCGAGGAACAGCGTGCCGCCGCTCGCGTGCTCGACCTTGCCGATGCGACGCTTGCCCGCCCCGGTGAAGGCACCGGCCTCGTGGCCGAACATCTCGCTCTCGAACATGCTCTCGGGGATGGCGCCGCAATTGATCGCCACGAAGGGTTTCGCCGCCCGCGCGCCGCCCTCGTGCAGGGCGCGGGCGACCTGCTCCTTGCCCGCCCCGGTCTCGCCGAGCACCAGCACGTCGGCGGCGGCCGAACTGAGCGAGGCGATGTCGTCGCGCAGCCGCCGCAGGGCCGGCGACTGGCCGACGAGGCAGCGCTCCATCGCGCTGCCGAGCGCGTCGCCGCGATCGAGGGCATCGCGCAGTCGGCGATTCTCCATCACCAGCGCCCGCTTTTCCAGGGCGCGGCGGACCACCTCGACGAAGGCATCGTTGACGAACGGCTTCTCGATGAAGTGGTAGGCGCCCTCGCGCATGGCGGCGACCGCCATGGCGATGTCGCCGTGGCCGGTGACGAGCACCACCGGCAATTCCGGGTCGCGGCGGCGGATGTCGGCGAGGAGTTCGAGCCCATCGCGGCCGGGAAGGCGCACGTCGCTCACGACGATGCCGGAAAAACCGCGCCCGATGGCCGGCAACGCCGCCTCGGCGCTGGAAAAAGCCTCGACCGCGAGGCCGGCGAGTTGCAGCGCCTGCTCCATGGCAAGCCGAACCATCTCCTCGTCGTCGATCAGCACGACCCGCGCGGCGGCTGGCTCGGCCTCAGGAAACATGTCGCATCCTCTCCGACGGGGGCGTGTCCGCGGCCTCCTCGATCGCGTCCTTGGCTACCTCCATCACGAGGTCGAAGGCGAGGCCGCCGCCGGGCATCGGCCGGGGCTGAAGGCTCGCTCCGAATTCGCGGGCGATGGCGAGCGAGATCGGCAGACCGAGGCCGAGCCCCTCCCCCGCCGGCTTGGTGGTGAAGAACGGCTCGAAGAGGCGCGCCAGCGCCGCCGCGTCGAGGCCCGGCCCATTATCCTCGACGCTGAGCACGACCTGCCCCTCCCCGGCCCAGGCGCGCACCGCGACCTCCGCACCGGGGCGCCCCTTCACCGCATCGAGGGCGTTGCCGACAAGATTCACCAGCACCTGCGACAGGCGGATCGGCTCGAACACCACCCATCGCGCCGCCGGGTCGAGATCGGTCGTCACCCGCGCGCCCGCGTCGCGGATGCGGGAGGATAGGATCGCGAGGCTCTCCGAGACCGCCACGCCGACATCGACCGCGACCCGCTCCGTCCCCGACCGGCGGGAGAAGCTGCGCAACTGTCCGGTGATCTTGCCGAGCCGGTCCACCAGGGAGACGATACGGGTGAGATTCGCCGCAGCCTCCGCCTCCCGGCCCTGGCGCAGGAAGGCGGAGGCATTGTCGGCCAAGCCCCGCATGGCGGCGAGCGGCTGGTTGAGCTCGTGGGTGATGCCCGCCGCCATCTGGCCGAGGGTCGCCATCTTGGCCGCCTGGACCAGCTCCCCTTGTGCCTCGCGCAGGTCGCCCTCGGCGCGGGTCCGCTCCTCGATCTCACCCGCGAGCTTGAGGTTGGCCGCGCTGAGATCGGCGGTCCGGGCCGCGACCGCGGCCTCCAGCGCCCGCTGCGCCGCGCGGTTCTCGCGCATCCGCCGCAGATGCTGGCGCCCGTAGAGGCCGATCAGGCCGAGCACGACCAGGGCCAGAACCGCGCCGATCCGGGCGCTGCGCCCGGCGATGGCCACCGGCGCGGCGTCGGCGAAGAGCAGCAGCCTCCAGCCATAGGCCGGCAGGCTCGCCTCTTCGAACAGGGCGCGGGTCTGCGGCGCGGCCTGCGACCGGCTGACCAGGGGCACGCCGCCGACCATATCCGTCCGGCCGAGATCGATCGGGGCATAATCGTCGCGCCCATACTGGCGCGTCCGTTCCATGCCGGCACGGGCAGCGGCATCGAGCGGCTTCGTCGCGCGGAACTTGAGAGCCGGATCGGAGGCAAGGAAGACGATGCCGTTCTCGTCGGCCACCAGCACGCGGTCGGTGCCCTCGCGCCAGATCGTCTCCAGCGGGTCGAGGCTGACCTTGGTCGCCACCACGCCGCGCACCGTGCCATCGATGACGACGGGCGCGCTGATGAAGTAGCCGGGCACGCCGGTCAGCGTGCCGATGGCGTAGAAGCGGCCGGTGCGCCCGCCGCGCGCTTCCGTGAAATAGGGACGATAGGAGAAGTCCTGGCCGACATAGGTCTGGGGCGTATCCCAGTTCGAGGCGGCGATGGTCAGGCCGGACGGGATCAGCAGGTAGACGACACCCGCCCCTGCCTCGCGGCTCAGCCGCTGGAGATAGGCGTTGACGGTGGCGACCTGCGCCGGATCGTCGGGGGCGGCGAGCAACGACCGCACCCGCGGATCGAGGGCGGCGGCGGCGGGCAGGAAGCCGAACCGCTCGATGGTGCCCTCCAGGCTGCGGGCGTAGATTTCCGCCCGCTGGCGCGCATCGCCCGCGAGGCTTTCCGCCACGCGGGCCTCCGTCACCTCCCCCGCCTTGAGAACGGCGAAGACAGCCGCCGCCGCCAGCGCGGCGAGGATGAGGACACGCGCGGCCGTGGCGCGGGGGAAAGGCATCACTCTCATGGTCCGGAGGAGGCTTCCGTCACCGCCATCGTATGCGGTGAGCGATCCGATGCGATGTCCGGTGATGACGGGCGCCGCAGCTTCCCCCTCTCCCTGCTGTGCGGGGAGAGGCCCGCAGGCACCCTGCCGTGACGGCGGGAAGCGGAGGCGAGAGCCGGAGCGGTGGTGAGGGGGCTTGGACGGAAGGGGCCCATCCGTCCAAGCCCCCTCACCCTCGCCTGCCGGCTCGCTCAGCCGACGACACGGTCGGCCGAGCCCTCTCCCCGGGCGGCGGGGAGAGGGGATCCGCGATCTCCGAAGTGATGATCCGGAAGCGATACGAGAACCTAACATGGGAGCGCCGTGGCTCGAAGAAAGCCGTGGCGGCGATCCTCAATCCGTCGTCAGCCCCTTCATCTCCACCTGCTCGAACCGGTGCTGCTCCGCGGTGACGAGGGCGGAGAGGTCGCGCTTCAGGGCGTTGAAGGCGGCCGAGGCGCTGTCGCGCGGGCGCGGCAGCTCGACCCGCAGGTCGCGCTTGATCGTGCCGGGGCGGTAGGTGAGCACGACGATGCGGTCGGCGAGATAGATCGATTCCTCGATCGAGTGGGTGACGAACACGATGGTCTTGCCCGTCGCCGCCCAGATCCGCAGCAACTCGTCCTGCAGCGAGCGGCGGGTCAGGGCGTCGAGCGCGCCGAACGGCTCGTCCATGAGCATGACCGGGCTGTCCAGCGCCAGAACGCGGGCGATCGCCACGCGCTGGCGCATACCGCCGGACAAGTCCTTGGGGAAACGGTCGCGGAACTCGGCGAGCTTGAGCATGTCGAGGAGCTCGGCCACCCGCGCCTGGATCGCCCCGCGGGACATGCCCTTGATCTCCAGACCGAAGGCGATGTTCTGCGCCACCGTCATCCAGGGAAACAGGGCGTATTCCTGGAACACCATGCCCCGGTCGGGACCGGGCGCGGCGACCTTGCGGCCCTCGACGTCGATGCCGCCGCGGGTCGGATGGGAGAAGCCGGCGATGGCGTTGAGCAGCGTCGACTTCCCGCAGCCGGACGGGCCGAGCAGGCAGACGAACTCACCGCGGTTGATGGTGAGGTCGATGTCCTTGAGGGCGACGACCTCGCCGCCGGTGACGGGGAAGATCTTGTCGACGCCCGCGACGACGATGTGGGGCGAGGCGGCCAGCGGCGCAACGACCGGCACGGCGTCCTGCGTGACGGAGGCGATGGGATGCGGTTGCACGGACATGGGAGACCTCACGATTCCAGGCCGCGATGCCAGCGGAGCAGGTGGTTGTTCAGGCGGCTCACCGCCATGTCGATGACGAGCCCGAGGGCGCCGATGGTCAGCATCCCGGCGATGATCTTGTCGGACCAGAAGTATTCGCGCGCCTCCAGGATGCGGAAGCCGAGGCCGTTATTGACCGCGATCATCTCGGCCACGATCACCACGATGAAGGCGGTGCCGATGCCGATCCGCGCCCCCGACAGGATGTAAGGGGTGGCCGCCGGCAGGATGACCCGCCGGAAGATCGTCATCCGGCTGGCGCCGAGGCTACGGGCGGCGCGGATGTAGATCCCGTCCACATGGCGCACGCCGGCGATGGTGTTCATCAGCACGGGGAAGAAGGCGCCGATGGCGATGAGGAACACGGCCGGCGCATTGCCGAGGCCGAACCACAGGATCGAGAGCGGGATGTAGGCGATCGGCGGGATCGGCCGCAGCACCTGCATCAACGGGTTGATATGCCGGTAGATCAGGTCGCTGGAGCCCATGAACAGGCCGAGCGGCAGGGCGAGTCCCGCGCCGACGGCGAAGCCGACGACGACGCGGTAGAGCGAGGCCACCGCATCGTGCAGCATCTCGCCGGAGAAGAGCCACGCAAACCATGATCCGTGCTCGGGATCATAGGCTTCGAGCGGCGCGAGATAGGCCCACCAGCGCACCGCGACTGCGGCGGGCGAGGGCAGCACCATCGGGTTGACGAGCCCGGCCGTGCAGGCGAGTTGCCAGATCACGAGAATGGCGACGGGAACCGCCAGCCCCTCGGCCAGGGGTTTGAGACGTAAGGCGTTCACGGGAAGCCCTCCTCAGTTCGTGCCGGCTGAGGCCTTGGCGGCCTCCAGCAGGTCGAGCTTCACCCACTCGGCGGCCTTGGCGGGCTTCGACATCTTGCCGATGCCGTGCTCGGCCATGACGTCGGTGGTGCTCTGGATGTGGCCGGCGCTCATCTCCAGGGTGTAGGGCGAGTTGGCGAGCGCCTCCTGGAACTCGGCGGCCGTGACCTGGCCCTTGAACACGTCCTGCGTGACGAAGGTCTCGGCGGCCTTCGGGTTTTCCATGAAGGTCTTCTGCGCCTTCACGAAGCACTCCATGAACTTGGTCGCGACCGGCTTCTTTTCGCCGTAGAACTTCTCCGTCATCACCAGCGTGCGGATCGGCGACCCGACCGGGGTGTCGTAGGGCTTGATCACCTCGACGCCGAAGCCGCGGGCGATGGCCTGGGCCGATTGCGGCTCGGTCTGCATGATCGCATCGACCTGCTTCTGCAGCAGCGCCTGGTTGAGATCCGGATAGCCGAGATAGATCAGGTTGACGTCGCGGGCCTTGAGGCCGTGCTTGGCCATCTCGGCGCCGAGCAGCACCTCCTGGATGGAGCCGCGGGTGACGCCGACCTTCTTCCCCTTGAGGTCGGCCGCCGACTTGATGCCGGATTCGGGCGTGGCGAGCAGGCGCGCGCCGCCCTTGGCGAAGCCGCCGACGATGAAGACGGGGGCGCCGTTGCCGCGCGCCGAGATTGCGGCCTCGGACGCGGTGGCGCCGACATCGAGTTCGCCGGCGAGCATCGCCTGCATGATGTCGGGCCCCTTGGCGAAGATCTTGAGATCGATGGTCAGGCCGCAGGTCTTCGCGATCTCCTTGACGTAGGAGACGCCGGCGAAGTGAGCGAGCTTGAGGTTGCCGACGCGCACCACTTCCTGCGCGGAAAGCGGAAGCGGGGCGAGCGATGCGGCGGTCGCGGCCGCGAGCATGGCAAGGCTGCGACGCGTGAAACGAAGGCGTTCGAGCAAGGGGCTTCTCCCGGATGGCCCGGCTCTGCGGCCGGTGCGGATGGTCCGGCCCTCTTTGCAGAGCGCATGCCAGCCATGCAGGAAGTGCTAACCTTCGCGCAATCGCCTGTGCGGAAAGGGTTTTTTCTGAATACTTCGGATCATGTCCGAACGACGGGCGGCGGATTTCCGCCACCTGCGCCGTCGTGGCGGCGGATGGCCGCCACCCACACGCCATTGTGATGGACGGACCTCGACGGCTGGCGCGTGCCCAAGACGTTGTCAGTCGAGCGGCACGAGGACGATGGCGTCGCCTTCGAGCCGCGCCTGGACCGACTGGCCCCAGCGGGCGCCGCCGAGATCGTCGGCCGTCTTGTAAAGACCGTCGATGGCGACGAGTTCCGGCTCGAACTTACGGGTGAGGATGCGGGCGCCCGGATCACCCACCGCTCCCGCGATCGCCCGTCCGCGCAGGGCGCCGTAGATGTGGATCGAGCCCCCCGCGATCACCTCCGCCCCCGAGGCGACCGAACCCATCACGGTCACGTCGCCGTCGAGATGCTGGATCACCTGCCCCGAGCGCACCGGCGCGTCGAGCACGAAGGAGCGCGTCCGAGCCGGCGCCGCGGACGCCACCAAAGCCGGGGCCGACGGGTGGTCCGCCGCCGTGGGTGCCTCGGCGGCGCCGGGCTCGGGGGGGGCGATGTCCTCGACCGGCTTGCCGCCCACCAGCGGCGGCGGGAAACCGGGCCCGAGCGAGGTCGGTCCGATGCCCTCGATGCCGAGGATGGTGATGGAGCGCCGGTTCAATTCCTCGCAGAGATGGGCGAGGTCCGAACGCTCGAAGCGCAGGCCGGTCACGTCGAGAATGATCGCCCGCACCGAGAAGAAGGCGGGCGCGCGCCGCTTGAGCGCGTCGAGTTCGGCGAGCCACTGATCGATCGGCGGCACGGGGGCCAGCACCATCGCCAGGAAGGAGCGGCCGCGGAAGCGGATCGGGGGACGGTCGGTCACGGGAAATTTCGCGGCGAAGGGATCATGCCTCGAAGCTTATGGCAGATCCCCGACCCGTCCGGCCAGGAGCCGGCGCTCCTCAACAGCAAAGTGGCGCGCGGGGCGCCGACTGCCGAGGCGCAGGCCGGCTCCCGTCGCTCAGGCCGGGCAGGCGCCGACACGGGCGAGCACGCCGTCGGCGACCTGCGCATCGTAGAGCGCCTGGACGTCGGCGATGCCGAGCGGCTGGTCCGGTCCACCGTCCGCGCCCAGGAACAGGTAGATCGTGCCCTCGACCCCGCGATGGCCGAAGAAGACGATCGCTTCGCTCTCGCCCGCCCCTTCGAAATGCGGCTCGCCGTTGACGACGCCTTCGACGTAGCTGCCCGTGGGCCGTATCTCCTTCAGCGTGCCGTCCGGGCGGTAGAAGCGCAGTTCACCCTGCAGCACCAGGGTGAAGTACGGGCAGGTGTGGCGGTGGAGCGGCTGTCGCGTCCACGGCGCGAACTTGTAGACGATATCGACGATCCCGCTCGCCGCATCGCACTTGTAGATGAAGAAGGCGACGTCATCGAAGCCGTCCAGTCTGCGCCAGGGGATGTTGCTGTCGTCGAAGGTGCTCGGCATGGCGTTTCCTCGCGATTGGGTTCCTCTCCGGTCCGGGCGTCGTGGCCCGGCACCCGACTCTCCAGTTGCCCGAACGGACAACGGAGCCGGGAGCCCGCATCATAGCGCAGCGGGCGAGCCGGACTTGCCGGAAGGTGACAGGACCTTCGACCGGCCCCCGCTCGGGGAGGCCGAGCCCGGCGTACCCCGCGCAGCAGCCCCCGCACGGGTGGAATACCCACCGGCTTGCAGGATCACCCCGGTTTCCTCTATTGCAGCGCGACACTGCCCGATTCCCGTGAGCCCGCCGCGACGGTCGCCTCAGAGCGTTCCGCCACGTGACGGGCTCGCCATGCTTCCGAGACCCTCCGATGAAGCTGCGCAACATCGCCATCATCGCCCACGTCGATCACGGCAAAACGACGCTGGTCGACAAGCTGCTTCAGCAGTCCGGCACCTTCCGCGAAAACCAGCGGGTCGAGGAGCGGGCGATGGATTCCAACGACCTCGAGAAGGAGCGTGGCATCACGATCCTGGCCAAGGCGACCTCGGTCGTCTGGCAGGATACTCGGGTCAACATCGTCGACACCCCCGGCCACGCCGATTTCGGCGGCGAGGTCGAGCGCATCCTCTCGATGGTCGATGGCGTGATCGTGCTGGTCGATGCCGCGGAGGGCCCGATGCCGCAGACCAAGTTCGTGGTCGGCAAGGCGCTCAAGATCGGCCTTCGCCCGATCGTCGCGATCAACAAGGTCGACCGGCCGGATGCGCGCATCAACGAGGTCGTGAACGAGGTGTTCGACCTGTTCGCGGCGCTTGACGCCACCGACGAGCAGCTCGACTTCCCGATCCTCTACGGCTCGGGCCGCAACGGCTGGATGGCCGATTCGCCGGACGCCTCGCCGGATGTCGGCCTCGCGCCGCTGTTCGATCTCGTGCTCAAGCACGTGCCGCAGGCGCGCGTCGAAGAGGGCCCGTTCCGGATGCTCGGCACGCTGCTCGAAGCCAACCCGTTCCTCGGCCGCATCATCACCGGGCGCATCGCCTCGGGCACGGTGAAGCCGAACCAGTCGATCAAGGTTCTCGATCGCACCGGCAAGGTCGTGGAGACCGGCCGCGTCTCGAAGATCCTCGCCTTCCGCGGCCTGGAGCGCGCGCCGATCGAGGTCGGTGAGGCGGGCGACATCGTCTCCATCGCCGGTCTGGTGAAGGGCACGGTGGCCGACACCTTCTGCGACCCGCAGGTCGAGACGCCGATCCAGGCCCAGCCGATCGATCCGCCGACCGTCACCATGTCGTTCATCGTCAACGATTCGCCGCTCGCCGGCACCGAGGGCGACAAGGTCACGAGCCGGATGATCCGCGACCGCCTGTTCAAGGAGGCCGAGGGCAACGTCACGCTCAAGATCGAGGAAGCCGCCGACAAGGATTCGTTCTACGTCTCCGGCCGCGGCGAGCTGCAGCTCTCGATCCTGATCGAGACCATGCGCCGCGAGGGCTTCGAAGTGGCCGTGTCGCGTCCGCGCGTCGTCCTGGAGAAGGACGAGGCCGGCGAGATCCTGGAGCCCGTCGAAGAGGTCGTGGTCGACGTCGACGAGGAGTATTCGGGCGTCGTCGTACAGAAGATGTCCGAGCGCAAGGCCGAGATGATCGAGATGCGGCCCTCGGGCGGCAACCGTCTCCGGCTCGTCTTCCACGCTCCGACCCGCGGCCTCATCGGCTACCAGGGCGAGCTGATGACCGACACCCGCGGCACCGCGATCATGAACCGCCTGTTCAAGGCCTACGAGCCCTACAAGGGCGAGATCGCCGGCCGCCGCAACGGCGTGCTGATCTCGAACGACAAGGGTGAGGCCGTGGCCTACGCCATGTGGAACCTCGAAGACCGCGGCCCGATGATGATCGAGCCCGGCGCCAAGGTCTATCAGGGCATGATCGTCGGCGAGCACAACCGCGAGAACGACCTCGAGGTGAACGTGCTCAAGGGCAAGAAGCTCACCAACATCCGCACCACCTCGAAGGACGAGGCCGTGCGCCTGACGCCGCCGATCCGGATGACGCTGGAGAAGTCGCTGGCCTGGATTCAGGACGACGAGCTGATGGAAGTCACGCCGAAGTCGATCCGCCTGCGCAAGATCCACCTCGACCCGAACGACCGCAAGCGCTTCGAGCGTTCGAAGGAAGCGATGACGGGCTAAACGCCCCGCTTCATTCGCCAAACCGAAAAGGCCCCGATGCGGCGAACGCATCGGGGCCTTTTTCATTCGGCGTCCCTCACGAACGGGAACTTCGGATCACGCTCCCCCTATCCCGCGAAACGAAGAGAGGGGGGGGACGACGCGTCCGAGCCGATCACTCCGGTCAGCCGCGGAGATCGAGTTCCCAACTCGCCTCAGGCCGCCCGCACCGTGTGAAGGAACTGGCGGACCTGGCCATCGAGATGCTCGGACTGACGCGACAGTTCGGAGGCCGAGATCAGCACTTGGCTCGCCGCTGCTCCCGTCTCCTGGGCCGCCACCGCGACGCTCGCGACGTTGCCCGTCACGGCACCGGTGCCGGCGGACGCTTCGGAGACGTTGCGCACGATCTCCTGGGTCGCCGCACCCTGCTCCTCGACCGCCGCAGCGATCGAACTGGCCAGCCCGTCGATCTCGCGGATGCGGGCGGCGATGTCGCCGATGGCCGTGACCGCCTGCCCGGTGATGGTCTGAACCTGTCCGATCTGCCCCGAGATCTCGTCGGTGGCCCGCGCGGTCTGGTTGGCGAGTTCCTTGACCTCGGCCGCGACCACCGCGAAGCCGCGGCCCGCTTCGCCCGCGCGCGCCGCCTCGATGGTGGCGTTGAGCGCGAGCAGGTTGGTCTGACCGGCGATGGTAGAGATCAGCCCCACAACGTCGCCAATCTTGGCGGCGGCGACGCTGAGATCCTGTACGAGCTGCGCGGTGCCCTCGGCCTCGACCACCGCCTTCTGCGCGAGGGTCGTCGAGCCAGTAACCTGCCGGGCGATCTCTTGCACCGAGGCGCCAAGCTCCTCGGCCGCCGCGGCGACCGTGCCGACATTGGTGGCGGCCTCTTCCGCGGCGGCGGCGGCGGCGTTCGATTGGTCGGCCGTCTGCGAGGCGGTGCCGGCCATGCCCTGCGCGGTCACTTGCAACTCCGTGGCGGCAGCGGAGACGGTGCCGACGATGCCGCTCACCGCGCGCTCGAAATTATCGGCCATGTCGCGCATCGCCGCCTTGCGCTGCGCCTCGGCACCGGCCCGCGCCAGGGCGGTCTCTTCTTCCAGGGCGCGGGTGCGGATCAGGTTGTCCTTGAACACCTGCACCGCGCCCGCCATGGCCCCAACCTCCTCGCGGCGCTCCCGGAAGGGGATCTCGACGCTGGCGTCTCCTTCCGCGAGGCGGCTCATCAGCCCGGTCATCCGGCGGACCGGGCGGGAGACAAAGCCGTTCAGCAGCATGATGCCGAGCCCGGCCACGACGAGGAGCGCAACGAAGCCGGCGCCGACGGCGAAGCGGGACGATGCGGCCGCGTCCTTCACGGTGTCGGCACGGACTTCCAGCAAGCCGGTCTCGGAACTCGCGATCTCGGCGGCGACCTTGCGCACGGCATCCATGGCGCTCTTGCCCGCGCCGGAGGCCTCGATCTGACGCGCCTGCGCCTGGGTCGCCTCGTTGCGCATGAGGGCGATCTCGCGCTCCGCGACGGTCCCGATCCACTGCCGGGTGGCCGCATCGAGCGCGTCGAGCCGGCTCACCTGCTGCGGGTTGTCGGCCACGAGGCCGCGCAGCCGCTTCAGCGTCTCGCCATAGATCTTGGTGCCCGAATTGTACGGTTCGAGGAAAGAGGGATCGGCCGAGATCAGATAGCCGCGCAGACCGGTCTCCTGGTCCACCAGGGCGCCGGTGAGCCGGTCGAGTTGAAGCAGAACCTCGTAGCTGTGATCGCGCCAGCGGTTCGAGTCCTCGATCGTGCCGAGGCTGCGCCATGTCGTGAACGAGGCGCCCGAAACGGCAGCGATGACGAAGGCGAAAACCAGGACGAGTTTGGCGACGATGGGAAGGTTGGCAAAGGCCCGCATGGACTTGACTCGAAATGCGAATGCGCCGCACGACGGCCGCGCTTGCAACATTTGATGACTTTCGAGCTGCTAAGAGCGGGTTAATCCCGAGGCGTACGAGTAAATTGTGCGCAGATGTGATCGATGATCCGACCTTGCGTGATTCGCACCGATCACAGGATCCGGCGATCCGGGAGGCACAGGCCGGCTTAAGGATTGTTTCCGTCCGCACGTTTCGGCCAAGCGGCTGAAGTATCTGGCTTTCTCAGCCTGGACTGGCGTGATGGGAAAATCTTGCCCGGCAATTCTTGCCCGGTGCGCGTAAAAATTAACTCCCCGGTAACCATCCGGGCGGTCAATGGGCGTGTCGGTAAGGAAACGTCAACGCCCGTGACCAGCCCCGCTCCCACCCGCCCCTCACTGCCCCTGCGAGGCCGCGTGTTCCGCGCCGTCTCATTGGCGCCGGAAGCCCCCCTCGCCGAATGGCTCGCCCTCTTGGACGCAGCCCTGAAGCGATCGGCCACGCTGTTCGACGACAGGGCCGTGATCCTCGACGTCGCCGGCCTCAAAGCCGCGCCGTCCGAGTTGGAGACCCTGATCGCCGAGCTGTCGGCCCGGCAGCTCCGTATCCTCGGCATCGAGGGCGCGGAGGCTCCGCTGCCCTCGCTCTTGCCGCCGCGGCTCGTCGGCGGTCGCCCCGCCGGCGACGTCGTCGAGGCGCCGGCGTTCGAGGAAGAGAAGCCGGGCGTGTCGTCCCTCACCATCGAGGGCTCGGTGCGTTCGGGCCAAAGCATCGTCCACCGCGAGGGGGACGTGACCGTGATGGGCTCGGTGTCCTCGGGCGCCGAGATCCTCGCGGGCGGCTCCATCCACGTCTACGGCGCCCTGCGCGGGCGGGCCATCGCGGGCGCCGCCCGCAACCCTCGCGCACGCATCTACTGCCGCAAGTTCGAGCCCGAGCTTCTCGGCATCGACCGCCTCGTCCGCACGGCCGAGGACATGGGCACTCACCTGCGCGGTCAAGCGGTCCAGATCTGGTCCGACGGCGGCGCGATCAAAATTGCAGCCTTGGGTTAAGGGGAAACGAGAATGGCCAAGGTTCTTTGTGTCACGTCCGGTAAGGGCGGCGTCGGCAAGACCACCACGACGGCAGCGCTCGGTGCGGCGCTGGCGCAGGCCGGCGAGAAGGTCTGCGTGGTCGATTTCGACGTCGGCCTGCGCAACCTCGACCTGATCATGGGCGCCGAACGCCGCGTGGTCTACGACCTGATCAACGTCACCAACGGCGATGCCAAGCTGCCGCAGGCGCTGATCCGCGACAAGCGCCTGGAAAACCTCTCCCTGCTGCCCGCCTCCCAGACCCGCGACAAGGACGCGCTCACCGACGAGGGCGTCGAGCGGGTGATGGGCGAGCTTCGCGAGAAGTTCGACTGGATCGTCTGCGACAGCCCCGCCGGCATCGAGCGCGGCGCCCAGCTCGCCATGCGCCACGCCGACGTGGCCGTGGTGGTGACGAACCCCGAGGTCTCCTCGGTGCGCGACTCGGACCGGATCATCGGCCTGCTCGACTCCAAGACGGTGCGCGCCGAGCGCGGCGACACGATCGAGAAGCACCTGATCCTGACCCGCTTCGACCCGGCCCGCGCCGACCGTGGCGACATGCTCAAGGTCGACGACGTGCTCGAGATCCTCTCGATCCCGCTGCTGGCCATCATCCCGGAAAGCCTCGAAGTGCTGCGCGCCTCGAATGTCGGCTGCCCGGTGACGCTCAACAACCCGCTCTGCGCGCCCTCCCGCGCCTACATCGATGCCGTGCGTCGCCTGAAGGGCGAGACCGTGCCGATGGCGATCCCCTCCGACCGCAAATCCCTGATCAACAAGCTGTTCACACGGAGGGCCGCATGAGTGTCCTGACCTTCCTCAAGCCGCGTGGCTCCGGTTCGGTCGCACGCGAACGCCTTCAGCTCATCCTCGCGCACGAGCGCGTGGAGAATGGGCGACCCGACCTGATCATCACGTTGCGCGAAGAGATCCTGAACGTGATCGCCAAGCACGTCACGGTCGAGCGCGACAAGGTGCAGATCAAGCTGGAACGGGGCGAAGGCGTCTCGACCCTCGGCGTGGACATCGAATTCCCCGTCGATGCGGTGATCAAGCCGAAGGCGAAGGCCAAGCGCGCCATCGCCTGACCCGCGGTCCTCCGGACGAATCACGACCTGCGGCTCCGAACGGGCGCCGCAGGTCTTTTCATTTCAAGGCGCTGTCCGGAGCCGCGTCGCGACTGACGGTATTGTCCCTGGAGGTGGCGTAGCTCGCCGGTCGCGGGAGAGCCCGCCTTGGGCCCTTCACAGCGCTGAAGCAGGCGGGATCTCGCGGGGTGGTCATCGGCGGTTGCCGGGTCGGGTTGCGAGCACCACTGTCGCGCCGCGCTCGACGATCGGCCTGTCGAAGGCGACGCCGCGCACGTCGAGCCGGTTCGATCGCAGCATCGCCATCGCCGACACGATGTCGCTCTTCGACGAGCGGATGCTGCTCACGGTCGGCGGCCGATGGCAGAGCCTCGACGTGAATTCCTACAATCCCGTCACGGGCTTTCGCAGCGGTGCGAGCGAGAGCGGCGCCTTCTCGCCCGGCATCGGCCTGTCGCCGGGCCTCAGCCTGACGGGCCGGGTGATCTACACCGCGGCGCAGTATTGCGATCTGGCCAACAGCCAGAAGATCCCCGACCGGGCGACGCTCGATCTCGGCCTGCGCTACGCCACCCTGTTCCGGGACAGGCCGCTGACGCGCCGGGCCAACGTCGTCAACGTGACGGGCAACAACGATTGGGCGACGACGGGGCGCGGCATCCTCGCCCAAGGAACGCCGCGAACGGTGCTGCTCTCCGCCTCGGTGGACTTTTGAGGGCTCAGGCCCGCCGCGTCAGCCGGAAGGCGGGGGCGTGATCGGGCTGGGTCGTCACCACGGCCGCCGGGAGCACCGGGCGCGTGTCCGCCCGCTCGATCCGGAAATGCCCGACGATCCGGCTCAACGCGAGCGTCGCCTCGGTGAGCGCGAAGGCCGCGCCGATGCAGACCCGCGGCCCCGCCCCGAAGGGCAGGTAGGCGAAGCGCGGCACCGGCGGCGCGCCGGGCAAGAAGCGGCCCGGATCGAAGGCGTCGGGGTCGCGCCACAGCGTACGGTGCCGGTGCAGCAGCCAGGGCGAGATCGTCACGCTGTCGCCGGGCCGGATCGCCTCGCCGGCCAGCTCGTCCGGACCGAGCGCGCGGCGGGCCAGCACGAAGGCGGGCGGGTAGAGCCGCATCGTCTCCTCGATCACCGCGCGGGTGAACGGTTTGTCCACGCTCCCCGATTCCGCCGCCACGGCTCCTTGCGTTTCCGGTGCGAGCGCGAGGAGGGTGCACGCCCAGAGCAGGGTCACCGCCGTGGTCTCGTGCCCGGCCAGGATCATGGTGGCGACCTGATCGCGCAACTCCTCGTGCGAGAAGCCCCGGCCGGTCTCGGGATCGCGGGCGGCCCGCAGCAGGTCGAGCAGGTCCCGCGCCTCGCCTCCGACGTGACGCCCACTCTGGCCCTCGTCGCGGTCGGCGATGACCTCATCGAGGAAGCCGACCCAGTCGCGGCGGAAGCGGGCGCGGGCCCGGTCGAGCGGCGTGGCGAAGCGCAAGGGCACCAGCAGATCGGTCAGGTGCGGGCGCCCGAGCCGCGCGGCGTAGGCTTCGAGGAAGCCGCGCAGGCGGTCGCCGTGGCGGGCCATGCCGACAGAGAACATGGTGCGCCCGGCGATCTCCAGGGCGAGCCGCTGGAGCGCGGCGAACAGATCGACCGGTCCGCGTGCCGCCGGGCCTTCGAGGGCCGCGACCGCCTCGTCGCTCGCCGACAGGATGTGGGGCACCAGCGTCTCCACCGCCCGCGGGGTGAAGGCAGGCGCCAGCGCGCGCCGCTGGTGGCGCCACGCCGTCCCCTCGCTGATGAGCAGGCCGTCGCCGAGCATCGGCCGCAGCAGGCGGATGGTGATCGGGGTGCGGGCGTAGTTGGCGGCGTTGTCCACCAGCACGCGCCGCACCAGGTCCGGATCGCTGACGGTGAAGCGCGCGCGCCCGAACAGCCGGCGGCGGCGCAAGGGCGACTCGTAGGCGGAGGCCGGCCAGCACGCGATGCCGTTGACCCGCATCGCCGCGATGAAGCGCAGGGTCGGCAATTCCTCTTCCGGCGGCACCGGCACCGGCGGCACCAAGCGCGGCGCCGCGTGGCCGGGCGGAGCCTGCATGTCCATTCCGTCAGTTCCTCTCGCGCCCGTGAGCGGGCGCTCGCGAAGCGTTCTAGGCGCTGAGGCCCGCCGGGGCGAGTGCCATGGCGGACGGGCCCGGCGATGGGCTGCGAAGCCTCAACCGCACGACGAGAGCGGATGAAAATTTCGCCCCGGACGTAGCACAGGCAAGCTCAGATCACGGGCCAAGTCTTCGGAAAACCCTCGGAACTTCTCTTTTCGACAGACGTCAACGGTCGTTGATTGCAAGGGAATCTCTCGATTTGACCGCATCTCCGTCGATCCGCGTCCTCGATCCGTCCCGCTGCCATCTCGGCGAGGGGCCGAGCTACGATCCGGCGACCGACACCGCGTGGTGGGTCGATATCCTGGAGAACCGCCTGTTCGAATTGCCCCTGAGCGAGGGTGCCGGCCCGGCGAAGGTGCACGCCCTGCCGTTCATGGCGAGCGACGTCGCCGCCATCGACGCCGAGCGGCAACTGCTCTCGGCGGAGGACGGGCTCTACCTCCGCACGCTCCGCGACGGGAGCCTGAGCCTGTTCTGCCCGCTGGAAGCGGAGGATGCCGGCACCCGCTCCAATGACGGCCGGGTCCATCCGAGCGGCGCGCTCTGGATCGGCACCATGGGCCGGGACGCCGAGACCGGGCGCGGCGCGATCTACCACGTCGCCGGCACGCGCGTGACGCGACTGTTCTCCGGCCTCTCGATCCCCAACGGGATCGCCTTCTCGCCGGACGGCGCGACCGGCTACTTCGTCGATACCGACGAGGGTGTGCTGCGCCGCGTCACGCTCGACCCCGCCACCGGCCTGCCCGTGGGCGAGCCCGAGACCCATTACGACCACAGCGGCGGCGAGGGCGGAATCGATGGCGCGGCGGTGGACGCCGAGGGGCTGATCTGGACCGCGCGCTTCGGCGGCGCCTGCCTCGACGCCTACAGCCCGGCGGGCGAGCGGGTGCGCACCGTGTCCGTCCCGGCGCGCCAGCCCACCTGCCCGACCTTCGCCGGCCGCGACCTCGACCGGCTCCTCCTCACCACGGCCTACGAAGGCATGGACGAGGCCGCCCGGGCGGAGGACCCCGAGCACGGGCGCACCCTGCTCGTGGACATCGGCGTCCGTGGCCTGTTGGAGCCGGCCTTCCGCCTCAAGGCCTGATCGGCCGGGCCGAGCCTCACCCTCCACGAAACCGGGCAGCCAGCCTGCGGCGCCCCAGGAACGACCATGTCCGAGACGATGTCCGATCCGCAGACCCGCCCCTATCAGCCGATCGAGGCTTACGCGCTCCTCAGCAATTGCGAGGGCTGCGCACTCGTGGCGCGCGATGGCGGGATCGACTGGGCCTGCCTCGAGCGCTTCGACGCCGACCCCTCCTTCTCGCGCCTGCTCGATAAGACTCGCGGCGGCCATTTCACCATCCGGCCGACCGAGCGCTTCGAGACCGCGCGGCAATATCTGAGCCGCAGCAACATCATCGAGACCACCTTCACCACGCAGACCGGCTTCGTGACGCTCCACGACTTCATGGTCGGGCCGGAGGGCGGCGAGGGCCGGCCGCGATTGGTGCGCCTCGTCACCGGCGTCTCGGGCTGCGTCTCGATGATCGCCGAGTACCGCCCGCTCGCAGGCTTCGCGGAGGACTTCGCGCCGCTCGCCGTCGAGGGCCACCGCGTCACCGCGCCGGGTTGCCCCGGCCTCGTCTCGGAGGCCGCGTTCTCGACGGAGGGCGAGTTGGCCGCCGCGCGATTCACCCTGGAGGGCGGGCAGGCCTGCGGCTTCGCCCTCTATCGCGACACCCCACCCGAGACCTGCCCGGACGTCCGCTTTCTCATGGAGGAGACGCGCCGGGCCTGGGTGCTTTGGACGGAGGGCGCGGCCTATGCCGGCCCGCTCGCGGACGAGCTGATGCGCTCGGCGCTGGTGCTGAAGGCACTGACCTACGAGCCCACTGGGGCGATCGTGGCCGCGGCCACCACCTCCCTGCCGGAGGAGATCGGCGGCATCCGCAACTGGGACTATCGCTTCTGCTGGATTCGCGACGCCTGCCTGTCCTTCTACGTGCTCAAGAAGTTCGGGATGACCCGCGAGGCGGAATCCTTCTTCGGCTTCGTCACCGAGCTGTGCGAGCGGGAAGAGAGCCGCCTGAAGCCGCTCTACAGCATTTCGGGCGAGGCCGACCTCAAGGAGATCCAGATCGATCATTTCGAGGGCTGGCGCGGCAGCACCCCGGTGCGCCACGGCAACGAGGCGGCCGAGCAGCATCAGGCCGACGCCTACGGCCAAGTGCTCGACCTGCTCTACCTCTACGAGCGCCTGGGCGGCACGATGCCGGAGGCGATGCGCAAGCACGGGGCGCGGCTCGCCGACGTCTCGGCGGCGCATTGGCACGAGCCCGATGCCGGCCTGTGGGAGCCGCGCAAGCCCGAGGAGCGCTACCTGCACGCGGCGATCATGAACTGGGTCGCCCTCGACCGGGCGATCCGCCTGTTCGGCGAGCGTGAGGAATGGTGCCGCGAGCGCGACCGGATCGTCGCCTGCATCAACGGCGAGGCGATCCACCGCGACGGATACTACCCGCAATATATCGGCGGCGACGACGTCGATGCCGCGCTTCTGATCGCGCCGATGGTCGGCTTCCCCGTGGACGAAGCGGCTTTCGCCCGCACCGTCGACGTGGTGATCGAGCGCCTCGGCCACGGCCCCCTCGTCTACCGCTACAAGAACGACGACGGGCTGCCCGGCCACGAGGGCACCTTCCTGCTCTGCGCCTTCTGGCTCGTGGATGCCCTGCTCTGGCTCGGGCGGGACGAGGAGGCGCGTACCCGCTTCCAGGCGCTGCGCGCGCTGCAGAACGATGTCGGCCTCTACGCTGAGGAGGTCGCGGAGGACGACACCTTCCTCGGGAACTTCCCGCAGGCTTTCAGCCATCTCGGCTTCATCCACAGCGCGCTGATGCTCGACCTCTCCGAGCATGGCGGCCGCGAAGCGGTGCAGGGCACCTACGCCGACCGCTCCCTGCGCGAGACGGATTCGCGCCGGGCGCCCCGTATCCACGGGGCCGAAGCGGGGGCGTGAGAGCCGGCATGACCCGCATCGGCTACCACGCCTCGCACGAGCAGCACGCCCCCTCCGCCCTCCTGCACCACGTGCGGGCAGCGGACGAAGCGGGGTTCGCCTGTGCCATGTCCTCGGAGCACTTCAAGTCGTGGAGCCGCGCGCAGGGGCATTCGGGCCATGCCCGGTCCTGGCTCGGAGCGGCGATGGCGACGACGCGGCTTCCGTTCGGCATCATCACCGCGCCGGGCGAGCGCCACCATCGGCCGTGCTCGCGCAATCGGCGGCGACGCTCGCCGAGATGTTTCTCGAGCGCCTGTGGCTGGCGCTCGGCAGCGGCCAGCGCCTCAACGAGGACATCACCGGCCTGCCCTGGCCGGAGAAGTCCGAGCGCAACGCGCGGCTCACCGAATGCGCCGCGGTCATCCGGGCGCTGCTGGCCGGGCAGACCGTGACCCATCGCGGCCGCGTCACGGTGATCGACGCACGGCTCTACTCGCGGCCCAAGTCCCCGCCGCTCCTGATCGGCGGGGCCGCCACCGCGGCGACCGCCCGCGCCCTCGGCGCCTGGGCCGACGGCCTCGTCACCGTCGGCATCGAGCCGGACACGCTGCGCCCGGTGGTCGAGGCTTTCCGCGAGGGCGGCGGTGCGGGCAAGCCGGTCTTCCTCCAGACCAAGGTCTGCTGGGCCCCCGACCCGGCCCGTGCGCTCGCCGAGGCGCATGCGCAATGGTCGAGCAACGCCATCGAAGGCGAGGCGAACTGGGAGCTGCGCCGCCCGGAGGATTTCGAGACGGCGACCCGCTTCGTCCGCCCCGAGGACATGCATGCCAGCGTGCGCATCTCGCACGATCTCGGGCAGCACGCCGCCTGGCTCGCCGAGTTGGCGGAGATGGGCTTTGCCGAGATCATCGTCCATCAGGTCGGCGCCCGTCAGGCGGCTTTCATCGACGCCTTCGGCCGCAGCGTGCTGCCCCAGTTCGGCGGCTGACGCCGCTCGGGATCAAAACCGCGTGCGGGCAACGCGCCCACGGCTGCCGGCCCCGAACACGCTCTCGATCACGGCCCAGGTCGAGGGGCTGAGACCGTGGTCGCTCCGCAGCCGGCGCGGGTCCGCCCGTTCGAGCCGGTCCATCTCGGCGGCGCATCTCCGGAGTGCGAACCCTGGCGTGCCGGTCATCGGCACGGAGCGCTGCCCCTTCGCCCCGTCCGCCTCGAAGCGCAGGCAGGCCGAGAGATCGTCCTTCAGATCGTCGAACGGGGCCGCCTCGGCACCGGCGGAGAGGGTCACGAGCAGGGGGATGAGGAGAGCGGTACGAAGGAACATCAAGGCGCTCCGGTCACGGTCGGCTGACGACAACGCATGGGCCGGCGATTCGCCGCACGTGAGAGGCCGCACTTTGGGAGACCGGTTCGGCGGCGGCGCCGCACGCCTACGCCACGGCCGGGGCTCCACTCGCCGGTCCGCGCCGGAACAGGAAGACCTGACGCCCCTCCCCCGCCAGCGCGGCGGCGCCCTGGCGGGTGCAGATCCAGTCGCGCACCATCGCGGCGGCAACGGGCGAGACCGCCGGCTTCCACAGCCAGATGTCGCGGGCCTCGTCGATCCCGTGCTCGTGAAACAGGGCGGCGGACGCATCCTCGGCCACGCCCACCGACCAGGCGGAGAAATCGGCGCCGAACTCCTTCACGTAGCTGATGAACTCGAACTTGATCTGCTGCACGCTGTAGGCGGTCATCGGATGCCCCTCACGCGGGAATCGGCGCGATGCGGCCGGGCTCCGTGCGGCGGCCCTGCGCCCGGGCGGCGCCCTCGCGCTTCTCCTCGGCCGACATCTCCTTGCAGATCACCTCAAGCGCGTTCAGCGCCGTGCCGACCCCGTGCCCGGCAGCAAGCGAGAGCCAGGCGAAGGCTTCGACGCGGTCGCGCTCCACCCCGATCCCCTGGGCGTAGAGATGGCCGAGTCGGGCCTGGGACGGGTAGTGCCCGGCCTGCGCCGCGCTTCGGTAGAGGTCGGCGGCGCGGGCGGGGTCGGCGGGCAGGCCGTCGCCTTTCGCCAGCAGGGTGGCGAGGTTGTAGGCCGCCATCACGTCGCCGCTCGCCGCCGCCCGTTCCAGCCAGCGGGCGCCCTCGGCCCGGTCCTGCGCCACGCCCTGGCCCATCGCCAGCATCGCCCCGACATTGGTCGCGGCCGGGCCGTGGCCCTGCTCGGCGGCGCGGCGATACCATTCGAAAGCCTGCGTCAGCGAGGCGGGCACGCCGGCCCCGCCGGCATGGAGCGCACCGAGCCACGCTTGCGCCTCCGGGTCGCCCGCCTCGGCGAGCGGCCGGAACACGGCGAGCGCCCGGTCGTAGGCGCCGGACTGGAAGGCGGCGACGCCCTCAGCGAGGACGGGCGGCGCAAGGGTCTGGACGGCAAGGGGCACAGCAAAGCTCATCGACATCTCCCGAGACATCAGCAGCCGCGGCCCTGGGCCGTGGCGTAGAGGGGTTGGCTGTCCGTGGCGGCGGGCCGCGCCCGCACGCGGGCGGCGATGTTTTGCTGGAGCCAGAGACCGGCGGCTTTGGTCGGCAGGGCCTCGCCGGCGTCCGGACGCGAGAGCGCCGCCTGCGCGGTAACGGCCGGCGCCATCCGGGCGGCGATCTCGGCGAGCCATGCATCCCATGAGGCTTCAAGGTCGGGCGCCGCCCTCCCCTTCGGACCGAGCAGCCCGATCCGCAGCAGCGTCCGGCCCAACGCCGTCGGCTGCAGCATCACGGCGCAGGTCTCACCCCGCGCCTCGATCAGGACGAGGTTGGGGAAGTGGGCGGCAATGGCAGCGGCCTCTCCGGTCGCAAGCCGCCCGGTCAGGTGCAGGCTGTCCGGCGCTTCCGCGAACCGGTCGCCCTCGGCCAGCGCCTGCGCCGCGAGCTTCCAATTGGCGGCGAACTCCGCCCGCCGGGTCTCGCCGGTCAGCGCGGCCAGCCCCTCGGGTGGCGCTTCGGGCGCTGCGGCAGCGTGATCGAGATTGATCCGCAGCATTGGCCCCCAGGCGCGGGCGGCGACCGGCAGCAGACGCTCCGGGCGCAGGCCGAGATACTGGTGCATCGCCGGGGTCGGCCCCTCGGTCCCCGCCGGAAGCACGGCGCCGTCGCGGCTGTAGCCGCAGGCGGTGAAGGAGCAGCGGGTCTTGGTGCCGGTTCGGCATTGCAGGGGCACCGCGCGGCAGCCGCCGTGCTGGGCCTTGTTGAAGCGTCCGACGAGACCGCCGTCGCGCGTGCGCTGGACATGGAGGCCGTGATGGCCGGCCGTGAAGGGCAGGAGGTCGTCGGGCGCCGGGATCTCGGCGCCGAGGCCGATCGCGAGCCAGGAGCGGGTCCAGACCGCGTCGTCCTCCAGTTCGGCGAAGGCGAGCGCCCGGTAGGCGGCCGGCGGCAGAAGGCGCGGCGCGGCGGGGTCGAGGCTGCCGGCGAAGAAGGCCGGGTCGGCGAGGTCGAGCCCCTCGGCGCGGTGGCCGAGATCGGGGCGGTCCGGCACGAAGCCGGCGGACGCGGCGGCGAGGGCCATGAACTCCTCTCCTCTAAGGGCATCTCTGCAAAGTCATGTGAGCCAGCGCCTGGTCATGCCGAGGGTGACCATGACGAGGTCGTTAGCCGCCCGCTTATCGTAGCGGGTGGCAGTGCGGCGGTACTGCTTGAATCGGTTAATCAGTTGCTCGACCCGATTGCGCTCACGGTGGACGGCCTTGTCGGGCTGGCGCAGCTGGTCCTTTTGGGTGGGGATCAGCGCGCGCCAAGGCACCATCGCGTTTGGACAACGCGTCAACGAACTGCTCGAGAAGGACATCGCGCTCATCGAGGCAACGAGGAAATCCCAGACATAGTAACGCCCTCGCGAGGTAGACGTCGGAGCGGTCAGTAGTTCTGCAGCTCCGCCTCAACGGCCAGCCTCAAATCATCCACCGAAGGCGTGACCCCTTTGCCTGCCGGCGTAAAGAGTACGCCTGGCAAGACACCATCCAGTTTCAGTTTAGGCAACAGCACCTCCATGAATTCAACCAAATCGATCGAGCGCGGCTCATATCCGGCCCACTCGTTGACAGCACAAACCTGCGCGTATTCCTTGGCAGGCCATAGTGGAAAGACTGGCGCCCCCTCATCTGCCGCTGCAAGAGCCCATTCCTCTTGATACAGCCCCCAGACCTCTTCCCAGTCAACAATGATTTTGATGAAGTGTTCGAAGCGCTTGATATCCGGCAATGCAAATATTGCTTCAATTTTCTTCGGACTCACTTTCATGAATTGCACTCCCTCAGGCCACGGCCGCCAGGCACTTGCTCGATCGAACTCGCCATACTTGCGCCACGAGTGATGCAGGTCTCAATTTTGCAAATTCGAGTGACTGCAGTTGTGACCCTGCCCTGCCTCTCGACACACTCGCGGACAAGATCCATGCCTGGAGGATTACGATTTTTTGAAAGTTAGCCCCCCCGTCGATTAATCACAAATTCTGCTTGACCACGCCGCGAGCAGCGAACTCAAATTGTCATCATTTGCAATCCCGCGCCAGAGCCCCACCCGACCTGACTACATCAGGTCGGCGTCTCTATGTCTTTGTCTCGAAGCGCATTCTTTCGACGAACCGGTTTCTACTTCGTCGCCATGCGCTCCGAGCCGTAAAGGGACCGGTGGCAGCGCACGGGGGGCTGACGGCGCTGCCACCGGGGCTCCGCCCGAGGAAGGCGAGGACGGAGCGTCGAAGCGGTCCCCGCCATGGCGGGGACCAACAGGTCTCAGGCCGGCAGCGGCTCGCCGCGCTCCTTGCGGCTGCGGTGCTCCATCGGCGTCGGGTCGTAATCGGCCCGGCCGCGGTGCTTGATCGCGCTCGAAGGTGGGGCCGGCAGGGGGCCGTCCATCGCGAAGCGATCGAGGACGTTCTTGGTCAACCGCGAGATGTTGTTGTCGCAGTTGTTCCAGGGCAGCGAGCCGCAATAGGCGATCGAGGAGAAGGCGAAGCAGGCCCCCCCGTTCGGGGTCTCGTGATAGGCGATGTCGCCGCGCACCCGCGGATGGGTGGTACCGTCCAGCCCCTGCTGGTTGAAGCCGAAATCCTCCATGACGAGGAGGTAGGCCTCGGTGTGCCGCCCGGCCGAAGTCGCCACCGTGAGGGTGTGCGGGGGCGAGCCCAGCATCGTGTCGACGATGTCGAGTTCGAGACCCGCCGCGCCGCCACCGACCAGACCGAAATTGCCGAGCTTCTCGTCGTAGTCGATGCCCTCGAAGGCCCAGGCGACGCGCTGGTCCAGGCTATCTGGCGTGCGCGAAAAGTAGCTCGACACGTCGAAACCTTCCGAGGACATGCCGACACCGGCCACCGCGTGCAGGTAGCGCCCGCGGAAGCGCCACATCCCGCCAAGTTCGCCCGTGCCCTGGTGGTAGTATTCGCCCGGATCGGCCCGCCAGGTGCGGATGCCGGATTCGCAGCGGCGCATCTCGGTGACGATGCCGCGGCCCTTGTCCTCGTAGCCCGGGTGGAACGAGTGGACCCAGTACCACGCGTCGGCGCCCATATACATGAGCCGGCCGCCGCGCTGCGTGTAGTTGTGGAGCGCGTCGAGCTGGGTTCCCGTATTGTGCTCCGGGTGCGAGCCGGTGATGATGACGTTGTAGTTCTCGATGCGCGCCAGCCCGTCGTAGGTGATGTCCTCGTCGGTGAAGACGTCGTACTCGTAGCCCATCGTCTCCAGCCAGTAGATAAGGTGGAGGTCGGCTGGGTATTGCCACGGCGCCTGGGCGAGGAAGTGGTCGTATTTCGGTCGGATCGACAGGATCGGCCGCAGGCGCGACGAGATCGAGATACCCGTGCCGTCGGTGTGGGTGTCGTAGATCGAGCCGCCGTATTCGCGGTGCTCGGACAGGAACATGTTCTGCTGCTGCATGATCGGCACGCGGTAGACGAACAGTTCCGCCCCGCCCGCATTGCAGGCCACGTGCTCGTTGGCATAGGCCATGTAGCTGATCGTCGGCACCATCACCGCGATCTTGGCGGTCTCCTGGCCGATGCGCGGCACCACCCAGAACGGGATGAACTCCTCGTCGCCCTCGGCCGTCGTCAGCTTGGCGGCGTAGAACCGGCTCTTCACGCCGGTCTCCGGCACGGCCCAGGCGAAGTCGGAGACCCAGCGGGCGTCGTCCACGTCGTCGTCGTGGAAGCTGATGGCGCCGTATTCCTGCGGCGCGTGCTTCCAGTCGAAGTTCTGGCCCGACCAGTTGTAGCCGGTCATCGCGCGGTTGGGGCAGTTCACCAGGGTCGCGTCGAAGCGGTAGGGCCCCTCGTCCTTCGCCGTCAGCGTGTCGATGCCGACGGAGAAGTTCCAGGCGGCGACGATGCACTCGGAGAGCTTTCCGGTCGGGCCGGCATTGCGCCGCTCGGTCAGGCCGGGCTGGGCGCCGGCCTTCATCATTTCGATCTCGGCGCGCGAGAGCGCCCGGTTACAGATGCGCGGGCTGTCGATCTTGCCGTTATACTTGCCGGCAAAGACCACGCCGGCCGGCTTCGAGGAGGCGGCGAGCGGATCCTCCGGCGCCAGCCGCTCGACATAGGCGCCGAGCGCCACCGGGACGGGGGCGTGGGCGATCGCGACCTTCAGGCTCGCCTCGACCGGGGCGATCTCGGGATCGAGGGCGTAGACCACCTGCGGCTCGTGGATCAGCGTGACGGTGCCGGTGGCCGCGTCGAAGGTCGCGGCGCAGAAATGCCAAGCATGGTCGCGCAGCGGCACGCCGGTCGTGATCCGGTGCTCGTTGATGCGAAGCTCCAGGCAGCCCTCCTCGTTGATGAAGAGGCCGTAGCCGCACTCGTTCGACCACTTCGTCACGAGCCCCTGCGGCCCGTGCTTCCAGTAGCGCGGATGGGTCTTGGGCGCGGTCGGCCAGATCCAGCACTGGAGCGTGAAGCTCTCGACGTGGAAGGGCTTGGCGTCCGGCACGTAGCCGTAGGAGCCGCCGTGGATGATCTGCTTCTTGCCCGCATAGGTGCCGTTGACCGCCGCCTCGACCGGCTTGTCGATGTAGCCGGGGCCGCGCGGATTGGTGTCGCCGTTGATCATCTGGACGATCTCGACCTTGTACTCGGACGGACCGTCGCAATTGACGTAGAACTGGATCGTATCGCCGGGATGCACGCCGAATTTATCAGCGTAGCCGGTCAGCCTCATGGTGGTCATCGGGTCAATCCTTTGGGGAGCGTCTCTGGTCCACGCCCCGACGGGTCCGCGCGTCCTTGCGCGAGGGGGCGCTGGGAGGCGCCTGCGGCCTCCCGCTGATCGACGGTCTGGCGAAGGTTCGGCCGCTCAGGTGACCGGCCAGTTGTCGTCCTTACGCTTCCAGCCCTCGTGATAGTCTTCCGGGAAGCCGAAGCTCTCGGAGAGCTCGTCGAGGCGCATCAGGAAGATGGCGTGCTGGATTTCCTGCTCGTCGGTGTAGATCTTGTCGCCGACGAATTCGGGGGGCACGCCGCGAATGCCGGAGAGCCGGGCGATCCGCCATTCGGCATCGACCTGGGTACAGATCACGATCAGCTTGCCCTTCGGGCTCGCGCCGCGCATGCGCAGCAGCACCCGCTTGAGCACCGGGTCGGTGTGGACGCCGCCGGTCACCACGGTGGTGTCTCCGGGCGTCTCGCACAGCACCACCGAATTGCCGGCCACGCCCTTCATCGAATCCATGCAGGCCTTGTGGGCCGCGATCAGGCGCTCGCGCTCGGGCGTGCCCTTCTTCGGGATCAGTTCCATCGTCGTCGCTCCTCGTGGGTCCCGGCCGCGCCGTTGCGGCGGGAGATAGTTGCGGGCCCGCACGCGCTGCCGGTGCAATCCGGCGGGCGGCCCGTTCCGGCGGAGCATTGGCGCTCCGTTGAGAAGTTGAGATGCGGGCCATTCGACCCAGACTATTCGGAAAACTCATCCGAATACGTCGATATTCTCTACATTTCGGATTTAAGACCGTTCCGGCTCAAGGGTCAAGCGCATATTTCTTGCAGAGAAACGTTTTTTACGCAGGATATGAAAGGTCTCAGGCCATCACGAGCGTCAGCGAAGCGATATCGCCGCATAAGTGTCTCTCACAAAACTCCCGCCGCGATGTCATCGCCCGAGTGAGAACGATCAGAGACCGGGAGTTTTGCGAGGCACTCTCAGCACAGCGCCCTGGATGGCTCCGCCTCGCCACGATGAGGCGGGACGCGGATCAGATCGTCATGTGCCGCTCGATCAGTTCGTCGGTCATCTCGCCGATCGGTCCGCGGGCGACGATGCGGCCGTTCTCCATCATCAGGAAGGCGTCGCCGAGCTTGCGCGCGACCTTGATGTGCTGCTCGGTGAGGATCAGCGTGATGCCGAACTCCTTGTTGAGCCGCCCCAGCGTTTGGCCGATCTCGGCGACGATATTGGGCTGGATGCCCTCGGTCGGCTCGTCGAGGAGCAGGATGCGCGGGTTGGTGGCGAGCGCCCGGGCGATGGCGAGCTGCTGCTGCTGCCCGCCCGAGAGCAGGCCGGCCTTCCGGTGCAGGTTCTGCGCGAGATAGGGGAACAGGGTGAGGCAGAGCTCCGGCACGTCCTGGCGCCCGTCGGTGCGGGCGAAGGTGCCGAGCAGGATGTTCTCCTTGACCGTGAAGTGCGGCAGGATCTGGCGCCCCTGCGGGATGTAGCCGAGGCCGTACTTGGCGCGCACATGCGTCGGCGCCTTGGTGATGGCGTCGCCCGCGATCCGGATCTCGCCGGAGGTGCGGTCGGTCAGGCCCATGATGGTGCGAAGCAGCGTGGTCTTGCCCACCCCGTTGCGCCCGAGCACGCACAGGCACTGCCCCTCGGGCAGGCCGAGGCCGATCTCCTTCAAGATCGGCGTCTTGCCGTAATAGGAGGTCACGCGGTCGAGATCGAGCAGCATCGTCAGACCTCCGGCTCGCCGAGATAGACCTCGCGCACCCGCGGGTCGTTCTCGATGTCGCTGAGCTTTCCCTGCGCCAGGAAGGCGCCCATGTGCATCACCGTGACCACGTCGGCGATCTGCCGGACGAAGCCCATATCGTGCTCGACCACGATCAGGGTGTTGGTGCGCTTGAGCTGGTTGAGGAAGACGATGGTCTTCTCGATCTCGGATTCGGTCATGCCCGCGACCGGCTCGTCGAGGAGCAGGATCGCCGGATTCTGCATCAGCACCATGCCGATCTCGAGCCACTGTGTCTCGCCGTGGGAGAGGAAGCCCGCCTCGACGTCGAGACGGTCCTTGAGGCCGGTCAGCGTCGCCACCTCGTCGAGCTTGGCCGAGAAGCCCGCCGGCCGCCGCCGCAGCATGTTGCGGAACGGGTTGACCTCGCGGCTGTAGGCCACCTCGAAGTTCTGGCGCACGCTGAGTTCGCGAAACACCGCCGGGACCTGGAATTTGCGGCCGATGCCGCGCTGGGCGATCTCATGCTCGCTCAAAGCGGTGATGTCGTCACCGCGCAGGACGATGGAGCCGGAGGTCGGCTTCTGGCGCCCGGTGATGAGATCCATCGTGGTGGTCTTGCCGGCGCCGTTGGGGCCGACGAGGCAGCACAAAGTCAGTTCGGTCACGTCGAGACTGAAGCCGTTGATGACCTTGGTGCCGCCGAAGCTCTTGTGCAGGTCGCGGATTTCGAGAACGCCCATCATCCCCTCCCTTACTCGCCCGCCGCCGGGGCACCGGAGATGGCGTGCGGCAGGTCGGGCCGCGCGTGCTTGCCGGGCTGGCGCGCGAGCGCGCCGAGCACCTTCTCGAGGAGGCCCGCCAGCCCCTTGGGCAGGAAGCGCACGACGACGATGAAGAAGGCGCCGAGCATCAAGAGCCAAGTCGCCAGGAACTGGTCGCCGAGATAGCTCTGGCCGCCCTGGATCAGGAAGGCGCCGAGGATCGCGCCGAGCAGCGACAGGCGCCCGCCGATCCCGGCCCAGATCACCGTGCCGATGCTGAAGGTGGTGTCGAGCTGAGCCGGCGAGACGTACTGGATCAGCATCACCCAGAGGCAGCCGGCGAGCGCGGCGATGAAGCCGGAGATCGCGTAGATGCAGGTCTCGTAAAGGGCGACGTTGTAGCCGAGGAAGCGCACCCGCTCGGGGTCGCCGCGCAGGGCCTGGATGACGAGGCCGAACTTGCTCTGCGTCAGCAGCTTTGCGCCGACCGTGACGGCGATGAGCCCCCCGCAGACGATCCAGTAGGCGGTCGGGCCGTAGGGGTCGATGTCGGTGCCGAACAGGCTGAGCGGTGCGGGCGGCGAGATGCCGTTGGCGCCGTTGGTGTAGGGCTGCATATCGAGGATCAGCGTGGCGAAGGCCGAGAGCATCGCCAGCGACATGATCGCGAAGAATGGCCCCGAGACGCGGGCGCGGAACATCAGAGTGCCGAACACGACGTAGAACAGCGTCGGCACGATCAGCGCCAGCAGGATGCCGCCGCCGGTGCTCCAGAACGGCTGCCAGAACCAGGGCAGGTGCTCCAGGCTGTTGTTGAGCATGAAGGGCGGGATCGGGTTCGACTCCGGATCCTGCGACTGCATCTGCATGGTCATGGCCATGCCGTAGGCAGCGAGCCCGAAGGCGATGCCCTGGCCGAGATTGAGGATGCCGCCGAAGCCCCAGCACAGGCTGATCGAGAGGGCGAGCATTCCGTAGATGCCGTAGACGGCGAACTGGTTGAGCAGGAAGCCGTCGGAGACGAAGGCCGGGATCAGGGCGATGCTGACGAAGAACAGTCCGTAGACCGCCCATTGCGCCGGCTTGCTGTGATAGAGATTGCGCGTCGTCATCTGCGGGTGAGACTCTTCATGACGGGCGGGAAGAAGGGAGAGGCCGGCGGGCCTCCCGGAGCGGCGTTTCATCGGCGGCCCTTGGCGACGGCGAAGAGGCCGCGTGGGCGGAAGCGCAGGAACACGACGATCAGCACGTAGAGGAGGAAGCGCGCGAAGGTGTCGTTGGTGACGAAGGCGAAGACCGACTGGAGTTCGCCCGTCAGCCCCGCTGCCGCGACGCTGCCCATCAGCGTGCCGCCACCGACCACCACGACGAGGAAGGCCTGCACCACATAGGCCGTGCCCATGGTCGGCAGCACGATCGCCAGCACGCCGAACAGCGAGCCCGCGATGCCGGCAAGCCCCGCACCGAGGGCGAAGGTCGTCATGTAGACCCGGTCGGCATTGATGCCGAAGGAGGCGGCCATCTCCTTGTTCTGCATCACCGCCCGCACCTGCATGCCGAAGCGGGTGCGGTAGAACAGGTAGGCGGTCGCGGCGACGATGAGCGCGGTGATGCCGAGCACCACGAGGCGGAAGGCCGACAGGCTGGCAAAGCCCAATTCGACGTTGCTCTGGAAGATCTCCGGCACGGCGATGTATTTCGGGTCGGAGCCGAAGATCAGCCGCACGCCCTGCATCAGCACGAGCGAGACGCCCCAGGTGGCGAGCAACGTGTCGAGCGGGCGGTTGTAGAGGTAGCGGATCAACCCGCGCTCGATCACGAGCCCGATCAGCCCGACCACGACGAACGAGGCGGGCAGGCAGAGCAGGAACGGCAGGCCGAGGGAGGATTGCAGGGCGTAGGAGGTGTAGGCGCCCAGCATGATGAACTCGCCATGGGCCATGTTGATGACCCCGACGGTGCCGTAGATGATCGTCAGCCCGATCGCGGCGATGAGCCAGATGCTGGCGATGCTGAGCCCCAGCACCAGGGCGTTGGCAAAGGGTGCGATGTCGAGGGACGTCACGGGACCTCCGTGAATGCGAAGGCCCGGCCGCGAAGAAACGCGGCCGGAGCGGTTGCGCGGAACGCGTCAGATGACGTTCTTGCGGCTCTTGCCGTCGGGGGCGACGAGACCCGCGGCGGTGCATTTCCCGGCATTCGGGTAGATCGAGTACGGATCGGGCGCGACGTGCTCTTTGGCTTCCGAGACGATCTTGAAGCTGCCATCCGCCTGACACTGGCCGATCTTCGGCTTGAGCCAGGAATTGAAGTTGTCGCCGTCGATCCAGATCAGGCCTTCCGGCGAGATGTCGTCCTCGACCCGCACGCCGCCGCTGACGTCGCGGATCATGCGCGAGGTGACCTCCTCGACATTGCCGGTCTTCTTGATCGCGGCCTCAAGGCCGGCCTTGAACACGTAGGCCGAGAGATAGGTCTCTTCCATATTGTAATGGGTGGAGCCGTTCTTGCCGTACTTGCTCTTGAGGAAGTTCTCGACGAACTTCTGGTTGGTCGGGTTGTCGAGCGACTGAAAATAGGGTGCCGACAGGAAGTGCCCGGCGCCGAATTCCGGCCCCATCGCCTTGGTCTCGATCTCACCCGTGGTGAGCGAGGCGATCGGCATGGAATCGACCTTGAAGCCTTCCTGCTTGAACTGCTTGTGGAAGGCGATGTCGGAGGCGCCGACGACGGTCGAGAAGATGAAGTTCGGCTTGGCATCGCGGATCTTGCCGAGGACAGGGCCGAACTCCGAGCTGCCGAGTGGGATGTACTCCTCGCCCACCAGCTCGCCACCGGCCTCTTGGAGCCAGATCTTGGCGTTCTTGTTCGACTCCTTCGGCCACACGTAGTTCGAGCCGACGAAGAAGACCTTCTTGCCGAAGTTCTTGACCATGTACGGGATCAGGTCCTTCGAGTGCTGATTGGCCAGCGGACCCGTGCAGATCGTGTTCTGGGTGCATTCGGCACCCTCGTAGCAGGTCGGATAGTAGAGCAGGCTGTTCTGCGACATCACCACCGGCAGGATCGCCTTGCGGCTCGCCGAGGTGTAGCAGCCGAACAGCGCGATCACCTTCTCGCGGATGATGAGTTCCTTGGCCTTCTCCGAGTAGACGTTGAAGTCCGACTTGGCATCGACGATCACCGGCTGGATCGGATGCCCGGCGATCCCGCCGTTCTTGTTGATCTCGTCGATGGCGTACTGCATCACCAGGGTCGAGTCCTCCTCCGGAACCGCGAGCTGGCCGGACAGGGAAAACAGGAGGCCGACCTTGATCGGCTCGCCCTTCTTCAAGGTGGCGCCCCAGGCTTCGCGGGCCGTCGGCAGCCAAAGGTGCGGGGCGGCAATCGCTGCGGCGGCGAGCGAAGACTGCTTTAATAGCTTCCGACGTGTCAGATCCATCTCGTTCCCCTTAAATATTGTGCAGTTGCCTCGTTTTTGAGCGGACACTTGTCTCAACGCTCAATAAGTAAAAATTATATCCTGCAGAGAAACGCTACGGCGGCGCCTTGCACTGCGTCAAGAGTGTATTTCTTGGTGAGACATTTTTTTTCTCCCGGGCAAAGGCGGCAGGCTCGGCGGGCCCTCGCGCCCCGGCCGTGGCCTCCGTGCAAGCAAGATGCCGCAAAATCCAAAAAGACCAAATTGGGAGTTGACCGTATAGGCTCTCCAGTGTCAGCGTAGTAGAACCAGACGGATATGATCAAAAAATACGCAAAAGCGCGGGTTTTGATCATACTACAAGAGAATCGGACGGCGCCGCGGCCAATGCCTCCGGCAGCCAGACAGCCGACCAAACCCAGAAACCGGTCATCGGCTGTGGAACGGCTCTTGCGGATCGTTCGGCAGTCATGCCGGACCCAGAAGCGGCAGGGTTGTGCAACGCACAATCCAACAACCTCAAAGACCAGCGAAGTCTTGGCCGCAATCAGCACAGCAAGGGGAATGTAGGATGCGACGCGGCGGATACGGAATGGAACCAGGATCGGCTCGGCCCGGACGAGTGGCACGGGCGGCCGGCACGCTCCTCGGCGCCCTGGCGTTCGGCCTGCCTGTGAGCGCCCTTGCGCAGCAGGCCTCTCCGGTGGGTCAGTTCAACGACCAGACCCAGCCGCGCACCGATCCGGCCATCGCCGAGAAGGCCACCGATCCCGTCCGCGTCGGCCCGCTCGCCCCCTGGGCCACCCACATGGCCGAGCGCGGGCTCACCTTCGACATCAACATCTACAACTTCTACCAGGCCAACCCCTCGGCCGGCCTGCGCACCGGAGAGCAGTCGAACTCGACCTACTTCGTCCTCTCCATGACCGCCGACATGCAGCGCATCGCCAACATCAGTGGCGGCACCATCAAGTTCACCCAGACCTTCTTCGGCAACGTCCGCAATCTCAACATGGCCGCCGATATCGGCGACACCACGGTGGGCTACCAGCCGCCGTTCAACCCCAACAACAACCGCCTCTCGCTGCTCACCTACCAGCAGAAGCTGCTCGACGACCGCCTCGTCATCGAGGTCGGCCGCACCCACCCCGACCGCTACTACGGCCTGCCGCCGTGCAACTCGATCAATTCCTGCTTCCAGGACCTGTTCTACATCAACGCCGGCTTCACCTCGCCGCTCTACGCCGTCTGGGGGGCGAATGCCGCCTACCAGCTCTCGCCCACGAGCTACGTCCAGGCCGGCGCCTTCTCGGTGAACCCCGGCACCAACGCGCTCTCGGGCTACGATTTCGGCTACGAGCGGCTCTCGGGCGCGCTGGTGATGACCGAGATCGGCACCAAGACCGACTACACCATGACCGCCTATCCCGGCCGCGCCTCGCTCACCGGCTTCTTCAACACGGCCGATCACGACGACAACTTCAAGACGGTGTTCGGCACCTCCAAGGGCCTGAACCCCGGCGCCCCGGTGCTGCAGAAGAACGGCACCTCCGGCATCGTGCTCACCGGCACGCAGACGGTCTGGCGCGCCGATGGCGGCCTCGTCGCCAACCCGCACCCGACGTCAATCTCGCTCTACACCGGCACGGGCTATTCCTTCGACCCGACGGTGCCGATCCGCTTCAACTCGTTCGTCGGCGTGCGCCTCGACGCGCCCGACCAGAGCCGGCCCAACGACAGCTACGGGCTGAAGATGAACTGGCAGCGTTTGTCGGAGAACTACACGCAGTTCTTGTCTGACGCGAACTTCATCTCGGGCGGCTCGGGCGCCCCGTATTCGCGCGACAAGTTCGTGTTCGAGGCCAACGCGCACTTCGATGTCGGCGCGGGCGTGATCATCGAGCCGGTGGTTCAGTACGTGGTCAACCCGAACACGTTCTGGAACCCCTTCACCGCGCGGCGCGCCAAGGACGGCTTCTACGCCGGCGCAACCCTCGTCGTCCCGCTCGGCACCCTCCTCGGCCTCGCACCGGGCTAGCCCTCGTTCCGAACACGCGGCCTCCCCCGCCTCGTACCCTCCCGGTTTTCGGTAACCGGGAGGGCTTGCCGTTCATGCCATCACCGATCAACCACGCCGGTCGCGGGCTTCATGGAGACGGCGCAGGAAAACGGCGGCGCGTGCGCCGCGCTCGACCGGGTCGTCGCAGCCCCCACGGATGACGATACGCCGATCCCGAACCGTGATCTCGTCGGAGACCGGGATCACCGGTGCCTGCCTGTCCGGATGGAAGTCGGCCGCGATCCCCTGCGGACCGCCGCTGAGGCGGACGATGCCGAGGGCGAGGCATCCGATCCGCAGGCGCGCCAGGGTGAACAACGCGTCCACCGATTCCGGCAGGGGCCCGAAGCGGTCCTCGATCTCGTCGCGCAGCGCGTCGATCTCGGCCTCGGCGCGCAGGCGCAGGAGGCGCGTGTAGAGGCTCAGGCGGATTTCGGGTTCGGGGATGTAGTCGGCGGGCACACGGCCGTTCAGACCGATCCGCACCTCCGGGCTCCAATCCTCGGCCGCCTCGCCCTTGGCCGCGCGCAGGGCCAGTTGCAGCAGGTGCTGGTAGAGGCCGAGCCCCACGAGTTTGACGTGGCCAGATTGGTCGTCGCCGACGAGGTCGCCCGCCCCGCGCAGGTCGAGGTCGCGGGCGGAGATGGCAAAGCCCGCCCCGAGCCGGTCGAGCGCCTCCAGCGTGCGCAACCGCTTCTCCGTCGAGGGGCTGAGCGGCTTGTCGGGATGCCCGAACAGGTACACCACCCCGCGCCGCTGCCCGCGCCCGACGCGACCGCGCAACTGGTGCAACTGCGCGAGGCCGAACCGCTCCGCGTCCCAGACCAGCATGGTGTTGGCGCGCGGCACGTCGAGCCCGCTCTCGATGATGCTGGTGGCGAGCAGCACATCGCCCTCGCCGTCGGCGAAGCGAACCATCGCGTCGTCCATCTCGGCGGGCTTCATCTCGCCATGCGCCGTCACCACGTCGAGCCCCGGCACGAGCGCACGCAGGCGCTTGGCCATCGGCGCGATGTCCTCGATGCGCGGGCAGACCACGAAGCTCTGCCCACCGCGGCGGTGCTCACGCCGCAGCGCCGCGGCCAGCGTCGTCTCCTCGAAAGCGGCAATCACCGTGCGGATCGGCTGGCGCACCGCCGGGGGCGTAGCGATCACGCTGAGGCTCTGCAGGCCGACCATCGCCGCCTGGAGCGTGCGCGGGATCGGCGTCGCGCTCAACGTGAGGATGTGGGCGTCGCCCGCCGCCTTGCGCAGACTCGCCTTGGTCTTGGCCCCGAAGCGCTGTTCCTCGTCGATGATGGCAAGGCCGAGATCGTGGAACGACACGCCGCGCCCGGCGAGCGCCTGGGTGCCGACGACGAGGCGGACGCTGCCATCGGCCAAGCCCTGCTTCACCCGCCTTGCCTCGGCGGGGGACACGAGGCGCGAAAGATGCGCCACTTCGATGCCGAACCGGGCAAACCGGCGCCGGAACGTCTCGACATGCTGGCGGACCAGCACCGTCGTCGGCGCCATGACGGCGACCTGCCGTCCGGCAAAGATCGCCGCCGCCGCGGCGCGCAGGGCCACCTCGGTCTTGCCGAAGCCGACATCGCCGCAGACGAGCCGGTCCATCGGCGTCTCGCGGGCGAGATCGGCCAGCGTCTCCTCCACCGCCCCGGCCTGATCGTCGGTGAGCGGATAGCCGAAACCGGCTGCGAACCGTTCCATCTCGCGCTCGGGCGGCACGATCTGCGGGGCGTGGGCCTCCCGGCGCTCCTGCGCGGCCTTCAGCATCGCCCGCGCCGCCTTGGCGAGCGTCGCCTCCGTCTCCAGCCGCCGCCGGGCCCAGGTGCCGCCGTCGAGCCGGTCGAGGGTCACGGCTTCGGCCTCAGAGCCGTAGCGCCAGATCCGGTCCGCCTGGCTCACCGGCACCATGAGGATGGCGTCATCAGCAAAACGCAGACGCAGCGCGTCCTCCTCGTCCTCCTGACCGGCGCGGATCGCCTCCAGCCCCTCGAAGAGGCACAGGCCGTGATCGCGATCGATCGCTACATCGCCGACCCGCAGCTCGACCTCGCCGATCGGCAGCACGGCGGCCCGCCGCCCCGCGCCTGCGGCCAGCGGCCCGAACAGATCCGCCGCGGCGATCACCGTCGCACCGGCCTCCGGCACGCGAAACCCCGCCTCGACCGGCATTTCGATCGCCAGCATCGCGCCGGGCTCCGCCGTCTCGACGTCGGCCCAGGCATCGATCAGGCGCACGGTTCGCTCGTCGGCCGCGGCGGCCGCGCGCACGAGGCGGCGCAGCGGCGCCTTGGGGCCGGCAAGCACGACGCGATCGCCCGCTTTCAGCGCAGCGCGCAGGGCTTTGGCGAAGGAGACCTCGGGGCGGCGCTCGCGGGCAAAAACCGGCCCTGCGATCCGCTCCGCCTCGGCGGTCGTGGCCGCCGCGAGGCTGCGTGCCTCGACCCGTTCCGCCCATTCCTCGGAGGCGAGATAGAGATCCGGTGCGGGCTTCTGTTGGGATCGGTCGTCCCGCCGGCTCCCGGAAGGTGACACCGCCCCGTCCGACTCGCGGCCCTCGGCGATCTGCTCGAAGAACGCGGCGGCACGCTCCTCCACCCCGGCCTCGACCACGAGGCGCGCCTTGGGCACGTAATCGAGCATCGTCACGAGCGCGGGATAGAACCGGGCAAGCCGGTGCTCCTGTCCGGTGAACGGCTCCAGGGCGAAGCGCGAATCCGGGTCCAGGATGATTTCGGTGGCCGGATCGATCACCAGCCGCCCGGTTTCGACGCGGGAGCGCTGCGACACCGGATCGTAGGAGCGGATCGCAGTGATGCGCGCGCCGTCATGCTCGACCCGGCAGGGAAGCGGTGCGGCGGCCGGGAACACGTCGATGGTCCGTCCCCGGACCGCCACCTCGCCGGGCTCATCGACGCGATCGTCGAGGATATAGCCGAGCCGTGCCAGTTGCGCCGTCAGCTGCTCCGAATCGAGCGGCTCGCCGACGCGCAGCTCGATATGGGCCGATTCCCACGTTTCCGGCGGAGGCACGCGCTGCAGCAGCGCGGGGGCGGTGGTCAGGACGATGTCCGGTTGTGCCCGGTCGTCGGTCAACCAGCGCAGCACGCCGGTGCGCGCGCCCATGACACCGCGCGAGGGCGAAGCGCGGTCGAAGGGCAGGCAATCCCATTCGGGATAGACAGCCACCCTCCGCTCCGGCGCCAGCGCGCGCAGGACCGCGGCGATCTCGTCGAGGCGGCGGCCATCGCGGGCCACGTGGATCAACGGCCGCGCGGCTTGCGCGAAACCGAGCAGAGCCACCGCCAGGGCTCCCGTCGGAACGAGCGGAGCGACGCCCCCATCCGGGCTCGCATCCTGGTCGTCTCGGGGCTTGGCGGTCCTGGACTGTGCCATTTCTGTTCCATCGAACGACTTCCGGGGTCGGCTCCCAGGAACGCCGCACGGCCGGCCAGCGGTTCCTATTCTGCGTCACCATCCCCGGTTTCCACCGCACTTCCCTGGGGACCACCGGGCCAACCGGCGCAGGACGGCCCGGCCGCACGTCCGGCCATCACGCGGCTCGACACTGCCGCGCAGCGCCGTTGCGGCTGCCGCCGAGTTGGGACTACTCACGAGCCACGGTCAGCACCCGTAGCTCAGCTGGATTGAGCGTTGCCCTCCGAAGTTGGGGGACCCGGCTCTCCAGTTCGCTAAACCCCTCCTGGAACATCAGAAACTTAGCTCGCTGAGCACCGGCGATCCAAGAGCGACGAGCGCGGCACAAGTGGGCCACATCTGCGAGCGCTCGGGAGCAGAATCCAAGAACCCGACCTCGGCACTCCAGAGTCGTATGCGAACGGGGAGGCGTGCGGTGGCAAAGGCCTGATCCGCTTCTTCGCTCCATCGAGGGCCTTGAACATTGGCAGACAGCACGGCGGAGCCGATATGGATCCAGCAACCTCGGACCACTGTCGCAAGGAAATTTGGGACACGCTTTAAGAGTGCCTCACAAGACTGCCGGTCTCTGACCGTTCTCGTGCTGGCGATGACAGCGCGGCGGGAGTTTTGTGAGAGACACTAACGACCATTCAAACTGCCATTGATCCGGTTCTCCGCCGCGGCCCTCGTGTGACGAGACGCGAGCGGAACCCCTCGCGGTCGGCCGCTGGCTGAAGTAGCTTCGGGCTCACCGCAGGAGTGTTCGAGATGGCCCTACTCGTCCGCGAGCTTCAACGATCGGCCAAAGGCCCTGTCGAAAACAATGAGGATTGGTGGCGTTTGGTCTTCGACACGGACACGAAGCGCCTCTACGTCGAGCACGAATGGGAGCATACGGACGTGCGTGGGGCTGGCCACTCAGACCACGGTAAGGAGCAGCTGGAAATCCCGGAGTATCTCTTGCAGGCGGGGCAAACGACCGGGCACCGCGAGCTCTGGCGGCTGATCCGAACACTCTTTGCTGAGGCGCACTGACCTCCGCCCTTGCCGGCCTACAGACCCTGTCCCGGCATCGCTGCCGATCTGCACCACCGCGAGATCCCAACCGCGCAGGGGCTGCCGAAGCAGCTTTGGCAACACTGCACCGGTCTCCTCGGCCTGCCGCGAGCCGCTCTTGATGGCACGCTAGAGGCAACCAATCTTGAAGGCATGGTTCGAAGTTCGCCCGCCGATTGGGTGGTGTCGCCGATCACTGTGTGGTGGGTAAACGGCTATCGCGATGGAGGAACTGATGGCGCGCCTGACGGAGTCGCTACGCTTGTTCTATGACCATCTGTGCTCACAGATCCGAGCATCTGCTGTGAGGCACGAAGCCGAGGCGGAACGCCTTCGCGCTGAGCTCGCCAAGCACTCCGGAAGACCGCCTGAAACTGCCCGTTGAGGCCCTATCCGCAGGCATTTGGAACACAGCCGGTGCTCGGGACCTGCCGCACCGGCGGGACCGCGAACCAGTGCAGTGTGCCCGCGACGAGCTTCTCGATGTCAGGCAACCGGAGCCGTCTCTTTCTGGCGGGTCACCTCGATCAAGGCCTCGTTCTTCGCATGTCCACGCCTGCCGTGGTGGATCGCGGGATGGCAAGCTTGTCAGCAAGAGCGATGCCGGACACCGGACCCCGCTTGGACGCCGATTGAGACCGGCTGCGCCGCACGCACCTGACGACGAGGCGGCCGATCACAGCATACATTGCTGTTGCATTCATGGATTGCACTTATTCCTTATTAAGCAGCGATCACGATTTCGCACAAAAATAACAAGAAAAAGCCTTGAAATTTTTTTGGAACCACTTTTGCGGCGGCGCCGTTTATTGGCCCGAAATCAGCGAGGCGTCATCTCATAGGGCAACAATGTGTCCAGGCTCGCAACCGTTCGGATATAAATTGCCGATCGCGGATCGTTATCAGTCAAACAATGAAATGCCGGCCTCATATGGTGGCGAAATAAATCAGATCAGCAGCAAATATCAAACCCGGGGAGCAACGATATCCTAGCTGCCGAAGCATGCTTTCGGCTCTCGATAATTACCCAAGTTAACTTACTTTGCTTTCTGCACATTTGTCGCAGGTTGCCAATTGGCTAACATGATCTTAGCGTCAGCCTAGATCCGAGCGGCCTCACGTCAGGCAACGTTCAGACACAAGACATCCCCGCTATTGGCCAGTTGTCGCCTGCCGCACCTCGCGAGGCACTCTTCCGCTGTCCTGTGCGAAGCGACGAATCGACGTCGCCAATCCGTCTTCCAGCTCATCGTGTCCGTCGACGATGATTTGCGTCATTATGAGAGTCCTATGCAGCGCCCCTTGCCGGCCTCCACGTCACAGCCGAACCAGAAGCCGAGCCATACGCGGGTGGTCCGGGTCTCAGCCTATTCGGTGGCAACAGTTCTTGCCCTCCTCATGACCACGGCGACGCTCCCTCCTCTCCTCGCCGATCAGTCAGACCGCGCGGTGATGAATGCGCCGATCAGCTTGCTGACTGCGCCGATTGCCGGAGAAATGACCGAAGTCTCCGCCTCAATCGGAAAACGCCTTAGAATGGGCGACTCGGTGGCACGCATCCATAACGGGCGCATCGACCGCACGACCTTGATCACCTTGGACGGCAAAGTCGACGAGTTGCGCGGCTCCCTCTTGGCGGCACGCCAGAAGAAAGAATCGGATCAGGCATACGTCGCAGCCCTTGATGCCGAGATCCGTCGACAAGTTGAGCAGACAGTCGCTAAACTCGACGGAGAGGTTGCGGAGGCTCGCGCCCGGGTCGGGTCAGCCGATGCTGAGGGTCAGTCCACCAAGGCGGTGGTGGATCGGCAGCAAGCTATGGTTGACCGCAACACAGCCAGTCTCGATCTTCTGCGTCCAACGCAGCACAAGCTCGAGGCTGCCCGGTTTGATAAGGATGCCGAGACGGCCAAGCTGAACCAGAAGCTGGCTGAACTGACTGCCGTCAAGAAGAGCGTCTTCGTGGGCAACCAATCCAACAGCTTGGCGGTGCTGACGCAGAAGCGACGGGATCTGGCCTTCGATGCTCAGCGACTGGCCATCGAAGAAGTGCAGCTCGCCGCCAGTCTCAAGGCACAAGAATCCCTATTGGTTGCAGAACGAAATCGTCTCGACAGCCTCGCAGATGCGGAAATGAGAGCGATGAACGGCGGCATGGTTCTCAGCCTCGGCGTCACCGAAGGGCGCCACGTCAATCCTGGGGACTCTGTGGCAACGCTGGTCGACTGCGAGCAATCCTTCGCAGTCGGGATTTTCTCTTATCGGCAGGCGCAGGAACTCGCGGTCGGAACCCCCGTGCGAATTTCGGCGGCAGGAAATGTTATTCCTCAACGCGGTTGGGTCAGCGAGATCTTGCCCAAGACCAGCGACAAGACCGATCAGCAATATGCGGTGCCATTTCCACAGACCGAGCGGCGGGAGATGTATGTCCTCGTCAGCCTTGATCGCGGCTCAGCACCGGAAATAGTCGAGAGCGTACTGCCTTCCCAAACAACGCGTCGCACCACGCCTTGCTCTGTAGGCCAATGGGTCACGATCACCCGGGAGAATGGTTGGATTCCATCGGCTTCCGTAGCCTGGAAAGCCGTCGCCTCCGGTTTCAGTGGGCCGGAAGCAAAGGCAGCATGGGGCGTTTTCGCCTCTGCGGCGACCAACACGACCGCAAGAGCTTCCGACCTCATCGCCCGTGGCGTCAACGGACCGGAAGCGAAGCAAGCCTGGGTCTTGGTTTCGAACAGTGCGACCCGTGCCGCGGATACAATCTCGACGACGATCCGTGAGTTGGCGGCACGAGTTCCAGGTCGCAGCACGAGCGATCCGGTAACCCAACCTGAGCGGCAGCACGCTGCCGAAAACACGCATTGATCCGGGGCTGTGCACGGATCCGGCGCCTCTTGAGTGTGACAGCGGTCGCAGCGCTCATGGTCTCGCCGCTGAGCGCTAAGCCCGAGCAGCCCGCGTCGTCACCGGAAGCGGCGCTGGAACCCTCGTCGCCTCTCGCTCAAACCCTGTGCCGCGCTCTCTCTGGAGCGATAGACGCGACCGGACCGGGACCGGCTTTTGTGGCGAGCTACCGACCGGGGCCCAGCGAGTCCGAATTGCCCGCCCCCCTGCGAAGCTCAGCTTTCACCTATGACAACGCCTTGGCGGCAATTGCGCTGGTCGCCTGCGGCGAAATCAGCCGCGCCCGTCGCATCGGTGATGCCCTACTCCGCGCGCTGGCCCGGGATCGCACCTTCTCGGACGGCCGCGTCCGTAACGCCTATCGCGCTGGTCCCATCGGCGCTGGACCGCTCGATTTGCCTGGCTGGTGGGATGCGAAGCAGAACCTCTGGGCCGAGGACCCTTACCAAGACGGCACCGCGACCGGGAACGTGGCCTGGGCAGCCCTTGCCCTCCTCACCGTTGATGCGGTCGCACCGGAAGGCGGCTACAGGGCAGGTGCTCGGCGGATGCTGGCCTGGATCTCGGACCAGACCACCGATCGACGAGATCCGGAGGGTTATTCAGGCGGCGTCGATGGCTTCGATCCAAGCCAGGCGCGGCTGACGTGGAAATCCACCGAACACAACCTCGACGTCCATGCGGTTGCGGCTTGGCTTCATCGCCTCGACGGGAGGCCGGAGGAGGCGCGTATCGCAGGGATCGCGCGGGGCTTTCTCGGTGCGGCCTTCGCCCGAGCCCCAGGGGTGTTTCGCCTTGGCACGACGCCGGAGGGGCAGCTTCAGCCCACGACCCACATTGCTCTCGATACCCAGCTTTGGCCGCTGATCGGAGTAACGGCTGCGCCCGAAGACTGGCGGCGGGCGCTGGGTTTTGCCGAGACGCACCTCGCAACTCGGGAGGGCTTCGACTTCAACGAGGATCGGGACGGTCTCTGGGTTGAGGGCACTGCGCAGGCCGCCTTGACCTTTCGCGCGCTCGGCCGACGCTCCGAGGCCGAACGCCTGCTCTCCACGATCGGTCGACACGTCTCACCCTCCGGTTTCCTCTTCGCCACCGATGTCGATCGCCTGACGACAGGAATTGCAATCGGTCCGGCGAGCACGGGGGCGGACTTCTATTATTTCCGCCGGCCTCACTTGGGCGCCACCGCCTGGGGCGTGCTTGCGGCGACGGGCTGGAATCCATTCACCGGACGGCGCGTGGAGTAAGCCCGATCATGTTCGAAGCACCTCAGGACGTCCTGTCCGTTCTCACCATCGATTCCGGCATTCTCATCAGTCTGCTCCTGATGGCGAGCCTACTCGACCGCACGAGCGCCCCTGCCCGCGTCCTGTTCGGCCTGACCACGGCGGTGTTCATTCTCTGCTACGCCGCTTGGCGCTGGCACGACACGCTACCGCGTCTGGAGCCGGAGCCCGATAAGCTTTGGCCCTACTTGTTCTTCGCCTTCGAGATGGTGGCGATTCTCTACACGCTGATGTCCATCGTCATCCTGTTTCGGTTCAAGGACCGGTCCGCCGAGGCTGATCGCGAGGAAACGCGGCTAAGCGAGAGTGGTGCGTGGCCGGCCGTCGATATTTTCATCTGCACCTACAACGAACCCCTGGATGTGGTCGAGAAATCGATCATCCCGGCCCTCGCGGTCGACTACCCGAACGCTACGGTGTGGGTCTGCGACGACACCCGCCGTGCGTGGCTGCGGGACTATTGCGAGGAAGTGGGCGCCAACTACGTCACGCGCCCCGATAACGAGGGGGCCAAGGCGGGCAATCTCAACAACGCGCTCCACCACACGGCCGGTCGCACCAACGCACCGATTATCCTCGTGCTCGACGCCGATTTCGCGGTGGCGCCCAATATCCTGCGCCGCAGCGTCGGGCTGTTCCACGACGAGCGGGCGGCCGTGGTCCAGACGCCACAATTCTTCTTCAACGCCGACCCGATCCAGCACAACCTAATGGCATCCGAGGCCTGGGTCGACGATCAGCGCATCTTCTTCGATGTGTTCCAGCCGGCCAAGGATGCCTGGGGCTGCGCCTTCTGCGTGGGCACTTCGTTTCTCGTGCGACGCGACCGCGTGACGGAGATGGGTGGGTTCCCGCACGATGCCATCTGCGAGGACATCAACCTAACCTACTCGCTGATGCGCCGCGGTTACCGGACTCACTGGCTGAATGAGCGTCTGAGTGCCGGGCTCTCGGCCGAAGGCCTGCCGGAATACATCACGCAGCGCACCCGCTGGTGCCTCGGCACCATGCAAGTCGCCCTGCTCAAGGCCGGTCCCTTCCGTGGCAGTGACTACACGCCGCTGCAGCGGCTGCACTATCTGCACGGCGTTTTGAACTGGCTGTGCAAGCCTTTCATCGTCCTGATGCTGGTGGCTCCGTCGATCTACTGGTTTTTCGATATGCCGGCCTTCTACGCCGACTATCTCTCTTTCCTCCGCTACGGCCTGCCGACGCTCTTCGCGCTCTGGACCTATAGCGGCTGGGTCTCCGGCCGACGCACGCTCCCGCTGTTCATGGAGGTGACGCACATCATGACGGCGCTTGCCATCAGCATCACCCTGGTCTCGGCAGCGGTTCGCCCGTTCGGTCGCCCCTTCAAGGTCACCGACAAGGGGGGCGACCGCTCTGCCTCGCTGGTGCGCTGGCGGATGGCCACCGGCTTCGGGGCGATTTGCCTGCTCTCGGCCGGCGCCATCATCTGGTCCTTCGTGTCGCCCTCGGGCGCGACCGAGATTTCGCCGCTCGATTATTTCAATTTGGTTTGGGCCGGCGTCGCGATGCTGTTCTGCTTCGTGGCCTTTCTTGTCTGTTTCGAGCGCCCACGTGGAGCGGAGGAGTTCCTTGTCGAGGAGCCAGTGCACGTCCGGTTCCGCGGGATCGCCTACGACGCCGTGCTGGCGAGTCTCGGGATGGGGACAGCCCAGCTGCGGATACCAGCTCTACCCCATACCATCGCGGCTGGAGACGCGGTGGAGGTGCTTCTTGAGCCGACCGGTTGGATCCCCGCTCGCCTCACGGGGGCCGAAGCAGGCGCCTGTGCGGTCGCACTCGCACCGGACCACCTGCAGCGGCAAACCCTCATCCTGCGCCTGTTCACGCGGGCCGCAGACCCAATCGCCCGCACCGCAAGCCTACGCTTGGCGTTGCGCGGCCTGATCACCCGCTGTTTCCAAGCAGCCTGACGCAAAATCTGACTGCATGACTTGCAGATCCTTGCGTTGGAGTAGCTGAAGGCCTGCCCGTGCGGCAGGATCAGATCCACGCTGCGATGGCCGTCAGATTACGCATTGCTATGGCTCTCCCGGATGGAGGCGAGAAAGCGGCGCCGATAGAATCCAAAACCTGCGGGATGATATAATTTTGTGAGTCGCCCAATGAATCTCCGCTTATCCCGCATCACGATTCATGATTTCAAATCGTTGGAACAAGTAACGGCTGGCAGCCTTATCATAGCATAGCTCGGCACGCTTCGATGAAGATGGAGCGCGCAGTTCGCACGACGGCGTTCTGATCCGATCTTGCCTGCTCATTCGTATTGGACGAGCGCCCAGCAGCAATGTCGTCGGAGAATTCGCCCGGTCCGCGCGTTTCGCTTCGCGCGCTCAGGATGAACCTCTCGATCTCGTTCGCACCGCGGCGCCCAAGTCAGTCTTGGGCTACCGCCCCGTTTTGTCCGATCAGAGGAGATCGATTATGCGGATCGTGAGAATGCTGATGCTGGCCGTGCCGGTCTGCGTCCTCGCCCACGCCTCCGCGGCTCAAACACACGATGCTCCGACACTGGCGGCCGGGAGGCCGGCGAACCTCTGCCAGGAACTCGTTGCCTTTGTGCGTCAGCCCGCGGCCGGCGCTCAGGCTGCCGACACACCGCCGCGCTTGGCAACGGCTGTTTCGGCGAAGAATAACAGCGATGCGTCGGCAAAGCCTGCGGCGGAGACGACCCCACAGAGCAGCTCGGGACAGAGTGCTCAGATCACCGCGTCAGGCCCGGGCGCTGCCGGCCCGCAGGGGCAAGCGCAGAACCTAGCAGCGCCTGCGGGCTCCACCGCGACCGCCTCGGGACCCGAGCGGAGCGGGTCGTCCACTCAGCCGGACACGTCGAAGCCGTCGGCAGAGAACGTGACGCAAATCGAGGCTGCCGCCCGGACCAACGATCTCCCCGCTTGCCGGGCAGCCGCGCAGTCCATGCGTCGTGCCGGCGTTGTCATGCCGGCGCCACTCCTGGCCCTCGCGGCAATGACGCCAAAGCTGCTGGAAGGCGCCTCTTCTCCGTAACGGGGGTCGCGGCTGCTCCTGATCTGCCTTCCCTGGACCAGCCGGTCCGCCTGATCACGCAGGATCATCTCCAATGAAACACCGCCTACAAACATCTTGGTTAGTTCCGACCCTGCTCGGCTCCGCGGCCGCTCTGGGAGCCTCTGCACTGTATGCTGTCTACAATGCACGCGAGGCCGAGCGACGGACGCCGCCGGCAGGCGAGTTCATCACAGTGAATGGCGTGCGCCTGCACTACGTCGAGCGCGGGCGTGGCGAGGCACTGGTGCTCATCCACGGCAACGGCACTATGATCCAAGACTTCCTGAGCAGCGGCATCGTCGACGCTCTCGCGAAGCGCTTCCGCGTGATCATCTTCGACCGCCCTGGATACGGCTACAGCGACCGGCCTCGGGGTGTATGGACGCCGCGCGCGCACGCGACGCTTTACCAGAAAGCCTTGCAGCAGCTCGGTGTCACGCAGGCCGTGGTGCTTGGACACTCCTGGGGCGCGCTGGTCGCGGTCGCCCTCGCTCTGCAAGCCCCGCAGCTCGTGCGCAGCCTCGTCCTGGCATCGGGCTACTACTACCCGACGCTGCGCGCCGACGTGGTTCTCGCCTCGCCCGCCGCGATCCCGATCATCGGCGATGTCCTACGCTACTCCGTTTCGCCGCTGGTCGGGCGCGCGCTCCTTCCCGCCATGATCAAAGGCATGTTCGCGCCGGCCGACATTCCCGAGCGCTTCGATCGAGAGTTCCCGACCGACATGATGCTGCGCCCGTTGCAGTTGCGGGCATCTGCGGAGGATGCGGCGATGATGACGCCGGTCACGGTCGAGCTTCAGCAGCACTACCATGACCTCGACCTCCCCGTCATCATCATCGCCGGTGGCGCCGACCAGATCGCCGATGTCGGCCGTCAATCACAGCGGCTACACGATGAATTGCCGAACAGCACGCTCATCGTGGTTCCCGGGATGGGGCACATGATCCACCATCTCGCGCCGGAGAAGGTCGTCGAGGCCGTGGAGCTCGCCTCGAAGCAGTCCCAGGCGACCGCCGCGTAGGGAAGGCAGCGATGCGCATCGGAAGTGATCTGAGGCGTGGCGAACGTCGGCGCCGCGTTTCACCGACGTTTCCGCTTGGGGCGGATCGACCGGACTCCGGGCTTGCAGGATGGGGCGTGGTGGCCCTCTCCCACGCTCGCCGCTGCCTCGGATTGGCTCGGGAGGGTGCCCCCCAACGCGCCGCTGCGTCCCGGTATGGCGCCCACTCCGGACGCCTCCAGCCTCGACGCCTGACCGGCTGGGCACCCCTCGCTGGGCAGGACCGCTTCCAGCCTGCCTCCGGTCGGCCCCGCTTCCGTGCAAACCCGGCTTCCCCGACATGCTCACCGGACGTCGAGGATCCCTTCCTGCGGCCTATCCAAGAGACCGGGCCGCCTGGCACTCGGGTCGCGTCGAGTTGGGAGCTGTTCATTCGCAGGCCCCTTATCCGAGCCTGCCCGCACCCTACTGCCCACTATCGTCTCGGGACGCTACGTGCCTTGCCGGCTCTGATGGCACCGGCGGCTGCGGCGGCGATCCGCGACATGAATTTCTTCGAGAACCGGCCGAGCGGCTTGGCGTCCTCGAGCGCCCAAGACGTAGTGGGATCGTCGGTGTTGAACTCGTCCACGATGACCCAGGCTGGCGTGGAGAGCTTCGCACGGCGTGCCTCGGTCTCGGGAACCTCTACGAAGTGATTGGACGACCCTGGCGGCTGGCTGGTGATCGGGAACAGGAGGGGTTTGGAACGACCGTCCTTGCCGACGACGATGAGCATGACGCAGGTTGGGCGTGCCTTCCGGCCGGTCTCTTCGCCGCGATCGTGCTCCCGTGCCCAGAGGTAGGAGTAGAGGATGATCTCGCCGTGCTGGGGCTCAGTCATCGCGTCCCTCGTCCTGCGCGACGGCATCGAGCCCGGCCAGGATCTCGTCGCGCTCCGGAGCCGTCAGGTCTTCGGCACGGTACGCGCGCTGCGAGCCTGTGCCGGTCAGGCGATCGAACTGCTCGGCGGTCATCAGAACGAACTTGC